>NZ_JARWCR020000084.1:0-34895 GCF_029846695.2 Bradyrhizobium nivariense | reverse complement strand
CTTCTGCAAGCTCAAGGAATTCAAACGTATCCCGTTGCGCGCAGATAAGACCGATCAAAGCTTCGCAGCCATGATCCATCTGGCCGCAGCCGTGATAAACTCCCGATGAATCCCAACAGACCCTAGTCCGCAGCGGCCGAAAGGGCAGGCCTGATGGCAGGCTTCGTCTCGCGCGGACCCCAGCGGGTCAGCACCACGCTGGAGCACGAGAGCAAGCCGAGCACGACCATCGAGCTGGCGGCCAGCCAGAAGAAGTTTTGCGCGGTGGCATCGTGCGTCGACAGCCACCAGCCGACCGCCGCGATGTAGATCAGCCGCGCGGTCTGCGCCAGCACCGGGCCGATCACCTTCGCGGCCCCCTGCGACGAGAAATACATCGTCGAGGCGAGGCCGATGAAGGCGTAGAACGGCGCCACCGTCGACAGATATTGATGGCTGGTCGCGCGCACGGTCGCGCTGTCCGTGAAAATGTTGACCCAGAGATCGGGGAAGGTCGCGACCAGGCACGCCGGTGCGCCGACGGCGACGAAGGCGCTCGCCGCCGCGATCCAGGCGATGCGCCGGGCGCGGGCGATGCGGCCGGCGCCGACCGCCATGCCGATCATCGGCACCGAGGCGATGCCGAACGAGAACGCGATCGAGGTCAGCAGGAATTCCAGCCGCGCACCGATGCCGTAGCCGGCGAGGATCGCGGTGCCGAATTTCGCCAGCATGTGGGTGAAGATCGAGATCGTCAGCACCGATTGCAGCGGCGAGAAGCAGGCGATGGCGCCGACTTTGAGGATGTCGAAGAACATCGCCCATTGGACGCGCAGGCCGCGCAGTTTGGGGACGACGCGGGCGCGACCTGAGAACAGGTACCAGCCCATCACGCAGATGTTCATGGAATAGGCGATCAGCGCACCGGCCGCGACGCCGCGCATGCCGAGCTGCGGCACCGGGCCCAGGCCGAGGCCGAGCGTGCCGCCGAGCACGATCTGCCAAACCGCGGAATTGAGGATCAACAGCGACGGCAGCTTCATGTTGCCGGTGCCGCGCAGGACGCCCGCCATGGTATTGAGCAGCCAGGGCAGCACGGCGCCGCCGAAAAACACCTGGGTGTAGGCGATCGCATGCGTCAGCACGTCGCCGCGGCCGCCGAGCATTTCCAGAACGCGCGGCCCGAAGATCAGCATGCCCAGCATGAAGACGAGGCCGAAGCTGATGCCGATCAGCAGCGCATGCGCGGCGAGCGTGCCGGCACGCTCGCGATCGCCGGCGCCGAGCGCGCGCGCGATCGCGGAGGCCACCGCGCCGCCCATCGCGCCGCCCGACATCGTCATGGTCAGGATCACGGTCGGAAACACCAGCGCCATCGCGGCCAACGCCTCGACGCCGAGCCGGCCGATATAGGAGGTCTCTGCGATCACCACACAGGTGCCGGCCGACAGCGCGACCACGTTGGGCCAGGCCAACCCGAGCAGCGTGCGCAGGATCGGGCCGTCCAACAGCGCGCTCTTCACGGTCCGTGGCGGCGGCGGCAGCGGACGCTCTTGTTCATCGACCGGGATTTCGGCGATGTCGGACATGTCCTCTCCGGGGTGCAGGCGCCGTTTGCGGCGCAGCAATGCGTAGGTGTGCCAATAAACTTGTTCGCGCGCAGGGCGCAACGAGAAGCTTGTTAGCACGGCACGCAGCGATTCCTCCTGCGCCTGATGCAGGCGTGCCCTGCGGCAGTGCATTTCATGGTGGAATTACCCGATGCGCCAGACCAGCGGCGGGCGACCGCCTGCCGTCGGGCGCAGGTGCACGCCGATGTGCCGGCCGCATCCGGCTGCGAGCCCTTCGAACAGCCCCGCCAGCACCTTGGCGCAGGCGGGGTGATAATCGGCGACGTCGTCCATCAGCTTCCAGCTCTGCTGACGGATTTCGAACGTGCCTTCGGACTGCGTTGCCTCAGTCGCATCGTCCTGCGCGACAAACAGCGCGTCGAGGAACGTCGCGAATTCGCTCGCACCGCCGCGGCCCATCGACAGCGCCGCAGCGACCTCATCGAAGTATTGCATCCCTATCAGCTTGCCAGTGAGGTGCAGGAGATAGCCGGCATCCTCAGGGCCGAACAGCTGCACCATCACCGGCGCGGCGGTGCGGACATAGTCCATCGCATAGTTGCGATAGGCTTTTTCGAGCCGCGGTTTCGGCCAGCTTGCGACGGGAAGAGCCGGCGCGGACTTCGCATCGAACAGCGGCGCTTCGAGATGCCGCGCGAACACCAGGCGCTGGTCGAGCTCGAGCGGATGATCGTATTGATGGTAATAACCTTCGAGCCCGTCCTGGCCGTCGACGCTCTGCTTGGTGCACACAAAGCCCAGGCGGAGATCACCGAGCGCGACACCGTTGTTGGCGTGCCAGCCGCGCAGCATCGCGCGCGACACTTCGCCCGGCACGCCGCAGATGGCAGTGCCCTTCCAGATCCAGCGCGGCGGCGGATAGCGGATCCAGGCCTTGGTGTCGCTCTCATGCATGTATTCGACATGCACGCCGCCGATCCAGTTCGAGAGGTAGTGATATTGCGCGGCGGCGACGGCTGGCGGCAGATGGCTCAGCCCGAGCTTTTGCAGTCCCGGCAGGAAGCGCTCCTGCTGCTGGCGGCGGAACACGCGGAAGACGAACTCCGCAGCATCCGCCGTGCCGCGCCTCGTGACCACGGTGAGGATCAGGCCGGTGAAGTAGGCGTGATAGAGATCGGCAACCGCGCGCCAGCGTTTCCATTGAGCTTCCTGCGCGGGGACTGATGCGGCGGTCATGTTCGCTCCCGGCTTGTTGTTTTGCCGGAGTGTGTCATCGCGGATGGAGCTGTGCAACCGGACACGCATTCGCTGTCATCGCCCGGCGAAGACCGGGCGATCCAGTATTCCAGAGACGGCCGTGATTGAACCGAGAGGCCGCAGCGTACTGATTCCCCGCTTTCGCGGGGAGTGACGGCGGAGGATGATTGCTACACCCTGAAATGCTTCGACAGCTTCAGGCCCTGTGCCTGGTAGTTCGAGCCGATGCGCTGGCCGTACATCGCGTCGGGGCGCGCCAGCATCTTCTCGTAGACGAGGCGGCCGACGATCTGGCCGTGCTCGAGGATGAAGGGCACTTCGCGCGAGCGCACTTCGAGCACGGCGCGCGATCCCAGCCCGCCCGCACCGGCATAGCCGAAGCCGGGATCGAAGAATCCGGCATAATGCACCCGGAATTCGCCGACCAGCGGATCGAACGGCACCATCTCCGCGGCGTAATCGGGCGGCACCTGCACCGCCTCTTTCGACGCGAGGATATAGAACTCGCCGGGATCGAGGATCAGGTTGCCGTCGGGACGCGCCGAGATCGGCTCCCAGAAGTCCTCGACGGAATAGCCGGCGCGGCGATCGACGTCGATGACGCCGGTGTGGCGCTTGGCGCGATAGCCGACGAAACCGCCGCTCTTTTCGCCGGAGAGATCGACGGACACCGCGACGCCGCCGGTGAGATCGGCATCGTCGACGTCGACCAGACGCTCGGTCGCATGCAGCGCCTCGAGGTCGTCGATGTTGAGGATGGCGTCTCCCGTGCGGAAGCGCACCTGGCTCAGGCGCGAGCCCTCGCTGACCAGCACCGGGAACGTCTTCGGGCTGATCTCGGCATAAAGCGGACCGTGATAACCGGCACCGATCATGTCGAAGCGGCGGGTGCCGTCGGCGATCACGCGGGTGAAAACGTCGAGCCGGCCGGTCGAGCTTTTCGGGTTGGCGGCCGCGACGATCTCCGGCGGCAGCGCGAGGCTTTCGAGCAGCGGCACGATGTAGACGCAGTTGGTCTCCAGCACCGCGCCGTCGGCGAGGCTGAACTCGTGCAGCTTCAATTCGTCGATGCGTTCGGCGACCGTCGCGCCGGGACCCGGGAGGAAGCTGGCACGGACGCGATAGGCGATGTCACCGAGACGCAGGTCGAGGCTCGCCGGCTGGATCTGGCTTTCGACGAAGTCGTAGGCGGGCAGGATGAGGCCAGCCTCCGCCATCGCCGCGATCATGCGGTCGGGCAGGATACCATTGGCATTGGCGGCGACCGTGAACGTCAACCGGGGGTCCTCATCAGGGGTCGAATGCGTCAGGACATGCGGAAAATACAGTTTTTTACGGCTAGCCGATGGACGCCTTGACGGAAAGGGCATTGCGGAATATGAGCATCACTTATCCCGTGGTGATTTGAGCCGGCCGGCTTGCAGCCACGTTAAATAAGTCGCTAAACAGGCCGGGGACCTCTGTGATCCCGGCCAGTGGAGATTTCCAGGCCGGTTTTTTTGTGACCGTTTTCGCATCGACGGTCACGTCGGAGGTACCTATGTCGAAGTCGCCTGCCACCTACCGTCCCGAAACCCGCCTGGTCCATGCCGGCACCCTGCGCTCGCAATATGGCGAGACCTCGGAGGCGCTGTTCCTGACCCAGGGCTACGTCTACAACAGCGCCGAGGAGTGCGAGGCGCGGTTCAAGGGCGAGGACCCCGGCTTCATCTATTCGCGCTACTCCAACCCGACCATCTCGATGTTCGAGCGCCGCATGATCGAGCTCGAAGGCGCCGAAGCGGCACGTTCGGCCGCAACTGGCATGGCCGCTGTGACGACCGCGATCCTGGCACCGCTGAAGGCCGGCGATCACGTCGTGGCCTCGCGCGCGCTGTTCGGCTCGTGCCTCTATGTCGTGCAGGATTTGTTGCCGCGCTACGGCATCGAGACCACGCTGGTCGACGGCCTCGATCTCGACCAATGGCAGCGCGCGCTGAAGCCGAACACCAAGACGTTCTTCCTGGAGAGCCCGACCAATCCGACGCTCGACGTGCTCGACATTCCCGGGATTGCCGAGATCGCGCACAAGGGCGGCGCGCGGCTCGTCGTCGACAACGTGTTCGCCACCCCGATCTGGCAGAGCCCGCTCGCGCTCGGCGCCGACGTCGTGGTCTATTCCGCGACCAAGCACATCGACGGCCAGGGCCGCTGTCTCGGCGGCATCATCCTGTCCTCGGAAGCGTTCATCGCCGAGCACATCCACAATTTCATGCGCCAGACCGGCCCGTCGATCTCGCCGTTCAACGCCTGGGTCCTGCTCAAGGGCCTGGAGACGCTCGCCGTGCGCGTGCGCGCGCAGACCGAGACGGCGGCGCGCATCGCGGACGTGCTGGCGAGCCATCCGAAGATTTCGCGGCTGGTGTTTCCCGGCCGCGCCGATCATCCGCAGGCAGCACTGGTGAAGAAGCAGATGCGCGGCGGCTCGACGCTGGTCGGCCTCGAGGTCAAGGGCGGCAAGGCTGCGGCGTTCCGCGTGCTCAACGAGCTCAAGCTGGCGAAGATCTCGAACAATCTCGGCGATGCCAAGAGCCTCGTCACGCATCCGGCCACGACGACGCATCAGCGCCTCAAGCCGGAGGACCGCGCCGCGCTCGGCATCAGCGAGGGATTCATCCGCTTCTCGGCGGGGCTCGAGCATGCGGATGACCTGATCGAGGATCTGACCGCGGCGCTGGAGAAGGCGTGAGCTTGAATCGTAGGGTGCGTTAGCCGAAGGCGTAACCCACCTCCTTGATCTCCGCGGCAACAGAAGTGGTGGGTTACGCCTTCGCCTAACCCACCTACGACACCGAGCTTACATCGGCCGATAGGTCCGCACGTCCGCCGGCACGTTCACCCCGAGCTTGATCTGGCCGACGGAACGGATGATGTCGTCGCCGAGGAGCTGGGCGAAGCAGGCGTAGCCCCAATCGTTCATGTGCAGGCCGTCGGCGATGACGAAGCTCTCGACCGGAATCGATTGCTTCTCGTGCCAGTCGCGCATCACCTCGAAGCGCGGGAAAATGCCGACGTGACGGAGCTCGGCGACCTTGCCGAGCAGCTTCACCATCTTGCCGGCGCTCTCCGCACGCTGGTTGACGGCCGGAGAATATTGCGGATCGACCAGCACGACGTCGGCATCGCCGGCGGCCTGGATGCGGCTGATGCCCTCCTCGACCATCTTCGCGGTATCGGCGGGATCGAGATTGCGCAGCACGGCATTGGTGCCGACCTGCCAGATCACCAGATCCGGATGCAAATCAATCACCTCCTTCTGGAGCCGCTTCATCATCTCGGGCGCATCCTCGCCGCCGACGCCGGCATTGGTGACGGTGATGTTGGCGGTCGGATAGTGCCGGTGCAGCTGCGCGGCAAGGCGATTGGGATAGTTGAACTCCGGCGAGCTCGCGCCGAATCCCGCGGTCGACGACGAGCCGAACGCGACGATGACGACGGGCTGGCCGGCGACGAGCTTGCCCGCGACATGCGGCAGCGAGCCCATCGCCTTCGCGCCGCCCTTCGGCGACAGGCAGGGGACGCGGCTGAAGATGTCGCCGGCGGATTTCGCGACCTGTTTCACCTTGTCGATGGCGCGCGTCGTGATGCCGCGCTGGTCGGGAGACGTCACGGCGACGGTGGTCTGGGACGGTGAAGCGGGAGCGGGATTAGCCGACTGCTGCGGGGCGGGCGTTGCCTGCGCGGCCTGCGCCTGCGCGCGCGCCTCCGAGGCCGGACTCAGCAACAGCAGCATTGCTGCTGCAGGCGCAGCCAGCCATGCCGTCAGGCAAAAAGGGCGGAAAGAACTCATTAACGCTAGACCTCAATTCTGCTGCTGGGCTGGCTCCAGATGGGCTGCGTCAATCACGAATTGTGCCAACGCCCGGCCAAGGCAATCATGGACCTGTTTCGCCAGCTCAGGCCCGCGCGACGGGCTGAACAGGTCGAACTGCCCCTGGTCATTCCACTGCCGCATGATCGCGAAGCGATCGAACAGCGGGATATCATGCTCCTGCGCCACCACCCGCATATTGTCGAGGTATGGGGGCACCGAGATCATGGTTTCGGTGCGCGGGCTGTACTGCAGATTCATCAAGACGACGTCAGCCCCTGCCTTTTGCAACGCAGCAACCCCTCCGGTCACCGCGCCACGAAAATCATCGGGATCGATGGCTCGGATAGCATCGACAGTCCCGGTCTGCCAGATGACCAAAGTAGGTGCTTTTGCTTCCATCAGCTTAACGAAGCTGGCGGCCGCTTCCTCTGCCGTCTTCTTGCTCTGTATTTCTACGGAGACGTGCACCGTCTCGGACGGCGGCAGCTTGTCCTTCAGAATGGCCTGCATCCGCGCCGGATAGGAGGCGTCCTCGGAGGCCGGAATCGTGGTCGAGCGGCTGCCGATCACCAGGATTTCGAGCGGCTTGCCGGCCTTGACGGCATCGGCGACCTTGGGGAGCTGGCTTTCGCTGGTGAGCAGATAGGACGGCAATTCGCAGGCCGGAGGTACAGCTGTATTTGCAGGCGCAGCATCGTCCGCGCGCGCCGCAGGCGCGGCGAGGCTACCGCATAACAGGATCAGGCTCAGGAGAACCTTCGCCTTCATCAGCCCCCTCCCGCCAGATCGGCGTTGCCGACGGCGTTCTTGGTTTTCGCACCGCTCTTGTCAGCTACGCTCTTGTACCACGAAATCACCCACGCAACGCCCCACATGATCAGGATTCCGGAGAGACTAATCACCGCATGCATGGCTGCGCCGCCGGAGACTTCGGCCAGGATGAAATGGCCGGCGAAGGCGAGGAAGACGCCGAGGCAGAAAATCTCCAGGGAATGCGAGCCGCACAGGATCAGCGGCCGCAGCCAGGGCGATTTCAGGCCCGGCCAGTCGCGCGGCAGGAAGCGCACGGTGAGCGCGGCCAGCGCCAGGAAATGCGTGAAGCGCAACACGTCCAGGTCGGTCTTGTCGATCGGATACATCCATTGCTCGAGCCGCTTCGGCATCAAATGGGACAGTTGCGGCACGTACCAGGTCAGCGTGACGCAGAACGCCGCCACGATATAGGCGATCGCGATCCACATCGTCACCGGTGAAGCCAGAATACGCGACATGCGCCGCGCACCTCCGAGCGCACACCATGCGCCGAAGACAAAAAGCAATTGCCAGGCCAGCGGATTGAACGCCCAGAAGCCGTTCGGATAGGCGGAGAAGTAGAGGTCGTATTCCCAGGTCACCACGTAGAGCGCGGCGGACAAAGCGAGCGTGAGGTCGGGCTTCCACTTCATCGACCACAGGATCACGGGCAGCGCCAGCATCAGCACGATGTAGAGCGGCAGCACATCCATGTTGACGGGACGGAAGCGTAGCAGCAGCGCCTGCACGATGGTGATGTCGGGCTGCTTGAGGAAATCCATGATACCCATCTCTTCGGTGTAGAGCGGGTTCTCGAATCTGGTCGCGACATAGGAGATCTCGGCAAGGAAGATCGTGAACAGGAAGACGTGGGCGACATAGATCTGCCAGACCCGCCGCAGGATGCGCGCGGTGGCGATGACGACGCCGCTCTCCAGCATCGCGCGACCGTAGACGAAGGCGGCGGTGTAGCCGGAGATGAAGATGAAGATCTCGGTGGCGTCGCTGAAGCCGTAATTGCGGATCGTGAACCAGGTCAGAAGACTCGTCGGCAAATGGTCGATGAAGATCAGCCACAGCGCGAGGCCGCGGAACAGGTCGAGCCGGAGCTCGCGCTCGCCGATGGCGGGCAGCGAAATGGCCGGCGCGGCCGCGCGCAGCTTCGCCCCCGCAGACTTGGCGGCCTCCAAAGGCTTGGCCTCCACAGGCTTGGCCTCCACAGGCTTGGCCTCCACAGACTTGACCTCCACAGGCTTGGCGGTTCCCGCGATCGTCGATCCCGTCACTTGGTCGGCAATGGTCATCGGGGGCCTAAAAACCCTTCCGCAAATCGCGACGTGGCAAGGAGTGTACCGGTCCGACCGTCATCCCGCAAAGCGACCGGATCACATGCGGGTGTACTTCCCTGCGAATTCTGGCGGGACGATGTCGCCAGGACCACCTCCGGCGTTTGGTTCCCGAGCAGTTTTCGGTATGATGGCAATCATGTACCGCGCCGTGACCCGCCATATCGAAGTGACCGTCGAGCCGAACTTTGTTCCGGAGCAGTCGTCGGCCGACCGCTCGCGCTATTTCTGGGCCTACACCATCGTCATCGTCAATTCCGGCGACGAGACCGTGCAGCTCAAGACGCGGCACTGGATCATCACCGACGCCACCGGCCGGCAGCAGGAGGTGAAGGGCGAGGGCGTGGTCGGCGAGCAGCCGACGCTCGCCCCCGGCGAACGCTTCGAATACACCTCCGGCGTGCCGCTCACGACCGCCTCGGGCTTCATGACCGGCCGCTACCAGATGGTCAGCGCAAGCGGCGAACGCTTCGAGATCGACGTGCCGACGTTCTCGCTGGACAGCCCCGACAACAAGCGGGTGTTGAATTAGCCTCAATGTCCTTCCCCGCGACCCGGCTACGCCAAGGCTTCGCCGAGGTTGAGCTCCAGGGGCGCCGAAGCTTTTAGCGTAGGCGGCAGGCGGGGAATCCAGTACGCCGCAGCCTCTCGACTCAATCATAACCGTCTCGGAGTACTGGATCGCCCGATCAAGTCGGACGATGACACCGTGTATGAGGCGGCAGCTCCACTGGTCCGACCCGCATTGAATCCCAGACACACCTCCGCATCCTCGCGGCGCGTTTCGCCCGAGTTTTGCTTCGTCGATCCACCCTCTTGTCCAAGAGGGCACAGGGAAGGCCGGGTGCCGGCTGGCACCCGCGGTCCGCTGCGCGAAAATGTAGCGCAAAAGAACCGCACAGCAGCATACAGGTGTAGCCAAATCACTCGGCCTTCCCTGCGCAGTGGCTTTACGGCTTATGCCGTGCTCTCCCGGGAGCCGAGTTCCTTTTGGCCTCCCTCGCCCTCACAGAAGTCGCGGACATCGCGCCGGTTGACGCGAATGCCGCATCCGCAAAGGCTTGACCGTAGCAACGACGGCCAGGACCACACGGTTTTGCCGTACGCACGGCTCGCTGCTCACCATCGGTTTCGACGACGTTGTGCACGTTGCCGCCGACCTGATGGCGAGACGAACCTGACAGCGCCGCTCATCCAGCACGAAGTTTTGGGCTCACGGAGAGCAATCCGCCCTGCCCCAGACCTCTCGCACCCGAACGCTGCCGCGTCCACCGCAAGCCCGGCTCGCGAAAATGACGACCACAAGATCGCCCCTCAAGGATGAGCCGGGATGGGCGACACATACGCCATTTCCGAATTTCGGTAAAGTGGAATATTTTCGCGCAACGAGGTTGACAGAGGGGCGACACAGCAAGGTCCCGTAGACGGGCTAACGCCTCAAGCGTCTTCGACGCCTGCCTCGTGCGGCGAGAAATCGTACACCGAGCTGCAGAACTCGCAGGTCACGACGACCTTGTCGTCCTTGACCATCGCGGCGCGGTCGTCGGGCGAAAAACTCTTCAGCATCGATGCGACCGCATCGCGCGAGCAGGAGCATTGCGCCTTGAGGACCAGCGGATTGAACACGCGCACGCCGCGTTCGTGGAACAGGCGGTAGAGCAGCCGCTCGCCGGAGAGCTCGGGATCGATCAGCTCGACGTCTTCGACGGTTTCGATCAGCGAGCGCGCCTCGACCCAGGCATCGTCTTCAGCGACGCTGTGCGCTTCGACGCCTTCGGGTGCATCGCCGGGATGCAGATCGGCCTGCCGCGCGCGCTCCGGCGCCTTCGGCAGGAACTGCATCAGCATGCCGCCGGCGCGCCAGCGATGCTTGCCGCCGTCGTTCGAACGCCACTCCTCGCCGACGGCGAGACGCACGCGCGTCGGGATCTGCTCGGAGCGCAGGAAATATTCGTGAGCGGCGTCTTCCAGCTTGCCGCCGTCGAGCGCGACCAGGCCCTGGTAGCGGCTCATGTCGGGGCCCTGGTCGATGGTCATGGCGAGATGACCGTGGCCCAGCAGCGCGCCGGAATCTTTTGCCTCGCCAAGGCGCGCGGCGTCGTAGCGGGCATAGGCCCGCAGGCGATCCGGCGCCTGATAGTCCACGACCAGGAACGACACCGGACCGTCGGTCTGGGCCTGGAGGATGAAGCGGCCTTCGAACTTCAGCGCCGAGCCGAGCAGCGTGGTCAGCACAATGGCCTCGCCAAGCAGCTTGCCGACCGGCGCTGGATAATCGTGCTTGGTCAGGATCTCGTCGAGCGCCGGACCAAGCCGCACCAGGCGACCGCGCACATCGAGCGCGTCGACCTCGTAGGGCAGCACGGCGTCATCGACGGGAACCGCGGATGGCGCGCGAACCGGGCCTTCGGGCCCGGTTTTCATGACAGGGGATTGGGAAACCATGGCGCTTTATCTGGGGTCGGAAGGCGGAAATGGAAGGGGGCGCGGGCAACGCTACGGAACGCAGCTTTGGTTGCACAACGATACGGCAACTTCGGTGTCGTCCTGGCGAAAGCCAGGACCCATAACCCCGACTGCGAGATTTGGCACGAGATGACAATTGCCAATCTTCGCCAAACGAAAGCCGGTGGTAATGGGTCCTGGCTTTCGCCAGGACGACGGTCGTCAACCGCGCCTACCTACTTCACCGCGTCAAAGCACCAGGCCAGAATGCCCTTCTGCGCGTGCAGGCGGTTTTCGGCCTCGTCGAACACGACGGATTGCGGGCCGTCGATCACCTCGTCGGTGACCTCCTCGCCGCGATGGGCGGGCAGGCAGTGCATGAACAGCGCATCGGGCTTGGCCAGCGACATCAGCTGGGCATTGACCTGATAGGGCTTGAGCACGTTATGGCGGTGCTCGCCTTCCTTGTCGCCCATCGACACCCAGGTGTCGGTCACGACACAATCGGCGCCGCGCACGGCGGCTTCGGCATCCGTGCCGAGCATGATCGGCGCGCCGGTCGCCTTGATGAAGTCGCGCATCGCCTTTTTCGGCGCGAGCTCCGGAGGCGTCGCGACATTGAGCTGGAACTTGAAGCGCTCGGCGGCGTGCGCCCAGGACGCGAGCACGTTGTTGTCGTCGCCGGTCCAGGCCACCGTCTTGCCCTCGATCGGGCCGCGATGTTCCTCGTAGGTCATGAGGTCGGCCATCACCTGGCAGGGATGCGAGCGCCGCGTCAGGCCGTTGATGACGGGCACGGTGGCGTTCGCCGCGAGCTCCAGCAGGGCATCGTGATTGAGGATGCGGATCATGATGGCGTCGACATAGCGCGACAGCACGCGCGCGGTGTCGGCGATAGTCTCGCCGCGGCCGAGCTGCATCTCGGCACCGGTGAGCATGATCGGTTCGCCACCGAGCTGGCGCATGGCGACATCGAACGACACCCGCGTCCGCGTCGAGGGGCGCTCGAAGATCATCGCCAGCGTCTTGCCTTCGAGCGGCCTGACCGGCTGATGCGCCTTCTGCTTCGCCTTCATCGCCGACGACGCGGCGAGCATGCTCTTGAGCTCCGACAGCGGCAGCTCGTTGATATCGAGGAAGTGCTTCGGCGCTTTATCGGGCGACTTGCTCATCAGCTTGCCGCCCGCTTGTTGCCGGACAATGCGGTGCAGGCGCGCTCGAGCCGCCCGACGCTGTCCTCGATCTCGGCTTCGGTGACGATCAGGGGCGGCAGGAAACGCACGACATTGTCGCCGGCGCCGACGGTAAGCAGTTTTTCGTCGCGCAACGCGGCAACGAGATCGCCGGAAGGCACCACGGCCTTGATGCCGATCAGGAGACCCTCGCCGCGCACTTCGCTGACGACATCGCCATGACGGTCGATCACGGAGGCGAGCTTCTGCTTGAGCAGCAGCGACATCCTCTGCACGTGGTCGAAGAAGCCGGGCTTGAGCATGACGTCGAGCACGGCGTTCGCAGCGGAGATCGCGAGCGGATTGCCGCCGAAGGTCGAGCCGTGCGAGCCCGGCGTCATGCCGGACGCCGCTTCCGCGGTCGCAAGGCAGGCGCCGATCGGGAAGCCGCCGCCGAGCGCCTTGGCCAGCGACATCACGTCGGGTTCGACGCCGAGGCGGCGGTGCGCGAACAGATCGCCGGTGCGGCCCATGCCGGTCTGCACCTCGTCGAAGGCGAGCAACAGGCCCTTCTCATCGCAGAGCTGGCGCAACGCCTTGAGGAACGCGGGCGTTGCCGAACGCACGCCACCCTCACCCTGGATCGGCTCGATCAGGATGCCGGCGGTCTGCGGACCAATCGCCTTTTTCACCGCGTCGAGATCGCCATGCGGAACCTGGTCGAAGCCCTCCATGGGAGGGCCGAAACCTTCGAGATATTTGGCCGAACCGGTCGCAGCCAGCGTCGCCAGCGTGCGGCCATGGAAGGCGCCTTCGAAGGTGATCATGCGATAGCGGTCCGGATGGCCCTTCATCGCGTGATAACGGCGCACCACCTTGATCACGCATTCCAGCGCTTCGGCGCCGGAATTGCAGAAGAACACGAAGTCCGCAAAACTCTCGTTGCAGAGGCGGTTCGCGAGCTTCTCGCCGTCCGGGCTCTGGAACAGGTTCGACATGTGCCAGAGCTTCGTGGCCTGCTCCTGCAACGCCGTGACCAGCGCAGGATGGGCATGGCCGAGCGCGTTGACCGCGACGCCCGAGGTGAAATCGAGATAGCGCTCGCCATTGGTCGCGATCAGCCAGCAGCCTTCGCCACGCTCGAAACCGAGGTCGGACCTGGCAAAAACGGGGAGCAAATGCGGCGCTGCGCTGTTGGTCATGGCGGTCACTTGAATGTTGCGGACGGTGTGAGCGTGCATTGGGCGACGCACCATTGACCGGCCCGGAAAACGAAACGTGCCGCCTCTTCAGGGCGGCACGCATGAGTATCTTAGGCCTGGTGAAACGGGTGTCAATGCCGCCCGGAAAGCCTCGCGAAACGCTGAATCCGTAGTCTTGCGGTGCCGATTTTGCGGGTTTTCACCACGGAACATGTGGAAGCGAGTCGGCGGACTCTTGCGCGGGAGTCACGCCATATTGTAGCGTTTGGATTGTCAGATACGACATCTCGTGCAGTGGTTCTGATCTCTAAGTCCTCATGTACCGGCGTAAACGTTCGGGCGTTCTAGTCGCGCCCGGCGAGCCTTAAGGGATTCTGGCGGCACGGGTTTTTAAAGGCTTAGGCATTCGCTGCGAGGCCCCAGGATGGCTGGCCCGCAGCGAGGGAAAGGGTGCAATGACGGTTTTGACCTGGTCCGATGATCGCGTCGAGCAGCTAAAAAAGCTCTGGGAGGCCGGACTTTCGGCCAGCCAGATCGCGGCTGAGCTCGGCAATGTGACCCGCAATGCCGTGATCGGCAAAGTGCACAGGCTCGGCCTGTCGGGCCGCGCCAAGAGCCCTTCATCGGCAGCGCCGCGGCCGCGCAAGGCGCGTCCCGCGCAGCACATGATGCGGGTGACCCGCCCGATCTCGCGCGGCAACACCGCGCTGGCACAGGCCTTCGAAGTCGAGGTGGAGGCCGAACCGGTCACCTACGACAACGTGGTGCCGATGAGCCAGCGGCTGTCGCTGCTGGAATTGAACGAGGCGACCTGCCACTGGCCGGTCGGCGATCCCTCGAGCCCGGATTTCTTCTTCTGCGGCGGCAAGGCGCTCTCCGGCCTGCCCTACTGCGCCCAGCACTCGCGGGTCGCGTATCAGCCGGCATCGGATCGGCGGCGTGCACCGGTGAAGCCGGGGCCGCGGTAAGTAGTTTCGATTTCAGGATCGAGCCGTGACGCGATGACGGCTCAAAAATACTCAATGTCGTCCCGGCCTAGTGCGCAAGTGCGCACTAGGCCGGGACGACATCGGAGATTGTGGCGGCAGCCGGCTAGATCACGTCTGCCAACATCACACCGCAAATCCCCTACGCCTGCTCCGCCTTCGCAAAGCGATCGTCCAGCGCGTAGCCGGCACCGCGGACGGTGCGGATCGGGTCCTGCTCGCGGCCGAGATTGAGCAGCTTGCGCAGGCGGCCGATGTGAACATCGACGGTGCGCTCATCGATATAGATGTCGCGGCCCCAGACGCTGTCGAGCAATTGCTCGCGCGAGAACACCCGCCCCGGATGCTCCAGGAAGAACTCAAGCAGGCGATATTCGGTCGGGCCGAGATCGATCGGCCGGCCCGAGCGTGCCACGCGGCGCTTGTCGCGGTCGAGCTCGATGTCGCCAAAGGCGAGCACGGTGGCGAGCCGCTCGGGGCTTGCGCGCCGCAGCAGGCCTTTTACGCGCGCCAGCAATTCCGGGACCGAGAACGGCTTGACGATGTAATCGTCGGCGCCGGTCGCAAGACCCCGCACCCGCTCGCTCTCCTCGCCGCGCGCGGTGAGCATGATGATCGGGAGCTGCTTGGTCTCGGGACGGGTGCGCAGCCGCCGGCACAATTCGATGCCGGATAGCCCCGGCAGCATCCAGTCGAGCACGATCAGATCGGGGATGTGCTCCTTGAGGCGGGTGTCGGCGTCGTCGCCGCGCATCACCGTCTCGACGTCATAGCCGTCGCCTTCGAGGTTGTAGCGGAGAAGCTCGGTCAGGGCTTCCTCGTCCTCAACCACCATAATGCGTGCGCCCATCGGGTCGTCGCTCCTTAAGTCTTCAAGTATTCGGTACCGTGGTGGCGAAGGTCGTCATGTCGCCCTTCGGCCGCTTGTCGGTCATCGCCTGGCCCTCGATCATGTAGAACACGGTCTCGGCGACGTTGGTGGCGTGGTCGCCGATCCGCTCGATGTTCTTGGCGCAGAACATCAGGTGGATGCAGAACGAGATGTTGCGCGGATCCTCCATCATGTAGGTGAGGAGCTCGCGGAACAGCGAGGTGCAGATGGCGTCGACTTCCTCGTCGCCCTTCCACACCGCCATCGCCGCCGGCAAATCATGCGCGGCATAGGCGTCCAGCACCGACTTGACCTGCTGCTGCACGAGGTCGGTCATGTGCTCGAGGCCGCGGAACAGCTTGAGCGGATGGAAGTCCGTCTCCAGCGCCGCGACGCGCTTGCCCATGTTCTTGGCGAGGTCGCCGATGCGCTCGAGATCGGTCGCGACGCGCATGGCGCCGACGATCTCGCGCAGATCGATCGCCATCGGCTGACGGCGGGCGATGGTGAGCACGGCGCGCTCCTCGATGCGCTTCTGCAGCGCGTCGAGCTCGGCATCGATGGTGACGACGCGCTGGCCGAGCGGGATGTCGCGACGGATCAGCGCGTCGACGGAATCGACGATCATGCGTTCGGCGATGCCGCCCATCTCGGCGACCAGGCGGGTGAGTTCCTGGAGGTCGGTATCGAAGGCCTTTGCGGTATGTTCAGAACCCATGTTCCGTCTCCTCAGCCGAACCGTCCGGTGATGTAATCCTGCGTGCGCCGGTCGGTCGGCGACGTGAAGATCTTGCTGGTGTCGTCGAACTCGATCAGCTCGCCGAGATACATGAAGGCGGTCTTGTCCGAGACGCGCGCCGCCTGCTGCATGTTGTGGGTGACGATCGCGATCGTGTAGTCCTCGGACAGCTCCTGGATCAGTTCCTCGACCTTGGCGGTCGAGATCGGGTCGAGCGCCGAGCAGGGCTCGTCGAACAGGATGACCTCGGGCCGTACCGCGACGGTGCGGGCGATGCAGAGGCGCTGCTGCTGGCCGCCGGAGAGCGACAGGCCGGAGGCGTTGAGCTTGTCCTTGACCTCGTTCCACAGCGCGCCGCCGCGCAGCGCCTTCTCGACCCGGCCGTCCATCTCGGACTTCGAGATCTTCTCGTAGAGGCGGATACCGAAGGCGATGTTCTCGTAGATCGTCATCGGGAACGGCGTCGGCTTCTGGAACACCATGCCGACGCGGGCGCGCAGCAGGTTGAGGTCCAGCTTGCCGTCGAGGATGTTGGTCTGGTCGAGCATGAGCTGACCGGTGGCGCGCTGGCCGGGATAGAGGTCGTACATCCGGTTGAAGATGCGCAGCAGGGTCGACTTGCCGCAGCCCGACGGGCCGATGAACGCCGTGACGCGGTTGGCGCCGAGCGTCAGGTTGATGTTCTTCAGCGCATGGTGCTCGCCGTAATAGAAGTTCAGGTTGCGGACGGTCACCTTGGGGGGCGCCTCGGGCAGCATCGGCGCGTGGGGCAGTCCACCCGCCGCGCTCATCGATACGGAAAGATCACTCATTTTGCGGTCCTCTCGGCGCCCAGAATGCGCGCGCCAATATTAAGGGCAAGAACGGTCAGGGTGATGAGCAGCGCCCCGCTCCAGGCCAGCTGCTTCCAGTAGGCATAGGGGCTCTGCACGAAGTTGTTGATGGTGACCGGCAGGTTCGCCATCGTCTTGTTCAGGCCGAGGCTGAAGAACTGGTTCGACAGCGCGGTGAACAGCAGCGGCGCGGTTTCACCGGCGACGCGAGCGGTCGCGAGCAGCACGCCGGTGATGAGGCCGGAACGGGCAGACCGATAAGCAATCCGCTTGATCACCAGCGAACGCGGCAGGCCGAGCGCCGAGGCCGCCTCACGCAGCGCGTTCGGCACCAAGAGCAGCATGTCCTCGGTCGTGCGCAGCACCACCGGGATCACGATCACGGCGAGCGCGAGGCTGCCGGCGATCGCGGAGAAGCCGCGCATCGGCACCACCACCGCGCCGTAGATGAACAGGCCGATGATGATCGAGGGCGCCGAGAGCAGGATGTCGTTGATGAAGCGGATCACCGAGGTCAGCTTGTCGTTGCGGCCGTATTCGGCGAGATAGGTGCCGGCGAACATGCCGAGCGGCGCGCCGATGCCGACGCCGATCACGGTCATGATCAGCGAGCCGACGATGGCATTGAGCAGACCGCCCTCGTTCGATCCGGGTGGCGGCGTGTTCTCGGTGAACAGCTGGACATTGAGTCCCGCAAGTCCGTTGTAGAGCAGCGTGATCAGAATCAGCGCGAGCCAGGTGACGCCGAAGGCGGTTGCGGCCATGCAGAGCCCGCGGACCACGATGTCCTTGCGGCGGCGGCGTGAATAGATCGGGTTCATAGCGTCAGTTCCCCGCCTTCTTTTCCAGCCGCATCAGCATCAGCCGCGCCGCTGCGAGCACGAAGAACGTCAGCACGAACAGCAGGAGGCCGAGCAGGATCAGGCCGGACTGGTGCAGGCCGTCGCTCTCGGCGAACTCGGATGCGATCGCCGCCGAGATCGTGGTACCCGGGGCGAAGATCGAGCCCGAAATCCGGAACGAGTTGCCGATGATGAAGGTCACCGCCATGGTCTCGCCGAGCGCGCGGCCCAGCGCCAGCATGACGCCGCCGATGACACCGACGCGGGTGTAGGGGATCACGACGCTGCGGACGACTTCCCAGGTGGTGCAGCCGACGCCGTAGGCGGCTTCCTTCAGGACCGGAGGCACCGTCTTGAACACGTCGACCGAGATCGAGGTGATGAAGGGCAGCACCATGATGGCAAGGATCAGCGCGGCATTGAACAGGCTGAGATAGGACGGGGGACCTGCGAAGATCGCGCCGAGCACGGGGACGCCGTCGAAGATCTTGATCATGAAGGGCTGGAACGTGTTGGCCAGGAACGGGCCGAGCACGAAGAAGCCCCACATGCCGTAGATGATCGAGGGGATGCCGGCGAGCAGCTCGATCGCCATGCCGATCGGGCGGCGCAGCCATTGCGGGCACAGCTCGGTCAGGAAGATCGCAATGCCGAGACCCACGGGAATCGCGATCAGCATCGCGATGAAGGAGGTGACGAGCGTGCCGTACATCGGCCCGAGCGCGCCGAGCACCGGCGGATCGGCGGACGGCGCCCAGCGCTGCGTCCACAGGAACGAGAGGCCGTATTCCTTCATCGCCGGAAAGGCGCCGACGATCAGCGAAATGATGATGCCGCCGAGGATCAGAAGCACCGAGATCGCGGAGAGCCGCGTGATCCAGTAGAAGGTGACGTCGCCGAGCTTGAACGCGCTCAAGGCCTTGGCGCGATCATACGGTCCGGCGTCGTCGATTACATCGCTCTGAACGGCCATCTCTGCCACGCCGATCCCCTGTACCCGTTTAATGTATGCTTGTCGCAGGTCTTATTTTCTAGATCTTGTGATTGGTCTTGTTGTCGGTCTTGCGCCCCGGATGCGGCGCGATGCCGATCCGGGGCGGACGTCTTTTGAGAGCCCGGCGCGGTGCCCGGGACAACAGCGCTTAGCTCTTGATCTCGGCAGCCCAGGTCTTCTCGACCAGGGTCACGACGCCCTCGGGCATCGGGATGTAGTCGAGCTCTTCAGCCGCCTTGCCGCCGTTCTTGAAGGCCCAGCGGAAGAACTTGATGGCTTCCTGCGAGGCCGCCTTGTCGGTGGCGTCCTTGTGCATGAGGATGAAGGTCGCCGCCGTGATCGGCCAGGACTTCTCGCCGGGCTGGTCGGTCAGGATGACGTAGTAGCCGGGCGCCTTGGCCCAGTCGGCGTTGGAGGCGGCCGCCTGGAAGGCTTCGACGGTGGGCTGCACCGGCTTGCCGGCCTTGTTGACGAGACCGGTGTAGGTCAGCTTGTTCTGCTTGGCATAGGCGTACTCGACGTAACCGATCGAGTTCTTGGTCTGGCTGATGTTGCCCGACACGCCTTCGTTGCCCTTGGCGCCGACGCCGACCGGCCATTCGACCGCGGTGCCCTCGCCGACCTTGCTCTTCCAGTCAGCGCTGGCCTTGGCGAGGTAGTTGGTGAAGTTGAAGGTGGTGCCCGAACCGTCCGAACGGCGGACCACGGTGATCGCCTCCGACGGCAGCTTCACGTTCGGGTTGAGCTTCTTGATCGCGGCGTCGTCCCACTTGGTGATCTTGCCGAGATAGATGCTGGCGAGGGTTTCGCCGTCGAACACCATCTCACCGGGCTTCACGCCCTCGATGTTGACGACGGGAACGATGGCGCCCATCACCATCGGCCACTGGACGAGGCCGTCCTTCTCGAGCTGCTCGGCCTTGAGCGGCGCGTCGCTGGCGCCGAAGGTCACGGTCTTGGCCTGGATCTGCTTGATGCCGCCGCCGGAACCGATCGACTGGTAGTTCAGACCGTTGCCGGTCTCCTTCTTGTAGGCGTCCGCCCATTTGGAATAGATCGGGAACGGGAACGTCGCACCGGCGCCGGTGATGTCGGCAGCAAAGGCTGCCGTCGTCGATGCGGCGACCAAGCCAGCAGCGACGATCGTTTTGAGGAAATTCATGCTGGTCTCCATACAGGGGAGCGAAGCGCCATCAGCGCCCGATCGCGCTCCCCGTGCCGCCCCTTTAGGAGCGGACAGCTGAGCTTTTACGAAGGTTTCGTGACAGTCGAATGACAGGCTTAAGCGGCTGAACTTGCTGTAAATTTAGCTCAGCGCCGCAGGCTTGCCCTGGGGAAAACACGCGGTGAAAGTGGCGCCCTGTTTGGGCACGCTTTCGATCAAAAGCCGGCCGCGATGGCGGTTAAGAATATGTTTCACCAGCGATAATCCGAGGCCGGTGCCGCCCTGCGAGCGGCTGTCGCCGACATCGACCCGGTAGAAACGCTCGGTCAGCCGCGGCAAATGCTCCGGCGCGATGCCGGGGCCGAAATCCCGCACCATGACCCGGATTTCCTGAGTTCCATCAATGGCAGGACCGGATGTCATCGACACGATGACGCGTCCACCCGAGGCGCCGTATTTGAGCGCGTTCTCGATCAAATTCTCGAACAGGCGAAGCAGCTCCTCGCGGTCGCCCGCGATCATCACCGGCGCCTCCGGCAGATGGGTCTCGACCTCGACCTGGCGTTCCCGCGCCAGCGGCTCGAGCCCGTCGGCGACCTGGAAGATGATCGGCAAGAGGTCGACCAGAGTGTCGGGCCGCACATGGGCCGACAGTTCTACCCGCGACAGCGACAGCAGATCGTCGATCAGGCGCGCCATGCGGGTGGCCTGGTTGTGCATGATGCCAAGGAAGCGCTCGCGCGCCTTGGGATCGTCCTTGGCCTGGCCCTGGAGCGTGTCGATGAAGCCGGACAGCGCGGCCAGCGGCGTGCGCAATTCGTGGCTGGCATTGGCGACGAAATCGGCGCGCATTTCCTCGACCCGGCGCAGCGGCGTCTGGTCGTGGAAGGTCATCAGCATGCATTTGTCGGCGCCGCCGAAGGTGGTCGGCACCGGCACCGGCGTGATGGTCAGCTCCATCCAGCGATCGACCGGGACATGGTCGAGATAGGTCGCGCGCCGCGGCTCGGTGGTCGCGATCGACTCGCGCAGTGCGGTGATGATCTCCGGCGAGCGCAGTGCGAACTGGGCGAGCTCGTTCCTGCGCAGCGCCGGCGCGAGCTGGGCGGCCGCGGCGTTGAGATGGATGACGCGGCCGGCGCGGTCGAGCAGCACCGCAGGATCGGGCATGCCGGCGACGACCGCGGCCACCGCCGCGCTCTCGACCGGGTTGACGCGGCCGGTGTCTTCGCGCGAGGCGGCGGTATCGTGCAGGCGCCACGGGATCAGCGCTGCGGCCGCGATGCAGAGGAACACCGCAATCGCATGCAGCGCCGACAATTCGCCCAGCGAGACCACCACCGACAGCGCGAGCGCCGCGGCGATCAGGATGACGGTCGAGTGCCGCAGCCGGTCGGACCAGGGCTGGGAGGAGGGAGAAGATGGGGCGTCGATCGCCATCGGGGCGGGCTTCTCCTGGGGGACTCTTAGACGCAAGACTTGCGGACTCAAGACTTGCGGACTCAAGACTTGCGGACTCAAGACTTGCGGACTCAAGACTTGCGGACTCAAGGCTTGAGACTCAAGACTTGCGCCGGTCAGGCGCCGCTGTCGCTGCGCTCTCTCACATAGGCGGCTTCATGCGCCGGGCCGGGGTCGAGCTTGAGCGCGGCCTGCTGCAAGCGTTTCGATCGTGCGCCGATTATAACTTCGCGAAACGTCAGCAAGATTACAGATATGACGAAGGGGGACAGATAATAGAGGACGCGGAACAGCAGCATCCCGCCCAGCAGTTCCTCGCGGTCCATCTGCCAGAGGCCGACCAGCATGGCGGCGTCGAACACGCCAAGCCCCCCGGGCGAATGGCTGGCAAAGCCGAGCAGGGTAGCCGAGACGAAGATCACCGCGACCACCACGAAGCCGAGATTGGGCTCGTCCGGAACCAGCACGTACATCGCGAGCGCGCAGAAGCCGAGATCGATGATGCCGATCGCGATCTGGAGCAGCGTCAGCGGGCCGCCCGGCAGCATCACGGTCCAGGGCCCGCGGCCGACCATCCGCGGCTGGGTCCAGACCCAGACCACATAGGCAACCAGCCCGACGATGATCATCATCGCCAGCGTCCGGTTCAGCCAGGGCGGAAGCATGTCGATCGAGGCAGCGGCCTCCGGATGATAGGAGATGCCGAGGCCCAGCACGGCGGCATTGCCGAGCCAGAAGGTCAGGCCGGCGAGGAAACAGATTTTTGCGACGTCGATCGCGTTCAGGCCGTAGGCCGAATAGATGCGGTAGCGCACCGCACCGCCGGTGAACACGCTGGCGCCGACGTTGTGGCCGATCGAATAGCTGGTGAAGGCCGCGAGCGCGTTGACGCGATAGGGCACGTGGGCGTGGCCGATCGCGCGCACGGCGAACAGGTCGTAGAAGGTCAGCGTGAAATAGCCCGCGGCGACGAACAGCGCCGCCATCGCAATCTGGCTCGGCTCGGTGCTCTTGATCGCTTCGAGGACCTCATTGACATCGATGCCGCGCAGCATGTGGTAGAGCACATAGCAAGCGATGCCGATGACCGCGACGCTGATCACAACTCCAAGCTTATGCAGGATTTGCTTCTGGCGCAGAAACGACATCGCTCTGCGTATGGCTTCCAGCATCTAAACCTCGAACAATGCTTCAGCGGCCAGGGTGGCCGGCGAACAGGCGGACGACACGCAGACACCCAACCAACCCTCGCTGTCGGCCCCGGCATCGCGCATGCCCGCTATCCCTCCACTAGCGCGTTTCCGCGCGGAGTGGAATTCGGCAATTCGAACAAAAGCTCGTGCCTTCAATATTTTAGGCAGGGTTGCGGGCTCCTGATGCACGGTTTGGCGCTTTCGGCGGCAAGACTGACGCGAATCTCCATGGCAATCCTGCGCAGTCGCCATGAAGTTTTGATGATTTCGACCGCTCAATGTTCCGTCACGGCTTAAGCTGACGTCAATCTATGGGCCGCAACCGCCTGTTGAAAGAGGGGTGACCGGAGCGCTTCCTGACTCCCGCGGTCAGGGTGCACGGCAACATCACAGAGCAGCAGGCGGCGCGGTGCGCGAGACCACCCGGTCGCGCAGCCAGGCGCCGATGGTGCAGCCGACGAGGTAGCAGGCGAACATGATCAGGGCGAGGTCGAGCCAGTAGCCGAAGCGGCCGGGGACCACATGCGCCAACGAGGCCCCGACCAGGGCGGCAGCAAGCACGGCGAGCCAGCGCGCAGTCACTTTCGAGGTGCCGTTGCCGCGCTGGACCACCGAGATCCAGCCCATGCAAAAACCGAGCAGCAGCGAGCCGATCAGCCAACCCAGATGGAACGAGACGAGATAGGGCATCGTCACCTCACCAGAAATTCGATGCGGCGGTTCTGCGCCTTGGCGTCTTCGGTGTCATTGCCGGCGACGGGCTGCGTGCTGCCGTAGCCGACCGCAGTGAAGCGGCTGGCGGGCAGGCCGGCCTTGACCAGATAGTCGATCACCGCCTGCGCGCGCTTCTCCGAGAGCGCCTGGTTGAAGGAATCCTCGCCGTCGGCATCGGTATGCCCAGCGACGTCGATATTGGTGGTGGGGCATCGCAGTGCCGTCTCGATCAGATGATCGAGAATGCCGGCGGAATCCGGATCGATGTCGGCGCGCTTCGCCCCGAAGCGGATCTTGGCCTTGGCCAGCAGCTCCGAGAACAATTGCTGGCACACGGTGCCGTCGACCGGGCCGGCCGCGGGTTTCACCGTGATTTCCGGCTTGTACTGCCAGTTTTTCGGGAAATCCTTACCGAGGCCAGCGCGGATGTCGTTGGCGGCACCTTCATAGAGTGCATCGCCCGACAGCTTCACCTCGCGGTCCGACACGACGAGCGTGCCGGTCGACAGTCGCGACAGCGCGCCGAGCGCTGCGACCACGGCGGGGTTGAAGGAGCCGGGCGCGCCGACGCTGGCCTTGAGATTGTCGACGACCTTTTCGTTGAATAATTTCCGCGATGCGCTGGTGACGATCGCCGCGTGCGCGTTGTTGTCGGGCACGTACCCGGTCAGCGTCACCGTCGCGGCCACCGGATCCTTGTAGGCCTGGAAGACGTAGGGCGGCGCCTTGACGTCGTTGGCTGCGATCGAAAAGCCCTCGGGCAGGTTCTTGAGCGCCGCCGCGACCGCTTCGCGGCCGCCGAGGTCGCGCGCCATGCCCGACAGATTGACCTTGGTGTCTGTTATCGTGATCTTGCCGTCCTTGAGCTTGCCGATCTGGTCGAGCAGCAGCATCGCAGCCGCCTCGAACCGCGGCGGCGCGCCGCGCGCCAGCCCCATCTGATCGGCCACCTCGGTGCCGCCGACCTCCTTGCGGGCCGCCTCGGTCAGGCGGCCCTTCATCGCCGGCAGGGGCGCGGAGCCTGACAGCGTCACCCGCACCACGTCGCGTTCGGCGTTCCAGACAAAGGGTTTTGCCTCGGGAACGAGGCGGGTCCGGTCGTCGACCAGGCGCACGCCGGGGACGGTCTCGACCGCCACAACAGCGTCGCGCCGCCCCTCCTCGGAAAACGCGTCCGCGGCGAGGCTGACGTCGCGGCCGTCCACCGCGATCCGGGTCTTGTCCAGAACGGTGTCCTTGAGGGCGGCCGAACTCCGGGCGGAAAGGTCCGCCTCGACCGGCAAAGTATTATTCCAGGCCGCAAATCCCCACATGACGGCCAGGGGGATCAGCCCCGGCCACCATTTGCTGGCCCACCTGAAAAGCTTTTGCATTCGACGACCCGAACTCTGGAACCGGAGACAAAACAAACCCTTGGCGGGCTGTCAAACCGGAAATGACGCCCTTCCGAGGGCCATGCGTCGACAATTGGAATAACTTTTTCTTCAAGGGTTCTTCCGTAAGTTGCAGGCGGAATGCCAAAGTCCGCCAGCGGGTCATGAAACAACTCCGTAACAACGTCATCCGCGCCGGGCTGGGAGCACTCTATTTCAGCGGGGCGCACCATTTGTTGCGCCCGCTTTTGTCGGGCGTTGGCGCCATTTTCATGCTGCACCACGTGCGGCCGGCCCGCGACGCCGCGTTCCAGCCGAACCGACATCTCGAAGTCACCCCCGAATTCCTGCGCGCCACCCTGAGCCACCTGCGCTCGCGCGAGATCGACATCGTCAGCATGGACGAGCTGCATGAGCGGCTGGTGCAGGGCCGGTTCGACCGCCGCTTCGCCGCCTTCACCCTCGACGACGGCTATCGTGACAATCTCGACTTTGCGCTGCCGGTTCTGCGCGAATTTGACGCGCCTCTGGCGGTCTATGTCGCCAGCGATTTCGCCGACGGCACGGGGCGGCTGTGGTGGGCGGCGCTGGAGGCCGTGATCGCCAGGGTCGAGCAGATCGAGGTAACAATCGGCAATGCCGCGCTGCGGCTCGATGCGACGACGCCAGCCGCCAAGCAGGCGGCATTCGACCGGCTGCACGACTGGTTGCGCGCACTGCCGGGCGAGCACGATCTCAAGCGCGAGATCGAGGCGCTCTGCACGAAGTACGGCGTCGACATCGCCGCGCTGTGCCGCAGCCTCTGCCTGTCCTGGGACGAGGTGAAGACATTTGCCGCCGATCCCCTGGTCACGATCGGCGCCCACACCATCAGCCATTGCAATCTCGCCAAGCAAAGCGAAGAGATCGCCACGCAGGAGATGGCCGTGAGCCGCGCGCGGATCGAGCAGGCGCTCGGCCGCAATGTCCAGCATCTTGCCTACCCCTATGGCGACCGCGAGGCCGCGGGCGAGCGTGAGTTTGCGCTCGCTGCATCCGCCGGCTTCAAGACCGCGGTGACAACGCGGCCCGGCATGCTGTTCGCCGAAAACGCCGGCCACATGACCGCGCTGCCACGCGTCTCGCTCAACGGCAATTACCAGGACACGCGGATTCTGCCGGTGCTGACCTCGGGCGCCGCGACCGCGATGTGGAATGGCTTCCGCAGGATTGCGGCGGCTTAAATCTCTCCATCTTCGCTGCCCGAACTCAGACGTCGTCCTGGCGAAAGCCAGGACCCATTGCCACCGCTGTCCACTTTGCGACGCGCTGAGGCCATAGCTCATTCAAGCAATTCAATCCTGGGGTAATGGGTCCTGGCTTTCGCCAGGACGACGATGCAGCGCCTTCCTTGACTCCCCTTCCGGCCCCGCTCACAACCGGCGCAAACAAAGGGAGGCCACCATGTTCAAAGATCTGTTTTCGCTCAACGGCCGCGTCGCACTGGTGACCGGCGGCTCGCGCGGCATCGGCAAGATGATCGCGGCGGGATTTCTCAGCGCAGGTGCGGCGAAGGTCTACATCACCGCGCGCAAGGCCGGGCCTTGCGAAGCGACGGCGAACGAGCTCTCCGCACAATATGACGGCGAATGCATCGCGCTGCCGATCGACATCTCGACGCTGGCCGGCGCCGAGCTGCTCGCGAGCGAATTCGGCAAGCGCGAGCCAAAACTCGACATCCTCGTCAACAATGCCGGCGCGGCCTGGGGCGCGGAGTTCGACGAGTTTCCGGAAAGCGGCTGGGACAAGGTGATGAACCTCAACGTCAAGGCGCCGTTCTTCCTGACCAAGGCGCTGGCGCCCACGCTGCGCGCGGCGGCCTCGGCAGAGCGGCCGGCGAAGGTGATCAACATCGCCTCGATCGACGGCATCTTCGTCAATCCGGGCGAGACCTATTCCTATGCGGCGAGCAAGGCGGGGCTGATCCATTTGACGCGGCGCATGGCCGTGAAGCTGATCGGCGACCATGTCGTGGTCACCGCAATCGCGCCGGGCCCGTTCAAATCCGACATGAACCGCGCCGCGCGCGACCATGGCGACGAGGTCTCGACGCGCGTGCCCGCGGGTCGCATCGGCACCGACGAGGACATGGCGGGCGCTGCGATCTACCTCGCCTCGCGCGCGGGGGACTATGTGGTGGGCGCAACCATCGCGGTGGACGGCGGCATCGTTTATGCCAATCCGGGGATCAAGGGGAGCGGGTGGGATAGTTGAGGGGCGTTGTCGGAGCACGCAGCCCCTCACCCCATACTGTCATGCCCCGGCTTGACCGGGGCATCCAGTACGCCGCGGCTTCTCGGCTCAAGCACAGCCGCCTCTGGAATACTGGATCATCCGCCTTCGCGGATGATGACAGCTTTTGCGCGGCAAGAGCAGCCGCTCCCGACACTCACGACTCGATCTTCACGTATTCGAAATCGCCGGGCTTGTTGTCGATGCCGACTTTCGGCGGCGAGATCCATGATGCGAACTCGCCGGTCTCGGTGACGGGCTGCATCAGCGAAGTGATGAAGTCGCCGTCGGCGGTCGAGGGCAGCCATTCGTCCTTGCGCCTGGCCCAGGTGGCGTCGTCGATCAACAGACCATCCGGCGTCGCATGGATGCCCTTGAACTCGCCGATGTGGCGGTGGAAGGCGACGTTGGGCAGCTTGAGCTGAAACTGGTAGCCCGCGGTCGAGATCACCTTGTTCCAGCGCAGCATGCCCTTGACGCAATCCTGGCTGTAATCGTCGCGCAGGCGCATGTTGAGCGCGGTCAGCGCCGGCTCGTCCACCAGCTTGATCTCGCCGTCGATGAACTTCAGCACCGGATAGGTCGCGTTCTTGAGCTGATGATCGTCGTCGATCTGGGTCTCGTGATAGCGACCCTTGACGCCGGTGTTGAAGGCATTCGCCGCGTTGGTCGAGACTTCCGAGCCAAAGAGATCAAGCGACAGCGTATAGTGCAGGTTCAGCTTCTTCTGGATGGTCGGCAGGTCGATCACGCCGAGCGCGCGGACTTTTGCGATGTCGGTCGGATCGGTGATGCCGGCTTCGCGCATCGCATCGCAGGTGCGCTGCACGACGCGGGTGATGCCGGTCTCGCCGACGAACATGTGGTGCGCTTCCTCGGTCAGCATGAAGCGGCAGGTGCGCGACAACGGATCGAAGCCCGACTGCGCGAGGCTGTGCAGCTGCATCTTGCCGTCGCGGTCGGTGAAGTAGGTGAACATGAAGAAGGACAGCCAGTCCGGCGTCGCCTCGTTGAAGGCGCCCAGCATGCGCGGTGCGTCGGCATCGCCCGAGCGGCGGCGCAACAAATCGTCAGCCTCTTCACGTCCGTCGCGGCCAAAGTACTTTTGCAGCAGGTACACCATCGCCCAGAGATGACGGCCTTCCTCGACATTGACCTGAAACAGATTGCGCATGTCGTAGAGCGAGGGCGCGGTCTTGCCGAGGTGGCGCTGCTGCTCGACCGAGGCAGGCTCGGTGTCGCCCTGGATCACGATCAGACGGCGCAGCATGGCGCGATATTCGCCCGGGACTTCCTGCCAGGCCGGCTCGCCGAAATGCTCGCCGAACGGCACGACGCGATTCTCTTCCTGCGGCGCAAGCAGGATGCCCCAACGATAGTCGGGCATGCGCACGTAATCGAACTTGGCCCAGCCGCGCGGATCGACCGAGTAGGCGGTGCGCAAGTACACAAGCGATTCCTGGAAGCCTTCCGGCCCCATGTCTTTCCACCAATCCATGTAGCCGGGATGCCAGCCTTCCAGCGCCTTCAGCACCTGGCGGTCTTCGGCCAGATTGACGTTGTTCGGAATCTTGGTCGAGTAGTCGACGTTCATGATGTTCATGTTCATGGCCGTGCTCCTTGGATTTCTTGTCCCGGATGCAGTGCGGCGCGAAGTGCTGCACTGCTGAGCCGGGACCTATTGTCCGGTCCGTCCGGGTCCCGGTTCTGCGTCGCATCACTTCGTGCTGCGCCGCGCCCGGGACACGAGAGTTACACCCGCGTCATATCGAATTTCGGCTTCTGGCCGCTGCCGTAGCGGCGCAGCGCGCCTTCCTCGCCGACCGCGTTCGGGCGCTGGAAGATCCAGTTCTGCCACGCGGTCAGGCGCGAGAAGATCTTCGATTCCATCGTCTCGGGGCCGACGAAGCGCAGGCTCGCTTCCATGCCGGTGAGGCTGTCGGGCGAGAAGCTGGCACGCTCCTCCAGGAACACGCGGACCTCGTCGTCCCAGTCGATGTCGTCGAGCGCGAAGGTGACGAGGCCGAGTTCTTCCGCCTGCTCGGCGTCGAGAGCCGTACCCCTCGTGGCTTCCGCGCGCTCCACATCGGACGGATCGGCCTGGAAACGCGATTCCAGCCGCGTCAGGCCATGGCTCATCGGATACGGGCCGAAATTCATCGCCGACAGTTCGATCGACGGCGGCGGACGATTGTCGCCCTGGCGCGTGCCGATCAGCATGTAGGAGCGGTCGGCGGCGAAGACGAGCTCGGCGAGCGTGCCGGCGAAGCAGGAGCCTGGCTCGACCAGCGTCACCAGCGTGCGCGAGGTGACGTCGATGCGCTTCAACACGCGCTTCCAGTAGTGGCGGATCTCGTTGACCAGCCAGTGCGCCTTGTTGGTTTCAAGAAAGGCATCGCAGGCAAGCACATGGGCGCGGTCGCCATGGCTCTTGAACACCAGCATCGCGATCTCGAGCTCGTTGATGCGCAGATGCAGGATGGCATCGTCGATCTCGCGCGCGACCTGGAGCGGCCAGAACGAAGCCCCCTGCGCCATCATGCCGTCGATGTCGGCGGGCGGCGCGGTCTCCGGCGCCTTGATCGCGATCGTGGCGATGCGCGCGGCGCGGTCGATGTCGACGGTGACAAAGCCATAGCGCAGGCTGGTCGCGTCGATGATGCGCTTGAGCGGCGTCAGCGCGATGCCCTTGCCGCTGCCCTTGCGCTTCGAGCCGTCGGCGAATTCCCTGGCGCGCTCGGCAACCTTGCCTTCGAGCTTGCTGTTCGGCGCGATCTCGTCGACCAGCCGCCATTGCACGGCGCGCTTGCCCTTCACGCCTTCCTCGATGGTGCAGAAGAAATCGGCGTGATCGCGGCGCACCTTGCGCTTGTCGACCACGCGCGTGAGGCCGCCGGTGCCCGGCAGCACCGCGAGCAGCGGCACTTCAGGCAAGGCAACGGCAGACGCGCCGTCGTCGGCGAGCATGATGTAGTCGGTGGCGAGCGCGAGCTCATAGCCGCCGCCGGCGGCCGAGCCGTTCACGACAGTGATGAAGCGCTGGCCGGAATTTTCCGACGAGTCTTCCATGCCGTTGCGGGTCTCGTTGGTGAACTTGCAGAAATTGACCTTGTGGGCATGGGTCGAGCCCGCGAGCATGCGGATGTTGGCGCCGGCGCAGAACACGCGGTTCTTGGCCGAGCGCATCACCACGACCTTCACCTCGGGGTGCTCGAACCGCAGGCGCTGGACCACGTCCGCGAGCTCGATATCGACGCCGAGATCGTAGGAATTGAGCTTGAGCAGATAGCCCTCGAACAGGCCGCCATTCTCGTCGACGTCCATGGTCAGGGTGGCGACGTCGCCGTCGACCGCGAGCTTCCAGTGCCGGTAGCGGGACGGTTCGGTCTGGAAATCGATGAATGTCGCGCCGCCTGCGAGGCGCCGATCTTCCCCGGCCATGGGCCACCCTTGAGCTTGTTTATACGTTTTGGCTGTCGCGTTAGATGCACAATAGTGCATCTTTTTGGGCGCGTCTACCCCTTAGATGAGCGGACATGCATTTTGTTTCATGCCCTGCACCTCCTGCGATTCCCGGAAATAGCCGCGGCCGTTCAGCGCGAGCCCGTAACGCGGCGCCGGATGGCGCGCCGGCACATGAGCCACCGCGGCCACGGCAGCGGGCCGCTCGCGTTCGAAGGCACATTCATCGATGTGCCTCCGCAACATCATGCGGCGCGTCCCTGGAGTCCCTGATCGTCGCGCAGGGCCGCCTTTGCAAATTGCTCAATCGCGTCAAGCGTCGCCCCCGGCGCTTCACGATGCGGGGAATGTCCCGCGTCTGAAATGACTTTCAAATCTACCGGACAATAGCACTCTTCCTGCGCGATCTCGACCTGGCGCAATGTGCCATATTGATCGTCCAGGCCTTGCAGGACCATGACGGGGACGCGGATATAGGCGAGAGATTCGGAAATATCCCAGTCGCGGAATTTCGGGTCGAGCCAGGCGCCGTTCCACCCATGGAAGGCGTTGTCGACGTCCTTGTGCCAGCGCGCGAGCTTTGCCTTCAGGTCGGTGGTCTCGAAGCTGGTCTTGATCGCGGCGATGGATTTCACCGAGATGTCCTCGACGATGAAATGCGGTGCGATCAACACGAGCCCGCTCAGGCGATGATCCTGATGTGCCCCGGCATAGATTGTCGCAATCGAGGCACCGTCGGAATGGCCGAGCAGCAGGCCACGCTTGAAGCCGATCGCATCGAGGACCTTCGGCAGCACGTCCAGCGCCTCGCGCTGCATGTAGTCCAGCGGCCGCGGCAGCGCGACCTTGCTCGACTGGCCGTAGCCCGCGCGCGAGTAAACGAAGATGCCGGCGGAGGTCGCCTGCTGCAGCTTTTCCGGGAAGTCGCCCCAGAGCCCGACCGAACCGAGGCCTTCATGCAGCATGACAATGGTCGGTGCGTCCGCGGTTTGCGGCGCCAACCATTTGTATTCGAGGCTGGCATTGCCGATGCTGAGGAAGCCGGTGGGAGTGAGAGTCATTTCTTCGTCCGTCCTTCTCCGTCGTCATGCCCGGGCTTGACCCGGGCATCCACGTCGTTCCTCAATCGCGCTCGCGCGTGGATGGCCGGGACACTTTGCTCAAGACGCGCTTCGCGCTTTTGCCCGGCCATGACGGCTTGTTTCTAGTTTGCCCCGTCCCGCAGCTTGAACCGCTGGATCTTGCCCGTCGCGGTCTTCGGCAGCGAGTCCACCACGTCGATCCAGCGCGGATATTTCCACGGGCCGATCTTCTGCTTGACGTGCTCCTTGAGCATCTCCTGCAAGTCCGTCGTCGTCGCGCCGGGACGCAGCACGACGAAGGCCTTCGGCTTCAACAGGCCTTCCGGATCGGCTTCGGGCACGACGGCGGCTTCCAGCACGGCGGGATGCGTGATCAGCGCGCTCTCGACCTCGAAGGGCGAGACCCAGATGCCGGAGACCTTGAACATGTCGTCGGCGCGGCCGCAGAAAGTGTAGCGGCCCTCGCCATCCCTGACATATTTGTCGCCGGTGCGGGTCCACGGGCCCTCGAAGGTGCGGCGGCTCTTGTGGCGCTGGTTCCAGTAGCCCTCGCCCGCGGAAGGCGCATCGACCAGGAGCTCGCCGACTTCGCCGTCGGCGACATCCTCGCCGGCCTCGTTGACGAGCCGCACCGCATAGCCCGGCACAGGCTTGCCGGAGGAGCCGTATTTGATGTCGCCGGGCGCATTCGACAGGAAGATGTGCAACAGCTCGGTCGAGCCGACGCCGTCGAGAATGTCGACGTTGAAGCGCGCCTTCCAGCTGTTGCCGACGGATTCCGGCAGCGCCTCGCCGGCCGAGGTACAGATGCGCAGGGCGCCGCCGCAGCGCTCGCGCTTCATCGCCTCGTCGTTGAGCATCGCCGCGAACAATGTCGGCACGCCGTAGAAGATCGAGGGATTGTAGCGGTTCATCAGGTCGAACATGCGCGCCGGCGTCGGCCGTTCGCTGTTGAGCACCACGGTGGCGCCGACCGACATCGGGAAGGTCAGCGCATTGCCGAGACCGTAGGCGAAAAACAGTTTTGCCGCAGAAAGACAAACGTCGTTCTCGCGGATGCCGAGCACCCGGCTGGCGTAAGTCTCGGCGGTCGCCTGCAGGTTCGAATGCAGATGCCGCACGCCCTTGGGCATGCCGGTCGAACCTGAGGAATACAGCCAGAATGCCGGCTCGTCGGCATGTGTCGCGGCGGTCGTGAACTGATCGCTCTCACCCGCGAGCTCTTCCGCGAGTTGCTTGTGGCCGTTGAGCTTGGCGCCGGACACCACGACATGCTCGAGATCCGGCATGCGGCCGACCACGTCCTTGATCACGGGATAGAGTGCTTCCGAGACGAACAGCACGCGCGCGCGGCAGTCGGCGAGGATGTAGGCGTATTGATCTGATGTCAGCAGCGTGTTCAGCGGCACCGGCACGATGCCGGCGCGGATCGCGCCCAGGAACACGATGGGGAAATCGACCGTATCCAGCATGATCATGGCCACGCGCTCTTCGCGGCGGACGCCGAGCCGGCGCAGCATGTTGGCGGTGCGCCGCGTTTCGCGCGCGAGCTCGCCATAGGTAAGCCGGGAGACGGTGTCGTCGAACACCACCTTGTTGCCGCGTCCCTCCTCGACGTTCCGGTCGAGCAGCCAGGTCACCGCGTTATAGGATCCCTCGCTCACGGACTTCTCCCCTGAATTTAGAATTATAATTCATAGAAAGACACTGCAGTGGCTTGCTGTCAATGCCAGCAGGCACTATGTTTCATTAAAACGCGCCGCAGGACATCCGCTAAAGAAGAACTATGACCGACAGTCCCGACGCCGAATCCCGATTTCTCGAACAGCTCGGCCAGCGCGTGCGCACCATGCGCGCGCTGCGCGGCATGTCGCGCAAAGTGCTCGCCAAGGTATCAGGGATTTCGGAGCGCTACATCGCGCAGCTCGAAAGCGGCAAGGGCAATGTCTCCATCGTGCTGCTGCGCCGCGTCTCGGACGCGATGGGCGCGCATCTGGAAGATCTGCTGCCCAGCGCCGATCCGACGCCGGACTGGCAGATGTTTCGCGATCTCTTGCGCAAGGCGACGCCGGCGCAGATCGCGCAAGCCAAGGACCTGCTCGCCGGCGGCAGCGCCTCCGCGCCGCGGCGCGCGCCGTTCTGCGGCATCGCGCTGATCGGCCTGCGCGGCGCCGGCAAATCCACGCTCGGCAGGATGCTGGCGAAAAAGGTCGGCTGGAGTTTTGTCGAGCTCAACAAGGAGGTCGAGCAGCAGAACGGCCTCTCGGTCGCCGAGATCATCGCGCTCTACGGCCAGGAAGGCTTTCGCCGCATGGAGCAGGCGGCGCTGCAACAGCTGCTCGCGCGCAACGAACTGATGGTGCTGGCGACCGGCGGCGGCATCGTCTCGGAGCCTTTGACCTTCGACCAGATCCTGTCGTCGTTCTACACGATCTGGCTGAAGGCCGAGCCCGAGGAGCACATGGCCCGCGTCCGCCGCCAGGGCGATTTGCGCCCGATGGCCGACGACCGCTCCGCCATGGCGGAGTTGCGCAACATCCTCTTGAGCCGCGAGCCGCTGTATGCGCGCGCGACGGCGGTGGTGGACACGGCGGGACTTTCGGTCGATGCCGCGGCGGCGCGACTGATCGACGCGGTACGGCCGGTGCTGCAGAACGAAGCGCGCAGCTTCGGGCTGCGCAGCGTGGCGCTGTAGGTCTGAACTCCCATGACCGACAGCGACGTCGCAATCTCCATGTTCGAGCGGATCGGCGGCAGCACCACGATCGATCGGCTGGTCGAGCACTTCTACGACCGCATGGATACGCTGCCGGAGGCCAAAATCATCCGCGCCATGCACGCCGCCGATCTCGGCCTGATCAGGGACGTGCTGAAGCGCTATCTCACCGAATGGACCGGCGGCCCAAAACTCTACTCGGTCGAGAAGGGCCATCCGCGGCTGCGCCAGCGCCACACCGGCTTTGCCATCGGCGATGCCGAGCGCGATGCGTGGATGCTCTGCATGCGCGGCGCGCTGGAGGAGACGGTCGTGGACGCTGCCGCGCGCGAAGACCTCGACCGCGCGCTGTCGGGCCTCGCCGACTGGATGCGCAACCGGCCGTGAGCGGAGCGAGAATCCAGCTCTCGTCTCAATGACGTTCCCTGGTCTCGTTCCGCTCACCCGCGCTAGGGTCTGTTGAGATTCACTTGGAATGGATGACAGCGGTGGCGAGGTAGATCATCGCTGCGAAGCTGCCGTCTGTCTTGTCACATCGCATCGCTATGCGTTTGAATTCCTTCAGCTTGCCGAAGA
>NZ_JARWCR020000083.1:0-37291 GCF_029846695.2 Bradyrhizobium nivariense | reverse complement strand
CTCGGCTTGCCTAGACAAAGCGGTTCCATCTTCGCCCATTGGGCGTCATTCAAAACGAATCGGTCCATCCCGAGCTTGAATCACAGCCGAGCTCAAATGAGAATCCTGAATCCCAACAGACCCTAGTGCGCCATCGCGCACGGGGGGCCGGGACCCATACTCCTCAGAAGAAGTTATGGCGCCGAGATGGCAATGACCAATCTTCGCCAAATCGCGTTCGGTGGTTATGGGTCCCGGCCCCCCGTGCGCGATGGCGCACTAGGCCGGGACGACGGAGGAGTTAAAAGCGACGACGAAGCTAAATCTCCACCACCTGCCCAGGCTTCATCGCAACGAACCGCTCCTGCGGAACCTTTGCGGCATCGAGCGCCTCGACCAGCGCCTTCGCCGGTGCATCGATCGCCTCATCCGTAAGTTGAAACGTTCCGTGGTGATGCCCAAGTGCTTGCTGCGCGCCGCAATCCGCTAGCGCCTTCACCGCATCTTCCGGATTCATGTGCTGGTCGCGCATGAACCAGCGCGGCTCGTAGGCGCCGATCGGGAGGATCGCCAGGCGTAACGGCCCGTGCTTCTCGGCGACGCGGCGGAAATGCGTGCCGTCGCCATAGCCGGAATCGCAGACGACGTAGACCTTGCCCGCCGGCGTCTCCAGCACGAAGCTGGCCCACAGTGCCTTGTTGCGATCGAACATGCCGCGCGCCGACCAGTGCCGCGTCGGCACCAGCGTCACGGCGATGCCGCCGCCGAGCTCGACGCGATCGTGCCAATCGAACGCTTCCACCTTGATCGTCGGATCGGTGCTGCGCATCGTGACGTCGTTGCCGAGCGGGGTAACCACGCGCGGGCCAAAATTCTTGGCGAGCCGCGACAGCGTCGCCATGTCCAGATGATCGTAGTGGCCGTGCGAGACCAGCACGGTATCGATCTTCGGCAGCTTGTCGAAGGCGATGCCGGGGTCGTTGTACCGCCTTGGCCCGGCGAAGCTGACGGGCGAGACCCGCATCGACCAGACGGGATCGACGAGGATGTTGAGGCCGCCGGTCTGGATCAGCCAGCTGGCGTGGCCGACGAAAGAGAGCCGCACCTTGTCGCCGTCCACGCGGTCCGGCGGGGTGTCGGCATGGGGGCTCGGCGCCCACTCCGGCCAGGCCGCGCGCTGCCGTTTGCCGCCGAATTGCCAGCGCAAGACCTCGCGAAGCGATTTCGGCGGCGCGCCGTCCGGATCGAAGAATGTCAGGCCGTCGAAATGGTCGGAGGCGGGACCGTCATAGGTTTTCATGCGGGACATCCAAAGGGAGGGCACGCCGACCAATGCGCCGGCCCCGGCGAGCAGTCCGAAAAGGCGGCGGCGAGTGATCGGCACGGATCTAGCTTCAGGGATGGTCGGGGCGATGAGACATCACCCTCTCATATGGGCCGGACCAGGGGAAAAGGAACCCGCGGCTAAAAGAACTTTGTTTTCAGTGGCTTGCTCTGGTAAAGCCGCCCAGTCCGCCTAACTTTCCTTGACTTTTGGGCGTGGGCGGCGTTTAACCCCGCCACTTTCTCGGAAAGGCTTTCTTTTCGACCCGCCCACTGGTCCTGGAGACCAGAGGCCCACGCCCGACAGCGCTATGCGCCCTCGGGCGTAAAGGTGTTTGGAAGATCGCTTCTCGAGGGAAGTGGTCATCCCCCGCGAAGGCGGGGGATCCAGTATTCCAGAGGCGGCTCGGCCTGGACCGAGATGCCGCGGCGTACTGGATGCCCCGGTCAAGCCGGGGCATGACAGTGGTGAACGCGGCAACCCTGCGCGAGCAGGACAAGGGACAACGGCATTGTTCGACAATCTGTCGGAACGGCTTGGCGGCATTCTCGATCGTCTGACGGGGCGCGGTGCGCTGACCGAAAAGGACGTCGACGCCGCGATGCGCGAGGTGCGCCGCGCGCTGCTGGAAGCCGACGTCGCGCTCGAAGTGGTGCGCAGCTTCACCGAACGCGTCCGCGAGCAGGCGATCGGCGCCACCGTCGTCAAGTCGGTGACGCCAGGCCAGATGGTGGTCAAGATCGTCCATGACGAGCTGATCAACACGCTCGGCGCCGAAAGCCAGACCATCGACGTCAATTCCGTGCCGCCGGTGCCGATCATGATGGTCGGACTGCAAGGTTCCGGTAAGACCACCACCACGGCAAAGCTCGCCCGTCGCATGGTCCAGCGCGACAAGCGCAAGGTGCTGATGGCGTCGCTCGACATCTACCGTCCCGCGGCGATGGAGCAGCTGGCCGTACTGGGCCGCGACCTCGACATTCCGACGCTGCCGATCGTCGCCGGCCAGCAGCCGGCTCAGATTGCGAAGCGCGCGCTGGAGGCCGGCAAGCTCGGCGGCTACGACGTCGTGCTGCTCGACACCGCCGGCCGCACCACGCTCGACGAAGAGATGATGGCGGAAGCAGCAGCGATCAAAGCCGCCGCCAATCCGCACGAAGTGCTGCTGGTGGCAGACAGCCTCACCGGCCAGGACGCCGTCAACCTCGCCCGCGCCTTCGACGAGCGCGTCGGCCTCACCGGCATCGTGCTCACGCGCGTGGACGGCGACGGCCGCGGCGGCGCCGCGCTGTCGATGCGCGCGGTCACGGGCAAGCCGATCAAGCTGCTCGGCACCGGTGAAAAGACCGACGCGCTGGAGGATTTCCATCCCGACCGGATCGCCGGCCGCATCCTCGGCATGGGCGACGTGGTCTCGCTGGTCGAACGCGCTGCCGCCAACATCGACGCCGAAAAGGCCGCGCGCACCGCGGAGCGGATGCGCAAGGGTCAGTTCGACCTCAACGACATGCGCGAGCAGCTGTCGCAGATGGCGAACATGGGCGGCATCAGCGGCCTGATGGGCATGATGCCCGGCATCGCCAAGATGAAGAACCAGATCGCGGCCGCCGGCATCGACGACAAGATTTTGAAGCGCCAGGTCGCGGTGATCGATTCCATGACGCGCGACGAGCGCCGTCATCCCGACCTGCTCAAGGCCAGCCGCAAGAAGCGCATCGCCGCCGGAAGCGGCCAGAGTGTCGAGCAGGTCAACAAGCTGCTCAAGATGCACCGGAACATGGCCGATATGATGAAGGCCATGGGTTCGGGCAAGCGCGGTCCGCTCGCCGGCATCGCGCAGGCGATGGGCTTTGGCGGCGGCATGAAGCCGCCTTCGCCGGAAGAGATGAAGGCGCTGCAGGAGAAGATGCAGGGTGGCGGCGGACAGGGTCTGCCCAGCCTGCCGAAGGATTTGCCGGCCGGGCTGCGCACCGGTCTGCCGAACGTGCCCGGCCTGACCGGGCTGAGCGGCAAGCCGATGCTGCCGGGCCTCGGCGGATTTCCGGGCAAGAAGAAATGAGGAATTCGTCGCACGGGTCGTAGGGGTCCCGCGCGGCGCGAAAATACCAATCAACCGAACAAACTGTATTTTGCAAACCGTACTTCGAAGGAGAACTAAATGTCCGTCGTTATCCGCCTCGCCCGCGCAGGCACCAAGAAGCGCCCCGTCTATCACGTCGTCGTCGCCGATTCGCGCTTTCCCCGCGATGGCCGCTTCATCGAGCGTCTCGGCTATTTCAACCCGCTGCTGCCGAAGGACAACGAGACCCGGCTGAAGCTCGACATGGACAAGGTGAAGGCCTGGTTGGCCAAGGGCGCGCAGCCCTCGGACCGTGTGTCGCGCTTCCTCGACGCCGCCGGCGTCAAGAAGCGCGAAGCGCGCAACAATCCGGAGAAGGCCGTGCCGCGCAAGGAGCGCAAGGCGCAGGCCGAAGCCGCCGCGAAGGGTTAAGGCGCTTCGATGGCCGGGCCTTCATGCTTCGAGACGCACGGCTTGTGCCGTGCTCCTCAGCATGAGGGTCTATCCCCTCATCCTGAGGAGCCGCGAAGCGGCGTCTCGAAGGACGAGGCCAGCTGATGTCTCAGTTCGTTTGCGTCGCACGGATCGGCGCCGCGCATGGTGTGCGCGGTGCGGTCAAATTGTGGACTTTTACGGAAGATCCCTTTGCCGTGCGGCACTACGGTCTGCTCTCGTCCAAGGACGGCAAGCGCCAGTTCGAGGTCGCGCAGGCCCGCGAGGCCAAAGATCATCTGGTCGCGACGTTCAAGGGCGTCACGACCCGCGATGAGGCCGAACGGCTCAACGGCATCGAGCTCTACGTTGCGCGCGAAAAGCTGCCCGCAACCGACGCGGACGAATATTACCACACCGATCTGATCGGGCTCGCCGCCGTCACCACGGCGGGCGATGCGATCGGCCGCGTGCTCGCGATCCACAATTTCGGCGCCGGCGACATCATCGAGATCGCTCCGCCCAAAGGCACCACGCTGCTGCTGCCGTTCACGAACGCGGTGGTGCCCGAGGTCGATCTCATAGGCGGCCGCGTCGTGATCGCGCTGCCGCAGGAGATTGAAGGCGATGACAAGGACGAGGATTCCTCCCCGAGTCGTCCCGGCCTAGTGCGCAACTTGCGCACGGGGGGCCAGGATCCATAACCACAGTGCGTGGTTTTGGGTAAGCTGATGGCTCCATCGCAAAACAAGCTGCGATGGCTATGGGTCCCGGCCCCCCGTGCGCAAGTTGCGCACTAGGCCGGGACGACGAATCTGTTGGGGCCCGATGACGACCTCCCCACCCTGGCGCGCGACGGTGCTGACGCTGTTTCCGGAGATGTTTCCGGGGCCGCTGGGCGTGAGCCTGGCCGGCCGGGCGCTGGCGTCCGGGCTCTGGGAACTGGAGGCGCGGGACATCCGGGCCTCGGCCACCGACCGCCACCGCAGCGTCGATGACACCCCGGCCGGGGGCGGGCCGGGCATGGTGCTTCGGGCCGATGTTCTGGCGGCGGCCATCGATGCCGCCGAGATCGGCTCGGATCGGCCGAAACTGCTGATGAGCCCGAGGGGTCGGCCATTGACCCAGGACCGGGTCATGGAGCTGGCCAAGGGTCCGGGTCCCCTGATCGTCTGCGGGCGGTTCGAGGGGGTGGACCAGCGGGTGATCGACGGGCGGGGCCTGGAGGAGGTCTCGATCGGCGATTACGTGCTGTCCGGGGGCGAAATCGCCGCGCTAGCCCTGATCGACGCCTGCGTCCGGCTGCTGCCGGGCGTGATGGGCAAGGAAGCCTCGGGAACCGAGGAAAGTTTTTCGGACGGCCTGCTCGAGTACCCCCAATACACGCGGCCACAGCTGTTCGAGGGAGCCCCGATCCCCGAGATCCTGACCTCGGGCGACCACGCCAAGGTCTCGGCCTGGCGGCGGGCGCAATCCGAAGCGCTGACAGCGGCCCGGCGGCCCGATTTGTGGGCGCAAGTCCCGGCCAAAGCCCCGAATCGGGCCGGACGCCAAAAAACGCCAAAAAACAAGACAGACGGGTGACAAACGCTCCGGCTTGTCTTATAGGAGCGGCCACATCCGCAATGGCTGGATAAACGAATTTCGCGCGGCCCCCGTTTCCAAGGCTGGGCGCGCCGATGGAGATTTACCCATGAACCTGATCCAACAGCTCGAAAAAGAGCAATTCGACAAGCTTTCCGCCAGCAAGGACATTCCTGAGTTCGGCCCCGGCGACACCGTGATCGTCAACGTGAAGGTCGTCGAAGGCGACCGCACCCGCGTTCAGGCCTATGAGGGCGTTTGCATCGGCCGTTCCGGCGGCGGGCTCAACGAGAGCTTCACCGTGCGCAAGATCTCTTATGGTGAGGGTGTCGAGCGCGTGTTCCCGGTGATGTCGCCGATGATCGACTCGATCAAGGTGGTGCGCCGCGGCAAGGTGCGTCGCGCCAAGCTCTATTACCTGCGCAACCTCCGCGGCAAGTCGGCCCGCATCGTGGAGAAGAAGCAGGACCGCCCGGCTGCCGTCAACGAGTAAGCTCCGCTTACAGGCGAGTTACCGAGAGCGCGGGGCCAAACCCCGCGCTTTTTTGTTGCGTCAGCCGTGCGCGTCAAAGCCCTCGCGATTCCAATTCGGCCTGCTATATATTCTTGGAATGTTTCCAGATCTGACCAGCCTCTCGCCCGTCAAGCGCATCGTCATCGACGATCGCTCGCGGCTGCCCGGCCGGTTCTTCGGACGCTTCGCGACCTCGGCAACGTCAGAGCTTACGCGCGCAGCCTAAAAGCTGCGCTGACGATTTTGTTGCCCGCGCGCCACGCGCCTATCCGCTCTACACAACATTCCTGGAGCTGACGCTCATGTCCAAGCCGACCACACTGTACGACAAGATCTGGAACGACCATCTGGTGCACGAAGCCGAGGACGGCACCTGCCTGCTCTATATCGATCGCCACCTGGTGCATGAGGTGACTTCGCCGCAGGCGTTCGAAGGCCTGCGCGCCACCGGGCGCAAGGTGCACGCGCCGGAAAAGACGCTCGCCGTCGTCGACCACAACATCCCGACCACCGACCGCTCGAAGCCGAATCCGGATCCGGAGAGCATCGAGCAGATGCGTGTGATGGCGGAGAACGCCAGGGAATTCGGCATCGAATATTTCAACGAGTTCGACAAGCGCCAGGGCATCGTCCACGTCATCGGCCCCGAGCAGGGCTTTACGCTGCCCGGCACCACCATCGTCTGCGGTGACAGCCACACCTCGACGCATGGCGCGTTCGGCGCACTCGCACACGGCATCGGCACCTCCGAGGTCGAGCATGTGCTGGCGACGCAGACGCTGATCCAGAAGAAGGCGAAGAACATGCGCGCGGTCGTCGACGGCAAATTGCCGGACGGCGTCACGGGCAAGGATATCATCCTGGCCATCATCGGCGAGATCGGCACCGCCGGCGGCACCGGCTACGTGCTCGAATACGCCGGTGACGCGATCCGCGCGCTCAGCATGGAAGGCCGCATGACGGTCTGCAACATGTCGATCGAAGGCGGCGCGCGTGCGGGCCTCGTCGCGCCCGACCAGAAGGCGTTCGACTTCCTGCGCGGCCGTCCGAAGTCGCCGCAGGGTGCCGCCTGGGACGAAGCGATGCGCTACTGGGAAAAGCTGCGCTCCGACGACGGCGCGCATTTCGACCATGAGATCCGCCTGGATGCAGCAAAGCTGCCGCCGATTGTGACCTGGGGCACTTCGCCTGAGGACGTCATCTCGGTGACCGGCGCCGTGCCCGATCCCGACAAGATCGCGGACGAGGCCAAGCGCCTCTCCAAGCATCGTGCCCTGAAGTACATGGGCCTGACGGCCGGGACGAAGATCACCGACATCAAGCTCGACCGCATCTTCATCGGCTCCTGCACCAACGGCCGCATCGAAGATTTGCGCGCGGCCGCCAAGGTCGCGGAAGGCAAGCAGGTTTCGGCGAACGTGAACGCCATGGTCGTGCCGGGCTCCGGCATCGTGAAGGAGCAGGCCGAAGCCGAGGGTCTCGACAAGATCTTCATCAAGGCCGGCTTCGAATGGCGCGAGCCGGGCTGCTCGATGTGCCTCGCCATGAACCCCGACAAGCTGGCTCCGGAAGAGCGCTGCGCCTCGACCTCGAACCGCAACTTCGAGGGCCGCCAGGGCTTCAAGGGCCGTACTCATCTGGTGTCGCCGGCAATGGCTGCTGCCGCGGCGATCGCGGGTCACTTCGTCGACGTCAGGGAGTGGCGCTGAGCCTCTTCCTGCAATTTGAACGATCGCGGCAAACCGCCGTTAATCGGCAGCGCCGACACTGCGTCCTCGCGACGGTTTCGCGGGGACGCTGCTCATGGCCAACAAGCCTGAATATGTCGATCTGATCAGCGCGGCGACGCCCCAGCACCGGCGGCGCGCAGCGCCGCTGCGCGTCGTCGCCAGGCCCGAGGTCGAGGAGACCTCGAAGCTCAGCCGCTGGCCGCCGGCGATGTTCAAGCAGTGGAAGCTGGAGAACCTCACGCGGTGGAAGTCGGCGTCCTGGAAGCTGAAGGATTGGCTCTAAGCCACCAGATGAACAAAGGGCGCCGTCGAGGCGCCCTTTTCATTTCGATCGTGCTCACCAATAGCGATACGGATGGTGCCAGCGATGCCAGCGGCAGACGCGGCGCGGCCCGTAATAGGTCCAGATGACCCGGCAGCGGCGCGGATAGCTGTAATAGGGATAGTAGCCGCCGTAGTAGCGCCGATGGAAATGGCGATGGCCGTAGTAGGCAGGGCGATAGCCGCCATAGCGGTGATAGCCGCCGTAATGGTGAATTCCACCGTAGCGATAGCCGCCGCCATGAAAGGCGGGCGCGGCGCGGAAGCCACCGCCGTGGAAGCCACCGCCGCGGAAGCCACCGAAATGTCCTCCGCCACCGTGGAAGCCGCCTCCGCCATGGAAGCCGCCGCCATGTCCACCACCGCCGTGTCCACCGCCACCGCCGCCGCCGTGGCGAACCGGGATTATGTCGTCGCTTGCGGCCTTCGCCGCCGGCAACGTCGCCGGATTGATCAAGGTCAGCGCTTCAGCACGACGCGCGGTCCCGGCCGACAGCAACAGCGTCGCGGCGGCCGCAATCCCGAGCAAGCGCATCGGGCTTGCCCTGCGACCCAATATCCTCAGCATGGAATTCTCCCTGAATCGGACAGCGGAGCTGCGACGCTCGTTTCCGGCCCGCGTCATCCCTGTTCATTTGCAGTCGCTCCCGAGATTAAATTAGGGACAGCGACGTGAATGCCTCATGAATGAACGACGTTCCCAGCGTGGCGCTGCGACGTCACCACCACGGCCCGAAGCCGAGCACGAACGGTGCGGGCACGCCGTAGGGATAAGGACGGTAGGAGACAGGCCGCGCGTAGTAACGCGGCGCGGGAGCTGCGAATTGGCGCACAGCGTCATGATGGCGCGCATGACGCCGCGTACCGATCTCTGTTGCGGACACTGGTGCCTTTGACTTCGCGGCAGCCTGCGTCGCTGCAATGCAGACGCCGGGCGAAGCGACGATCAGCCCGAGGGCAACCGCGATTCCAATCCATCTCGTCATGATCGACCTCCGCTGCGTCCGCATGCGGCGCTGCCGGCGGGATCGGCCAACTCAGCCCCGGCGCCAGTAGCAGCTCATATGCGGCACGATCACCGTGCCGCTCGGCCGAAATTCCTGCACATAGGTGGCGTTGCACTCGCGGACCGCATCGGGACCGGGATTGTAACGGGGATAGACGCCATCCGGGCTGTAATAGGGCGTGACGCGCAGGCGCGCCGGGGGCCGCTTGCGCGGCGGCGGGACATCGTCCGGCGAGGCCGCCTGGGCCAGCCTGACCCCGTGGCCGGCGGTCTGGGCTTCCGCGCCAACGCAAAATTGCGAAAACAACCCCATGCACAGTAGCGTCAGCGCTGTTTTCGCTCGCATTTTACCGCCCACCTGAACGTCCCATTCGAGGCCCCACGCTCCCCGTTTTGACGGCGCCCGTCAACCTCGCCGCGCTTATAAAGCCGGATGCATGCCTGAGGAACCCACGCTATGAGAAGCCCATGTGGACAGAATTGAAAGCGCCCTCGCTGGCCGAGATGGAAGCGACGGCGCATGAATTATTCGAGCGCCTGCCGGCGGAGTTTCGCAGCCTCTGCGAGGGCGTGATCATCCGCGTCGACGACTTCCCGACCGAGGAGGTTCTGGACGAGATGGAATGCGAGAGCGAGTTCGACCTGCTCGGCCTGTTCCAGGGTGTCGGCCTGCCGCAGCAGAGCTTTGGCGATGTGGCGCGGCTGCCCAACATGGTCTGGCTCTACCGCCGGCCGATCCTGGACTACTGGGCCGAGCACGACGATAGCCTCGGCCATATCGTCCGCCACGTCCTGGTCCACGAGATCGGCCACCATTTCGGCCTCTCGGACGACGACATGGCCGCGATCGAGGCGCAGGTGGAATAGGGCAGTATCGAGCCCCGGGCTCCCTAACCTCTCCCGCTTGCAAGCGGGAGAGGGGGCGTACCTCCTCCGTGGCTTGATCCAGACAAGCAGACGAGACCTGCCGAATTCGGCCTAGAATTCGGGCTCCGATCGCGATAAACACCTGTTCCCCCTGAACCACCCCGGGAAAGCGCAACCATGGACAAGTTCACCACGCTGGAAGGCGTCGCGGCGCCGCTGAAGATCATCAATGTCGACACCGACATGATCATTCCGAAGCAGTACCTCAAGACCATCAAGCGCACCGGCCTTGGCAAGGGGCTCTTCTCCGAGCAGCGCTACAAGGACGACGGCAGCGAGAATCCTGATTTCGTCCTCAACCAGCCCGCCTATCGCAACACGAAGGTGCTGGTCGCCGGCGACAATTTCGGCTGCGGCTCGAGCCGCGAGCATGCGCCCTGGGCGCTGCTCGACTTCGGCATCCGCTGTGTGATCTCGACCTCGTTCGGCGACATCTTCTACAACAATTGTTTCAAGAACGGCATTCTGCCGATTCGCGTCAGCCAGGAAGACCTCGACAAGCTGTTCGACGACGCCGAGCGCGGCGCCAACGCGACGCTGACGATCGACCTGCCGAACCAGGAGATCCGCGGACCCGACGGCGGCAAGGTCAAGTTCGAGATCGATCCGTTCCGCAAGCATTGCCTGATCAACGGCCTCGACGACATCGGCCTGACGATGGAGAAGAAGTCCTCGATCGACAGCTACGAGGAGAAGCTCAAGCGCGAACGCGCCTGGGCCTGAGATCTCCGAGTTTCGAGCCCCGGTGCTGACAGCGCCGGGGCTTTTTTTTGCCCTTTTGTCTTTTCCCAAACCGCTTATAGCTTCGCCCATGCCGCCCGACATCGTCACCTTCTGGCATGGCCCGATGGACGCCCTGCGCCAGACCTGTCTGCGCTCGCAGTTGGCTGCCGGCCACAAGGTCACGGTCTACAGCTTCGACACCATTCCCGGCCTGCCCTCAGGCGTCGGCAATGCGGATGCCGAGGCGATCCTGCCGCATGCGTTCTCCGAACGATTGCGACCGCCGCAGCCGGACGGCAGCTGGCGCGACTGGACTACGCTTCAGTTCAGCGACTTCTTCCGCATGAAGCTGATGGCGAAGGGTCTTGGTCTCTGGCTCGATGCCGACGTGCTGCTGCTCAAGCCTGCCGAGATCGATCCGGCAAAGCCCTACTTCGCGTGGGAGCGACCGCGCCAGCTCGGCAATTCCGTGATCTATCTGCCGCCGGAGCACGGCATCGTTGCCGCCTTCGAGGAGCTGATGGAGCAGGAGGAGCTGACGCCGGACTGGCTGTCGCTGCGCCATCGCATCACGTTTGCGATGCGCCGCCTGCGCGGCGGCTCGAACCGTCTCTCCGACATCCGCGTCGCGATCTTCGGGCCGGCGGCACTCACCGCGCTCGCGCGCCGCACCGGCGAGTTGGCTTGCGCATTGCCGAAGCAGTCGTTCTACGCCGTGCATGCCGAGCCAAAATTGTTCTTCGATCCCTCGAGCTATCTCGGCCTCGTCACCGACCCCGAGATCATCGGCCTGCATATCTCGCCCAAGGGCCGCGGCGGCGAGAAGCCGATTCCGGGCAGCCTGTATGCCTGGGCGGCGGAGCGGTTTCGATAATTGCCACGGGAAAGGTATGCTCCCTCTCCCGCTTGCGGGGGAGGGCTGGGGTGGGGGTGTCTCCGCAAGCGAGAGCCCCCAAGAGGTGAAACCCCTCACCCGGCGCGCGGGACGATGCTTCGCATCGCCCGGACGCGCCGACCTCTCCCGCAAGCGAGCGGGAGAGGTGCAGCGGAGGCCGCGGCCCCATCAGCGCTGTTTGATCCAGCGCAACGCGCATCTGCGCCATTGTGCGTAGTCTCGCTCCAATTCCGCCGTTCGAATGGAGCTTCGCATGAGCACCGCAAGCAGGCCTCATCCCATCGTTCAGGACCTCATCGAGTCCTTTGCCGCGTGGCTGAAGCATCGCCGCGAGCTGAACGAGATCCGGCAGCTCGACCGCGCCGATTTCGACCGGATCGCGCGCGACCTCAGGATCGCGCCTGATGATCTGGAAGAGCTGGTCCGTCATGGCAAGCACGCCGCCGACGAGTTGCCGAAGATGCTCGAACAGCTCGGCATCAGCGCCGAAGGGCTCGGCCGCGCGCAGCCGCTGCTGCTGCGCGACATGGAGCGGGTGTGCGCCCTTTGCAGCCACAAGGCTCAATGCGACCGCGATCTCGCCGGCGGCACGGCGGCGGAAAACTACCAGGGCTATTGTGCGAATGCGTCGACGCTGGAGTCGCTCGATCGTGCGGATCACGCGCGTCGCTGAGGCGTTGTCTGAAACGGCGCTAGCCGCTCAACATCGACAAAGCAACGTGCGCGAGATCGGCGGGCCGCTCCACCAGTTGGTCTGCGCCGGCCGTTTCAAGTTCATGCCGGCCACCGTATCCCCACAGCACGCCAAGGCTGCGCATGCCAACCGCGCGTGCCCCGACGATGTCGTGCTGACGATCCCCAACCATCAGACTGTGCGAAGCAGAGACATCCTGTTCAGACAGGATGTAGGCGAGCAACTCAGACTTATGATCCAGCGTACCGCCCGGCACCGAGCCATGGATGCCGTCGAAGTATGTCGCCAGCTTCAGGTTCTCCAGGATTCGTCTTGCGAACACTTCGCGCTTCGACGTCGCGAGGTAAATTCGCAATCCCGCACCTTGCATAGCCTCGAGCGCGCCGCGGATTCCGGAATAGGGCTCACTTGCGAGCAGACCGCTTTGGCCGTAGTGCTGACGGTACGCGACGACGGCCTCATCGATCCGGTCGTCGCCATATGTTTGCAGCAAAGTCCGCAAGATGTCTTCGAGCGGTGGCCCGATCGCGATATCGAGCGCTTCGCCGGGATCGTGCCCGAGCCCACGCAGTGCGGCTGAGCAGCTTGCGACAATACCCGGCCGCGAATCGACCAGCGTTCCGTCGAGATCGAGGAGGACGGAACGAACTAAGTCCACCCCTCAGCCCTTCCCCATCGCCGCAATCGCGTCCGCGATCTCGATCGTGCGCCGGGCCATGTCGGCGTGCAGGCGCTCCACCATGGCGCCATCGAGCCGGATCGCGCCGCGCGAGACGTTCTCCGGCAGCTCGAACGCGGCGATGATCTTTCGGGCGCGGGCGACTTCCTCCTCCGGCGGGGTGAAGATCGCGTTGCAGGCTTCGATCTGCGAGGGATGAATCAGCGTCTTGCCGTCAAAACCGAGATCGCGGCCCTGCGCGCATTCGGTTGCGAAGCCGTCGGAATTGGCGATGTCGCTGTAGGGACCGTCGAGGATTTCGAGGCCGTGGGCGCGCGTTGCCAGGATGCAATGCGTGATCATCGGGATCATCGCGGCGCGGCCCGGCAGCATCTTGATCCGCGTCTCGCGCGAAATATCATTCGGGCCGAACACGAAGCCTGACAGGCGCCTCTCTCGATCGCGCCCGGCGGCAGCCAGTTCCTCCGCATGCAGCACCGCGCGCGCGGTCTCGATCATGGCCCAGACTTTTACGGACGGCGCCGCACCGAGCTCGGCAAGTCTGCGGCCGATGGCGTCGAGATCCTCGACGCTGGAGACCTTTGGGACCAGGATGCCGTCGGGCGAGGCCTTGGCCGCCATCGCGACGTCGTCGGCCCACCAGGGCGTGTCGAGGCCGTTGGTCCGGATCAAGATCTCGCGCTTGCCGAACCCCTTGGCTGCGATCGCGGCCGCGATGCCGTCGCGCGCCACCGCCTTGGCGTCGGGCGCGACGGAGTCTTCCAGATCGAGGATCAGGCCGTCAGCGGCCAGATTGCGCGCCTTTTCCAGCGCGCGGGGGTTGGAGCCGGGCATGAACAGATGGCTGCGGCGCGGGCGGGTCATGCAAGCGTTCCTTCCGGTTTCCTCGTCTCTATTCTGACCGAAATTCTGACCGAAGCCGATAGCATCTGGCCTGCCTATTCGAAAGGCTTGTTCGCCCCAGCGGTATATGATTAGGCATGGGCCATGACCACATTCCCAGAGCATTTGCTGGAAGGCTACCAGGCCTTCGCCACCCAGCGGCTGCCGACCGAGCAGACCCGCTACCGCGAGCTGTCGGTGAAGGGGCAGTTCCCGGAAGTGATGGTGATCGGCTGCTGCGATAGCCGCGTCTCGCCCGAAGTGATCTTCGACGTCGGCCCGGGCGAGCTCTTCGTGGTCCGCAACATCGCCAATCTGGTGCCGGTGTATCAGCCCGACGGCAACGCGCATGGCGTCTCGGCGGCGCTGGAATATGCCGTGAAGGTGCTGAAGGTGAAGCACATCGTGGTGCTCGGGCACGCGCAATGCGGCGGCATCCGCGCTTTCGTCGACAAGATCGAGCCGCTCACCCCCGGCGACTTCATCGGCAAATGGATGCAGATGTTCATCAAGCCCGGCGAAGTGGTGGAGCAGCGCGACCATGAGACCATGGCGCAATTCGTCGAGCGCATCGAGAAGGCCGCGGTGTTCCGCAGCCTGGAAAACCTGATGACCTTCCCGTTCGTGCAGAAGGCGGTGGATGCCGGCCAGATGCAGACGCACGGCGCCTATTTCGGCGTCGCGGAGGGATCGCTGTTCGTGCTGGACAAGGTCGCGAAGGAATTCAGAAGCGTCAGGGGCACGGCTTAATTCGTGATTCGTAAGGTGGGTTAGATTAGCGAAGCGTAACCCACCATGCTTCCACGCTCGCGGAGCGAAGTTGGTGGGTTACGCCAAGCGGACTGCGCTTCGCGCAGCCGCAGGGCTAACCCACCCTACGCAGCAACGCAGCTCTACGCCGCCTTCTTCTTCGCGCTGATCAGCTTGCGGTTGATCAGGACTTCCGCGATCTGGATCGCGTTGAGCGCGGCGCCCTTGCGTAGATTGTCCGACACGCACCACAGCACGAGACCGTTTTCGACCGTCGCGTCCTCGCGGATGCGGCTGATATAGGTGGCGTCTTCGCCGGCCGCTTCATATGGCGTGGCGTAGCCGCCGGGCTCATGCTTGTCGATGACGAGGCAGCCGGGCGCCTTGCGCAGGATGTCGCGCGCTTCGTCCGCGGTGATCGGATTCTCGAACTCGATGTTGACGGCCTCGGAATGGCCGACGAACACCGGCACCCGCACGCAGGTCGCGGAGAGCTTGATCTTGGGATCAAGCATCTTCTTGGTCTCCGCCATCATCTTCCACTCTTCCTTGGTATAGCCGTCCTCCATGAAGACGTCGATTTGGGGAATGACGTTGAAGGCGATGCGGGTGGGAAACTTCTTACTGATCAGCTCCTGGTTGGTGTAGACGGCCTTGGTCTGCGAGAACAATTCGTCCATCGCGTCCTTGCCGGCGCCCGACACCGACTGATAGGTCGAGACCACGACACGCTTGATGGTGGCCTTGTCGTGCAGCGGCTTGAGCGCGACCACGAGCTGCGCGGTCGAGCAGTTCGGGTTGGCGATGATGTTCTTCTTCTTGAAGCCCGCGGTCGCGTCCGCATTCACCTCCGGCACGATCAACGGCACGTCCGGGTCCATGCGCCAGGCCGAGGAATTGTCGATCACCACCGTGCCGGCGGCGCCGATCTTCGGCGACCATTCCTTCGACACCTCGCCCCCCGCCGACATCAGGCAGATGTCGACGTCGGAGAAGTCGTAATGCTCGAGCGCTTTGACCTTCAGGGTGCGGTCGCCGTAGGAGACCTCGACGCCCATGCTGCGGCGTGACGCCAGGGCCACCACCTCGTCCGCGGGGAATTTGCGCTCATCGAGGATGTTGAGCATTTCCCGTCCGACATTGCCGGTCGCGCCGACGACTGCGACTTTGTAACCCATCGTTCACTCTCCGACGAAAAAGCTCTTTCCCGAAGCTGAGGCTTAAACAGGAAGAGCAGCGCTTCTATGCGAGAACCGGCCTCAAGACAACGTTGGACCATGCCTGAAGGCCGTGGATGCAGTCGCCTGAGGCCAGCACGGCCGCAACCCCCACCCAGATCCATCTGGCGCTCGCAGCCTTCGCCGACGAGGTCGTCGGCACGCTGGCGCGCCTGTTCGCCTATGTGGGGGCTTTGGTGCTGTTTGCCATCCTCGGGCTTGCGGCACTTGGCCAGCTGCCAAACTTGCGCGACGATGAGCCGGCGCTGAAACCGGGCTGGAGCGTGGCCGACCGCTCGCATCCGGCCTTCGCCCTCAGCCGGCTCGATTCATCAGAAAAAACAGCCGCTTACACCATCCTCAGGCATCCCGAAGGCGGCCGCAGGGACGTGATGCGCTGGGCGGGCGAGGCGGACAAGCCCATCGCCGAGCTCGAGATTTACCGGGAAGGCGGCGAATTCGACGTGGCGCGTCCGGCGACCGCCGACCTGGCTGTGCGAATGGGCCTTGGCACGACCACCCCGCTCGAGCAGGCCGGCCTGATCGACACCAAATTCGGGCCTGTCGTCCTGTTCCGGCCCACCGGCACGACCCAAGGGACACCGCAAGGGACGCCGTCCTGCCTCGGCTACCTCAAGCGCAGCGAGGAGCCGGCGCTGCAGATCTCCGGCTTCTCCTGCCAGGGCGACAGCCTGCCCGCCCGGCGCGCGGCGATCGCCTGCACGCTGAACCGGCTGACGCTGCTGACCTCGGGCAACGAACCGAAGCTGGCCGAATTGTTTGCCCATGCCGAGCTGAAGCGCCGCTCGTGCACACCGCTGGGCTCGTCGGACTGGCTGCTCGGCGCCGCGAACGCGCAATTGCGCGGGACGCTCTGACCCGCATCAAGCTCAAGTAGCTGGTATCCATGCAACTTTTGCCGGCGCGCACGATTATTCAGCGCTGGTGTGACCCAATAGATATTCAGCGCTGGTGTGACCCAATAGACCTAGTTGCGGCCGCCACGGCCGGGCTAGTATGGGTGATATCGACTGGCGGCCTGCCGCCTGAAGGGGACGTGATGAGCTCGAAATTCTCTGCCAAATTGGCGACATGGCTTGCGGCGGGCGCGGTGGTTGCCATGGGCCTCGTGACGCCGGCCTCGGCCGACACCAAGCCCAAGCGCTATGACGATCGCGGCCGGCATTATTACGGACCGAGCGGCCCCAACGCGGTCTATCAGCAGGGACGTACCCGCCTCTATGTGAGCAAGCGCTCCTGGCTCGACGGCGGCACCGAGGTCAATCCGGGCGACCGCAAGTTCTCCGACTACGCCTTCCCGCCGGCGGTGGGCTATCCGACCTTCGCCCGCGAAAACCTCAACCGTCCGATCGATCGCCAGCCGCTCGCCACGCCGGCCGATGTCGGCGGCTATCCGCAGAATTTCCCGCTGTACTGAGGCGGAATCATCGACCGAATCAAATGGCCGGGCTCGCGCCCGGCCATTTTTGTTTGTGAGAGATGAATCCGCCTTACGCGTTGGCGGCCGGGTCGTAGCGCCTGCAAAATTCTTCGATCGCCTCGGAGCGGAAATCGCCCAGGCGCTCGAAGATCAGCTCATCCGGCCAATCCCACCAGGCGATACGGCGCAGGCTTTCTGCGACAGACTCGTCAAAACGCCTGCGGATGGGACGCGCGGGAACGCCGCCGACGATGGTGTAGGGTTCGACATCGCGGCTGACGACCGCGCCAGCGGCGATCACCGCGCCGTCGCCGACGCTCACACCCGGCAGCAGGATGGCGGCGTGCCCGATCCAGCAATCATTACCGACGATCACCCGGTCGCTGCGGCGGTCCGCAAAGAAGTCGCGGTCACGGCTCGCGCCCGCCTCGTAATATTCAGGGCAATAGGTGAAGCGATGCTGGGACGGACGGCCCATCGGATGATTGGGCGCGCCGATCCGCACCGAATTGGCGATGGCGGTGAACTTTCCGATCGCCGCGTCGGCGACCTCGCAGTTCTCGCCGAGATAAGAGTAGTCGCCGAGCGAGGAGAACTCGATGCGCGTGTTGGACAGGATCTCGCAGCGGCGCCCGATCTGCGCCTCGCGCAGCCGCACCGTTTCATGGATGATTGTTTCCGCGATCTTGGGGCGGGGTGAGGCATCCATGCGGTGGCTCCGGTGAAATCGTAGCCCGGGTGAGCGCAGCGATACCCGGGAACGCTGCAGGCAAAGTCCCGGATGTCGCTTCGCTCATCCGGGCTACGACAAACTCGCTTACGCGTGCAGCTTCTGCAATTCCTTCAAAATCGCTTCGCCCATCTGCGTGGTCGAGGCGGCCGTGGTGCCCTCCGACTTGATGTCGGCGGTGCGCAGGCCGCTGGCCAGCACCGCGGCGATCGCGGCATCGACCTTGTCGGCGAGATCGCCCATGTCGAAGGAATAGCGCAGCGCCATGCCGAAGGACGAGATCATCGCGATTGGATTGGCGAGGCCCTGGCCTGCGATATCGGGCGCCGAGCCGTGCACGGGCTCGTACAGCGCCTTGCGCTTCTTGCTCTTGACGTCGACCTCGCCGAGGGAGGCCGAGGGCAGCATGCCGAGCGATCCCGTCAGCATCGCGGCGATGTCGGACAGCATGTCGCCGAACAGGTTGTCGGTGACGATGACGTCGAACTGCTTCGGCCATTTCACCAGCATCATGCCGCCGGAATCGGCGAGCTGATGCTCGAGCGTGACGTCGGCATATTCGCGCTTGTGGACCTGGGTCACGACCTCGTTCCAGAGCACGCCCGACTTCATGACGTTGCGCTTCTCCATCGAGGTCACCTTGTTCTTGCGCTTCTTCGCAAGCTCGAAGGCGACGCGGGCGATGCGCTCGATCTCATAGGTGTCGTAGACCTGGGTATCGATGGCGCGCTTCTGGCCGTTGCCGAGATCGGTGATGGTCTTGGGCTCGCCGAAATAGACGCCGCCGGTGAGCTCGCGCACGATGACGATGTCGAGGCCTTCGACCGCCTCGCGCTTCAGACTGGAGGCATCCGCCAGCGCCGGGTAGCAAACGGCGGGACGGAGGTTGGCGAACAGGCCGAGATCCTTGCGCAGGCGCAACAGGCCGGCTTCGGGGCGCACCTCATAGGGCACGGCATCCCATTTCGGGCCGCCGACCGCGCCAAAAATGATCGCATCGGCGTCCTTGGCCTTGGCCATGTCGCCTTCCGAGATCGGCACCTTGTGCGCGTCATAGGCGGAACCGCCGACGAGGCCGGTGTCGGTCTCGAACTTGGCAATCCCTGCCGAATTGAGCCAGTCGATCAGCCGCTTCACCTCGCCCATCACTTCCGGGCCGATACCGTCGCCGGGGAGCAGCAGCAGTTTGTGGGTCGCCATGGTCGATTCCTCTGAGATCGAATTTCGGCCGGAGTGCTAGAGCGGCGTTGCGCGCTTGGCAAGACACCATTGCGGCCTCGCCGCTGTGCAAGACGGGCGGGGCCTGTCACACTGCCGGACGCCGGAGTACCCCTTGCACGCCCCTGAACGTCCCCCGCTCGACGCCCACCCCGCACGGCTGATCCTGACCCTGTCATTGGCTGCGACGGTCGGGCTCGGCATCGGCCGCTTTGCCTATGCGCTGGTGCTGCCTGACATGCGGGAGGACCTCGGCTGGTCCTACTCGGCGGCCGGTTTCATGAACACCATCAACGCCGTCGGCTACCTCGTGGGCGCGCTCGCTGCGTCCCGGCTGATCCGGCGCGTCGGTTGGTCGGCCGCGATCCGCGGCGGAACCCTGGCTTGCCTCGCCGCGCTCGCGACTTGCGCGCTGACCGGGAATTTCGTCGCGCTGAGCCTGGCGCGGCTGGTGCTGGGCATCGGTGCTGCGGCCGGGTTCGTCGCCGGCGGCGCGCTGGCCGCGACAATCGCGCAGTCGCATCCCGAGCGGGCCAATTTCCTGCTCAGCCTGTTCTATGCCGGCCCCGGTGTCGGCATCCTGGCCTCCGGGCTGATTGCGCCGTTCACGCTGCAATGGCTCGGACCGGGCTCGTGGTGGATCGTGTGGTGGGCGCTGACGCTGCTCTCAGCCGCAATGGCGGTGCCGCTGTTCCTGGTCCGCATCGAGAGCAGGGCGCGCTTCACCGAAGCCAGCCACGCCTCGTTCGCGATCGTTCCCGTGTTGATCTATCTCGCCGCCTATTTTCTGTTCGGTGCCGGTTACATCGCCTACATGACCTTCATGATCGCCTATGTGCGCGACAGCGGCGGCGGCGCCGCGGCGCAAGCCGCGTTCTGGGGCCTGATCGGCCTCAGCGCCTTCGTCACGCCCTGGGTCTGGCGCCGCGTGCTCGCCCTCGACCGCGGCGGGCTTGCGACCGCCATCATCCTCGGCACCAACGCGATCGGCGCCGGCCTGCCGATGCTCGGACATTCGACAGCGTGGCTTGCGGTCTCCGCAGTCGTGTTCGGCGTCGCCTTCTTCGCCGTGGTCAACTCCACCACCGCCTTCGTCCGCTTCAACTATCGACACGAGGAATGGCCGACCGCGATCGCGGCGATGACGATCTCGTTCGGCGTCGGACAGACGCTGGGGCCGATCGTGGTCGGCGCGATCACGGATGCGCTGGGGAGTTTGAGTTACGCGCTGAATGTGTCGGCAGGGCTGCTGGCGTTGGGCGCGGTTGCGGCGCTGTGCCAGCGGAAGGTGGGGCCGAAGGGCTCGGTGCCGTAGGGTGGGTTAGCCCTGCGGACTGCGCGAAGCGCAGACCGCTCGGCGTAACCCACCATGCTTCCGCGTTTGCCGAACGGAGTTGGTGGGTTACGCCTTCGGCCAACCCACCCTACAAAACACTAACTCCCGCTGAACGAATTATACCCCTGGTCTTCCCAATAGCCGCCCTTGTAGTCGTTGGTGACTTCCATCGACACCACGTATTTCGGGTTCTTGAAGCCGAGCTTGGTCGGGACGCGGATCTTCATTGGAAACCCATACGCGCGCGGCAGGATCTCGCCCGCGTATTTGAACGTCATCTGGGTTTGCGGATGCAGCGCGGTGCGCATGTCGAGCGGGGAGTTGTAGCCGTCCTTGTCGGCGCACTGGAACCAGACGTATTTTGCGCGCGTGTCGGCGCCGATCAGCTTGAGGAAGTCGCGCATGGGCGTGCCGGTCCAGCTGCCGATCGCGCTCCAGCCCTCGACGCAGATGTGACGCGTGATCTGCGTGACCTGCGGGAGCTTGTACAATTCCGGAAGCGTCCAGGACTTCTTGTTGTCGACCAGACCGCGGACTTCGAGCTTCCAGTCGGCACCGTCGACATCCGGCGCGTCGTCGAGATCGTAATAGGCGTTGAACGGAAACGGCTTGGTGATCGCGCTCTCGGGAAACGTCGGCGCCAGCGCGTCGGGATTGAAGATGAAATCCTGTACGGCGTCGTTGAATTTCGAAACCGTCTTCAGCATCTCCTCGGCGGAGGACGAGTCGATCACGTCGCAGCCGGTGAGCAGCGTCAGCGCACCCAGGCTGGCGCCGCCCGCGATGAAGCGGCGGCGGCTGACATCAGGCATCGTCTTGATGGAGTCCTTGATCAGCAGCCGCTTGTCGACGCCGGGGATCAGGAATGAGCGCTTGGCCATGGTTCTCTCTCCGCTCAACGACCGATGATCATCGCGCGCAGGCTCTTCGGCACCAGCAGCGCGAGCACAACGTGAATGACGAGGAAGGCACAGATCGCCGCCATGCAGAAGAAATGGACGTAGCGCGCGGTCGGATAGTCGCCGAACAGGCTCACGAGCCAATGCAGCTGCACCGGCTTCCACATCCCCAGCCCCGATAGCACGATGAGCACGCCGACCAATATGATGCCGGCATAGAGCAGGCGCTGGACGTAATTGTAGACGGTGAGATCGGCATGGCCGAGCTTGAAGGTCAGCGCCGCCCTGACATCGTGAAGCACGCCGGACGGGGTGATCGGCAGCAGTTTTTTCCGGAAGCGGCCGGTGGCGAAACCCGTGACGAGATAGGCGAGGCCGTTGATCATCAACAGCCACATCGCCGCAAAATGCCAGAGCAGGCCGCCGCCGAGCCAGCCGCCGAGCGTGTAGTTGCGCGGAAAGCTGAAACCGAACAGCGGCGAGGCATTGTAGATCTGCCAACCCGACAGGATCATCAGGATCATGGCGAGGGCGTTGACCCAGTGCATGACCCGGACCCAGGCCGGCTGGATCACTTTGGCCGGGGCGGCGCTGACCTGCTCGTCGGTGACTGTGAGGCTCGACATGATGGTTCCGTCCTGAACATCGTCTGACAGCAAATTATACGCCGATGCTTCCGCTTTCGTTACGCCCTGTTCGGCATCGAATCGATATCGTCAGACTATGGCGGTCACAAAAAAGCGAGCCGGGCACCCCCGGCTCGCCGTTTTCGTCGCACCCTGACGGGGATGGAACAGGATCGCGCGGTGTTACGTCGCCGGCATCAGCACGGTGTCGACCACATGGATCACGCCGTTGGACTGGTTGACGTTGGAGATCGTCACCATCGAGGTGCCGCCCTTGGCATCGACGATCCAGACCTTGCCGTCCATCTTCTGCACCGTCAGCTCCTCGCCTTCGGCGGTCTTCATCTTCTTGCCGTCGGTGAGGTCGGAAGCCTCGAGCTTGCCGGGGACGACATGGTAGGTGAGGATCTTGGTCAGCGTCGCCTTGTTCTCAGGCTTGACCAGGGTGTCGACGGTGCCGGCCGGCAGCTTGCCGAAGGCGGCGTTGGTCGGCGCGAACACCGTGAACGGGCCCTTGCCTTCCAGCGTCGGCACCAGGCCGGCCGCCTTCACCGCCGCCACCAGCGTGGTGTGATCCTTCGAATTGACGGCGTTCTGGACGATGTTCTTGGACGGGAACATCGCGGCGCCGCCGACCATGACGGTCTTTTCCTCGGCGCGGACGGGCGCGACGACGGTCGCAGTGATGGCCAGCGCGCTGAAAGCTGCGGCGGCGAGATAGGCAATACGCTTGGACATGGAGAGTCTCCCGATTGGATTGTGACCGGCGGTTGCCGGCGTTCGAGTTGGAGCAACAACGGCGCCTGCGACAGTTTGACGTGAGGCAGTAGCGCCGTCGCTGGACCGAACTACGGGAGGGTTCGCGAAGCGGTTTCGAACAAAACTTCTTTGTGATGCGTGAAACTAAGTGCGTGGTGCTCCGTGGGGTGACGCACTCTCACTCGTCGTCCTGGCGAAAGCCAGGACCCATTACCCCAGGGAGAAGTTGCGGCGCGACGCTGGCTACTCCGAGTCGTCGCCAAACTACTGCCTGGGGGAATGGGTCCTGGATCTGCGCTACGCTTGTCCAGGACGACGATAGAGAATGTAGCGTGAGCCGCGCCCCTCAATCCCTGCTCAACGGCGTCTGAATGAACCCGCGATTATGCGTCGGGCTGATCAAGAGCTCGTTGATGCAGACCCGCGCCGGCATGCTCGCGATGAACGCGATGGTACGGCCCAGATCTTCGGATTGCAGCATCCTGGCCTGCTCCTCCTCGCTCGGCACCACCGGGCGCAGCTTCAGGATCGGCGTCGCCACCTCGCCCGGCATCAGGCAGCAGGCGCGCAGGCCGTTGACGCATTCGTCCATGTTGAAGGAATGGGTCAGCGCAAGCACCGCATGCTTTGTCGTGGTGTAGGCCGGACCCGGCATCTTCGAGACGTGGCGGCCGGCCCAGGACGAGACGTTGATGATGGAGCCGTCCTTCTGCTTGCGCATCGTCGGCAGCACCGCGCGCATGCAATAGAGCACGCCGTTGAGATTGACCTGGACCAGTTGGTCCCAGCCCTCCAGTTCCATGTCCTTCCAGCTCCGCTTGGGGACATTGATGCCGGCATTGTTCACCAGCAGGTCGATCCGGCCGTGCTTCGCGACGATTTGATCGGCCGCCTTCTGGGCCTCGGCGGCGTTGGACACGTCCAGCGCAATGGCCTCGGCCGCCCCGCCCGCCCCAGTGATCTTCGCAACCACGGTATCCAGGGCGTCCTTGCGCCGGCCCGAGACCACGACTATCCAGCCGTCGGCCGCAAGCGCCTCGGCGCCGGCCTCCCCGATCCCGCTGCCGCCGCCCGTGACCCAGGCCACGCGTTTCCCGTTTTTGGTCATGCAAACTGTCTCCGTTGCTTCATCGGGGCGGTTTTTGCTAATCCAGCCCTCGGTTTTGACCGGCCTTGTCTGACGAGCCTTGCGGTCGAGGAAATCTTGCATGAACCAAGCAGCCAACGCCAACCTGTTTTCCCGCCTGTTCGACGGCCTGGACGATCCGCAGCGCCTCGCGATCGAGACGCATGACGGAGGGCGCGTCAGCTATGGCGATTTGATCGCACGGGCCGGGCAAATGGCAAACGTGCTGGTCGCGCGCGGCGTGAAGCCCGGCGACCGCGTTGCGGTGCAAGTCGAGAAATCCGTGGCCAATATCGTGCTGTATCTGGCCACGGTGCGGGCCGGCGCGGTCTACCTGCCGCTCAACACCGCCTATACGCTGAACGAGCTCGACTACTTCATCGGCGATGCCGAACCGGCGCTCGTGGTCTGCGATCCCTCCAAGGCGGAGGGACTCGCCCCGATCGTCGCCAAGGTGAAGGCCAAAGTCGAGACGCTCGGGCCTGACGGCAAGGGCTCGCTGACGGAAGCCGCCGACAAGGCGAGCAGTGAATTCACCACGGTGTCGCGCGCAAACGACGATCTCGCCGCGATCCTCTACACGTCAGGCACCACGGGGCGCTCCAAGGGCGCGATGTTGACCCACGACAATCTGGCGTCGAACTCGCTCTCGCTGGTCGGCTACTGGCGCTTCACCGACAAGGACGTGCTGATCCACGCGCTGCCGATCTACCACACCCACGGCCTGTTCGTGGCGACCAACGTGACGCTGTTTTCGCGCGCCGCGATGATCTTCCTGCCGAAGCTCGACCCGGATCTGATCATCAAGCTGATGGCGCGTGCCACGGTGCTGATGGGCGTGCCGACGTTCTATACCCGGCTGCTCCAGAACGCTGCGCTGTCGCGCGAAACCACACGACACATGCGGCTGTTCATCTCGGGCTCGGCACCGCTGCTGGCCGAAACCCATCGCGAATGGTCGGCGCGCACCGGGCATGCGGTGCTCGAACGCTACGGCATGACCGAAACCAACATGAACACGTCGAATCCCTATGACGGCGAGCGCGTGCCCGGCGCAGTCGGCTTTCCGCTGCCCGGCGTTTCCGTACGCGTGACCGATCCCGAGACGACGAAGGAATTGCCGCGCGAGGAGATCGGCATGATCGAGGTGAAGGGCCCGAACGTGTTCAAAGGCTATTGGCGCATGCCGGAGAAGACCAAGGCGGAATTCCGCGACGACGGCTTCTTCATCACCGGCGACCTCGGCAAGATCGACGGCAAGGGTTACGTCCACATTCTCGGCCGCGGCAAGGATCTCGTGATTTCCGGCGGCTTCAACGTCTACCCGAAAGAAATCGAGAGCGAGATCGACTCCATGCCCGGCGTGATCGAATCCGCGGTCATCGGCGTGCCCCATGCCGATTTCGGCGAGGGTGTCACGGCCGTTCTGGTCTGCAACAAGGGCGCAGACATCAGCGAGGCCGCGGTGCTGAAGGCGCTCGACGGCCGGCTCGCCAAGTTCAAGATGCCCAAGCGGGTGTTCGTGGTCGACGAGCTGCCGCGCAACACCATGGGCAAGGTGCAGAAGAACGTGCTGCGGGATACTTACAAGGATCTTTACGCGAAGAAGTAGGGGCGCAGACTTCAGGCAAAACGGCGCCATACGCCGTCATGCCCCGCGAAGGCGGGGCATCCAGTACGCTGCGGCTTCTCGTTTCAATCACTGTCGTCTCTGGAATACTGGATTCCCCGCCTTCGCGGGGAATGACACCGAGCGCGTAGGGCGTGCGCGCCCCAAAACTATCATTGCCCGCCTAACAAGCTCATCACAAATCTGCTGCCGACGATAAACAGGTAACACCCGAACGCTGTCTCCAGCGTCCGCTTCGACATCGCATGCGCCGCCTTCACACCTAGCGGCGCGGTCACAAGACTCATCGGCATGACCAGCACGGCGCCGATCAGCGAGACGTAGCCGAGCGCGAACGGGACCTGCAGGGCTGCAATTCCCGGATAGTTCGCCGCCGCGGGCCAGCCGGCATAGATGTAGCCGAGCGCGCCGGGGATCGAGATCAGTACGGCGAGCGCGGACGAGGTCGCGACCGCCTGGTGGATCGGACGGCCGTAGAACGTCATCAGCAGGTTGGAGAACAGCCCGCCGCCGATACCCATCAGCGTCGACAAGATGCCGACGCAGAAGCCGTAGATGCGCATCAGCGGACCCTTCGGCAGGTCATCTCCGAGCTTCCAGCTCTCGCGCGCGAAGATCAGCCGTACCGCGGCTGACCAGGCGACGGCGACGAACACGATCTTGAACAGCCGCTCCGGCGCGTAGCGCGCGACCACGCTGCCGGCGACGACGCCGATCACGATCGGCAGCCACCAGACCCGCAGGATCGCGATGTCGACCGCGCCGCGCTTGTAGTGCGCCTGGAACGAACGGATCGAGGTCGGGATGATGACGGCGAGCGAAGTGCCGACGCAGAGCGGCATGCGCACCTCGAGCGGCACGCCGGCGATGCGGAAGCATTCGTAGAATACCGGCACCAGAATCGCGCCGCCGCCGATGCCGAACACGCCAGCCAAAAAACCAGAGAGTGCGCCGGTTGCGATCAGCAGCAGCGCAAGCTCGACGATCTCCTTGATATCAAGCCCTGCAATCATCCCTGAGTTGCCCCCGCGACCGGTCGCAACGTCTCCGAAGCATTCGCTCGGACATCGCTGCGCGGAAAGCTGTAAGCGATCTGGTTTCCGCGGTCGACACACAGCGCTTGCGGGTGGGGTGGAATGCAGGGTGCGCATATCCGGGAGCGGACCACAGAAATGGTGAATTGGCGGGGTGGCAGACTGGGTCGGAAGGTCGCCGGGCCCCCGCCTTGAGCGGTTTGGACGGGATGGTCCGTTTAGACGCGTTCCAACAGCGATTTCAATGGGCCATGTACCGGCACATGAAAGAATGGATTTGCATTCTGTCTTTGGCGAGTAGGCCAACGCTCTGGTATACCAAGCGTCCGATTGGCCTTGTTTCATCAACGCCATAGCGCTGAACCCGGGTTCGATTGATGGCGATTTGGTGATTGCGCAGGCGAAATCGACTCCGTAAATAGAGCCGACCTTTCCGATCCCCGCGCGCCCCCTATTGGGCCGCAATACAACATCAAAGCCCATGACCGCACGGATCGAACGACCGCTCTCGCCCCACATGCAAGTCTACCGCTGGACGCTGACGATGGCGCTGTCCATCGTCCATCGCGCCACCGGCATCGCCCTTTACGCCGGAACGCTGCTGCTGGCCTGGTGGCTGATTGCGGCGGCCTCCGGCCCCGCCGCCTATGGCCATGTCCAGGCCTTCACCGGCAGCATCATCGGCCGGCTGATCGTGTTCGGCTACACCTGGGCGCTGATGCATCATATGCTCAGCGGCATCCGGCATTTCGTCTGGGACCTCGGCTACGGCTTCAAGGCCAACGAGCGGGAAGCGCTGACCTGGGGCGCGCTGATCGGCGGCATCGTGCTGACGGTCCTGATCTGGATCATCGCCTACGCGATCGGAGGCGGACGATGAACACAGCCGATACGCCCAAGCGCAGCATGCGCACCCCGCTCGGCCGCGTCCGCAATCTCGGCGCGGCGCATTCCGGCACGTCCGATTTCTGGCGTCAGCGCATCACCGCCGTCGCCATGACGCTGCTGATGATCCCGGTGCTGGTCATCGTCATGATGCTGCTCGGCCGCAATCAGGCCGGCGCGGCGCAGATCCTCAGCTCCCTTCCCGTCGCCCTGATCCTGCTACTCTTCATCGCCGCCAGTGCCTGGCACATGAAGATCGGCATGCAGGTGGTGATCGAGGACTACATCCATAACGAGAAGCTGAAGCTCGTCTCGATCATGCTCAACAATTTCTTCTCGATCGCCGTGGCGCTCGCCTCGACCTACGCGATCCTGAAGCTTTCATCCGGAGTGTAAACCCATGGCCGCCACAACGAATGGCAAGGGCAACGGCGCTCCCGCCACCAACGGAAAAGCCTATCCGATCGAAGACCACACCTATGACGTCGTCGTGGTCGGTGCCGGCGGCGCGGGCCTGCGCGCCGTGGTCGGCTGCAGCGAAGCCGGCCTGCGCACCGCCTGCATCACAAAAGTGTTTCCGACCCGCTCGCACACTGTCGCGGCCCAGGGCGGCATTTCGGCCTCGCTCGGCAACATGCACAAGGACGATTGGCGCTGGCACATGTACGACACCGTGAAGGGGTCGGACTGGCTGGGCGACCAGGACGCGATCGAATACATGGTGCGCAACGCGCCCGAGGCGGTTTACGAGCTCGAGCACTGGGGCGTGCCGTTCTCGCGCACCGAGGACGGCAAGATCTATCAGCGCCCGTTCGGCGGCATGACCATGGACTACGGCAAGGGTCAGGCGCAGCGCACCTGCGCCGCTGCCGACCGCACCGGCCACGCCATGCTGCACACGATGTACGGCCAGTCGCTGCGCCACGCGGCCGAGTTCTTCATCGAGTTCTTCGCCATCGACCTGATCATGGACGACCAGGGCACCTGCCGCGGCGTCATCGCGCTCAAGCTCGACGACGGCACGCTGCACCGCTTCCGCGCCCAGACCGTGATTCTCGCGACCGGCGGCTATGGCCGCGCCTATGCCTCCTGCACCTCGGCGCACACCTGCACCGGCGATGGCGGCGGCATGGTGCTGCGCGCCGGCCTGCCGATGCAGGACATGGAGTTCGTGCAGTTCCACCCGACCGGCATCTACGGTTCGGGCTGCCTCGTCACCGAGGGTGCACGCGGCGAAGGCGGCTATCTCGTCAACTCCGAGGGCGAGCGTTTCATGGAGCGCTATGCGCCCTCCGCGAAGGATTTGGCCTCGCGCGACGTCGTCTCGCGCGCGATGACCATCGAGATCCGCGAAGGCCGCGGCGTCGGCAAGAAGAAGGACCACATCTTCCTGCATCTCGACCACCTCGATCCCGCGGTGCTGGCGGAGCGGCTGCCGGGCATCTCCGAATCCGCAAAGATCTTCGCCAATGTCGACGTGACGCGCGAGCCGATCCCGATCGTGCCGACCGTGCACTACAACATGGGCGGCATCCCGACGAACTACCACGGCGAAGTGCTGACCAAGAGGGACGGCGACGACAACGCCATCATCCCCGGCCTGATGGCGATCGGCGAAGCCGCCTGCGTCTCCGTGCACGGCGCCAATCGCCTCGGCTCGAACTCGCTGATCGACCTCGTGGTGTTCGGCCGTGCCGCCGCGCTGCGCCTCGCCGAAAAGCTCACGCCCAACGCCAGCCAGCCGGAGTTGCCGGCGACCTCGTCCGATCTGGCGCTCGGCCGGCTCGACCATTACCGCTACGCCTCCGGCGAAACGCCGACCGCGAAGCTGCGCGAAGGCATGCAGCACGTGATGCAGAACAATTGCGCGGTGTTCCGCACCGGCGACATCCTGAGCGAAGGCCAGAACCTGATCGAGAAGGTCCATAGCGGCATCACCGACATCGCCGTGTCCGACCGCTCGCTGGTGTGGAATTCCGACCTGATCGAGACGCTCGAATTCGACAATCTGATCTCGCAGGCGGTGGTGACGATGAACTCGGCCGCCAACCGCACCGAGAGCCGCGGCGCGCATGCCCGCGAGGACTTCTCCGACCGCGACGACAAGAACTGGATGAAGCACACGCTGGCCTGGCTGGAAGATTCCGGCAAGGTCAAGATCGAGTACCGCCCCGTTCACGACTACACCATGACCAACGACGTCCAGTACATCCCGCCCAAAGCGCGCGTGTACTAGAAGCGAACAGCGAAGGCCTTAATCGAAATGGTTGAATTCGCACTTCCGAAGAACTCCAAGATCACCGGCGGCAAGACCTGGCCGAAGCCCGCGGGCGCGACAGACGTCCGCGAATTCCGCGTCTATCGCTGGAATCCGGACGACGGCAAGAATCCGAGCGTCGACACCTATTACGTCGACACCCATGATTGCGGGCCGATGGTGCTGGATGGCCTGATCTGGATCAAGAACAACATCGACCCGTCGCTGACCTTCCGCCGCTCCTGCCGCGAGGGCGTCTGCGGCTCCTGCGCGATGAACATCGACGGCCAGAACACGCTGGCCTGCACCCGCTCGATGCACGACGTGAAGGACGGCGCGGTGAAGATCAATCCGCTGCCGCACCAGCCGGTGGTGAAGGACCTCGTCCCCGACCTCACCAATTTCTACGCGCAGTATGCTTCGGTCGAGCCGTGGCTGAAGACGACCTCGCCGACGCCGCAGAAGGAATGGAAGCAGAGCCACGAGGACCGCGAGAAGCTCGACGGCCTCTACGAGTGCATCCTCTGCGCCTGCTGCTCGACCTCGTGCCCGAGCTATTGGTGGAACAGCGAGCGCTATCTCGGTCCCGCCGCCCTGCTCCAGGCCAACCGCTGGGTGTCTGATTCGCGGGATGAGGCCACCGGCGAGCGGCTCGACGATCTCGAGGATCCGTTCCGCCTCTACCGCTGCCACACCATCATGAACTGCGCCAAAGCCTGCCCGAAGGGGCTCAATCCGGCCGAAGCCATCGCCGAGCTCAAGCTCAAGCTGGTCGAGCGCCAGATCTAGGCGTCATTCATGCTGCAATCCCTGGCCGAGACAGCCGGGGCATTCTACGGCTGGCGCGTGTTTGGGTAGATTTTACCTCCACCCCCCTGCGCGCGCGACCCGCGCGGATTGCAACCTCCGGTTCCCCACAAGCCGCTTCCTTCCCGGCGCGAAATTCAAGTAAGCTCTCCGGTGTGGGACCGGAGCGACCGTGCAGGGCGCGCAACGCAATTCGCTGAGACTGTTGCAGTGGATGATGGCTGCATCCCTGGCGCTCCCGATTGCGCTGTTCGCGATCGCCTCCTCGACCTCCTACACCTCGACGAAAGACATCGCCGACCGCGAGATCGAGCGCACCCTCGATGTCGCGCATGAGCACGCGCTCAAGGTGTTCGAGACGATCGACCGCAGCCTCGCCGAGCTCAACGAGGTGGTGCGGGGCCTTCCCGACGATATCATCCGCAGGCGCGAGCCGGCCCTGCACCGCCGCCTGAAGCAGCTGACCGATTCGCTGCCGCAGCTCAAATCGGCCTGGATCTTCGATGCGGACGGAAAGTCGCTGGTCAACAGCCTTGCCTCGCCGCCGCCGGAGCAGAGTTTTGCGGACCGCGACTACTTTGTCGCCCATATCGACCAGAACATCGGCAGCTACATCGGTGTTCCCCTGACGCCGCGCCAGCCCTATCAGGGTGCGCGCTTCTTCGGGGTCAGCCGTCGCCGTGACGCCGACGACGGCGGCTTCATCGGCGTGATCCAGGCCTCCGTCCTGCCGGAATATTTCGAGAGCTTTTATGCCAGGATCGGCACCGATCCCGGCAGCTTCTTCGCAATGGGACGCACCGACGGGGTCGTGCTGGCGCACCTTCCGCGGCTCGATCGCGACCTTCGGCTCGATCCCAGCGGGCCGGTCGGCCAGAACATCGCAGCGCACCCCGAGCACGGCCTCATCACCGTCGCATGGCCCTCGGACGGGATCGAGCGCCGCATCGGTTACCGGCGCGTCGCCGAATACCCGATCTATGTCAGCGCGGGGCTCGAGACCTCGGCCATCCGCGCGCGCTGGTTCGCCACCATGGGCCAGCATCTGGTGTTCGGGATTCCCGCCACCGCGCTCCTCCTCCTCCTGCTGGCGCTGGCGATCCGGCGCACCCAGCATCTCCAGGCCGAGGCCGCGGCGCGGCGCGAAGCCGAGGGGGCGCTCAAGCACAGCCAGCGCCTGGAGGCGCTCGGGCAGCTCACCGGGGGCGTCGCGCACGACTTCAACAACCTCCTGACCGTGATCCGCGCCTCCGTCGACCTGTTGAACCGACCGCAACTGAGCGAGGAGCGGCGCCAGCGCTACATCACCGCCATCGCGGACGCGGTCGCGCGCGCGGCCAAGCTGACATCGCAGCTGCTCGCCTTTGCGCGGCGCCAGACCTTGAAGCCGGAGGTGTTCGACGTCGGCGCGCGGATGCAGTCGCTGCACGACATGCTCGCGACGCTGCTCGGACCCGCGATCGAAATAGCGATGCGGCTGCCGGCTGAGCCCTGCCTCGTCAATGCCGATGCAAGCCAGTTCGAGACGGCGTTGATCAACATGGCGACCAATGCGCGCGATGCCATGCACGGCAAGGGCAGGATCGTTTTCAAGGTCGAGGCCGCGACGACCATTGCGGACACGCTGGCCCCCATCTCGGGCAGCCATGACCTTACAGGCAACCATGACCTTCCTGGTAACCATGTCCTTCCTGGCAAACATGGCTTCGTCGGCATTGCCGTCAGCGACACCGGAATGGGCATTCCCGCAACAAGGCTCGAGCGCATCTTCGAGCCATTCTTCACCACCAAGCAGGTCGGCCACGGCACCGGTCTCGGCCTGTCGCAGGTGTTCGGCTTCGCCCGGCAGTCCGGCGGCGAAGTGACAGTCACGAGCGAGGTGGGGCACGGCAGCACCTTCTCGCTCTACCTGCCGCGCGTGCCGCCAGACCTGCTGCCGCAGCGGCAGGCACCGAACACGGCCCCGGCGGTCGCCGGCAGCGGCATGTCGGTGCTGCTGGTCGAGGACAATATCGAGCTTGCCAATTTCGCCGCCGACGGCCTCACCGAGCTCGGCTACAGCATCACGCTGGTCGACAATGCAACCGATGCGCTTGCCGAGCTGGTCGCGGATGCGGATCGTTTCGATATCGTTTTCTCGGACATCGTGATGCCGGGCATGACCGGGCTCGATCTCGCGCAGGCGGTCCGCGATCGCGGCATCGGCGTGCCCGTCGTGCTGACCACTGGCTACAGCGAGGCGCTGTCCCAAGAGGCGCTGTCCCCGGACGGCAACCTCGATTGCGAGCTCGTGCAGAAGCCCTACGCGATCGATCAGCTGTCGCGCGTCCTGCACCGGGTCGCCCGGCGCCGCAGGGTGCGCGACGGCGCCGCGGAATGATGCGGCACCTGGAACCATCGGGAACCGTTTGATTTCTCTTGCGTTATCCGACCATGCAAACGCCGGCCGGAAAGCGCGAACAGGGCAAGAAGCCGCCCATTGTCGAAATCGTCGGCGAGAACGGCGAGGAAGTGACTCCGCCGCCACCCGAGCTGGTCGAGCCCGACCCGGAGCTGTCGCCCGAAGAGGCCGAGCAGGCCCGCAAGGACTATCTCCTCACCCGCTTCTGGATCAGCGCGCGTGGGTTCTGGGGACGCAAGGGCGACCGCCTCGCCTGGCCGTTCTCGATCGGCCTCGGCGTGCTGATCGTCCTGACCGTCGGCTTCCAGTACGGCATCAATGTCTGGAATCGGGCGATTTTCGACGCGATCGAGAAACGCGATGCGACGGCGGTCTTCCATCTCACCGCAATGTTCTTCCCGCTTGCGATCGGCAGCATCGTGCTCGGCGTGGCGCAGGTGTTCGCGCGCATGGGCATCCAGCGGCGCTGGCGGGCCTGGCTGACGGCAAGCGTGCTGACGCGCTGGCTCGGCAACGGCCGCTACTATCAGCTCAATCTCGTCGACGGCGATCACAAGAATCCGGAATACCGGATCGCGGAAGATCTGCGCGTCGCGACCGATTCGCCGGTGGATTTTCTCGCCGGCGTGACCTCGGCGCTGCTGTCGGCCGCGACCTTCATCGTCGTGCTCTGGACCATCGGCGGCGCGCTCACGGTCACGCTTGCGGGATCGTCGGTGACCATTCCCGGCTTCCTGGTGATCGCCGCGATGCTTTATGCCGCGATCGCATCGGGCTCGATTGTGGTGATCGGCCGTCAATTCGTGCAGGTCTCCGAGGACAAGAACCAGGCCGAGGCCGATTTCCGCTACACGCTGACGCGCGTGCGCGAGAACGGCGAGAGCATCGCGCTGCTCGGCGGCGAGGACGAGGAGCGCGACGGCATCGACCGCAACTTCACCAGCGTGCTACGACAATGGGCAAGATTGGCCGGGCAACACATGCGCACCACGCTGGTGTCGCAAGGCTCTAGCCTCGTTGCGCCGGTCGTGCCGCTGCTGCTCTGCGCGCCCAAATTCCTCGACGGCAGCATGACGCTGGGACAGGTGATGCAGGCGGCTTCTGCCTTCACCATCGTGCAGAGCGCGTTCGGCTGGCTGGTCGACAATTATCCGCGGCTGGCCGACTGGAACGCCTGCGCGCGCCGTATCGCCTCGCTGATGATATCGCTCGACGGTCTCGAGCGCGCCGAGCAGGGCGACGGACTCGGCCGCATCAAGCGCGGCGAGACCAGCAACGACGCCATGCTGGAGCTGAACGACCTCTCCGTCACGCTCGACGACGGCACTGCCGTGGTCGGCGAGACCGAGGTGGTGATCGAGCCCGGCGAACGGCTGCTGGTCGCCGGCGAATCCGGCACCGGCAAGAGCACGCTGGTGCGCGCCATCGCCGGGCTCTGGCCATGGGGTGGCGGCAGCGTCAATTTCCATCCCGACCGGCGGCTGTTCATGCTGCCGCAGCGGCCCTACGTGCCGTCCGGCTCCTTGCGCCGCGCGGTCGCCTATCCCGGCGCAGAAGACGACTGGACCGCCGAGGAGATCGTCGAGGCCCTGCACAAGGTCGGTCTCGACCATCTCAACGAGAAGATCGAGGAAGAGGGACCGTGGGACCAGACGCTGTCGGGCGGCGAGAAACAGCGCCTCGCCTTTGCGCGGCTCTTGCTGCACAACCCGGACATCGTCGTGCTCGATGAGGCGACCTCTGCGCTCGACGAGAAGAGCCAGGACAAGATGATGAAGATGATCACCGACGAGCTGCCGAAGGCCACCATCGTCAGCGTCGCGCATCGTGTCGAGCTGGAGGCCTTCCACAGCCGCAAGATCGTGCTGGAGCGCCGCAAGGGCGGCGCAAAACTCGTTAGCGACATCGACCTGATCCCGCGCAAGGGCAAGCGCAAGCTGCTCGGCCGCTTCCTGCGCCAGCGCAAGGCTGTCGCGAAGAAGGCGGCGTGAGGCTCCTCGTCGTCCCGGCCTAGTGCGCAATTGCGCACGGGGGGCCGGGACGACACCGAAATTGTAGCCCTCATCAAAACCGGCTATGCATGCGCCGCTTGCAACGAGGACCGCCGCTTGACGACCGACAATGCCCCTCCGTCCGCGCCGTTCGGCGCGTTTGCGCCGAACCCGTCGCAGGCCGCGATCATTCGCCTCGCGACACAATCGGCGCTGAAGCGCGGCGCGTTCCGGCCCTGGCTGTCGCGATTGGTCAACCTGCTGCGCGGCGGCCCCGTCGACGTGCAGTATCAGGGCGCCTCGTTCCGGTTCTACCACCAGGGCAGCGCGACCGAGCGTGGCGCGCTGTTCAATCCCGACTACAATCTCGACGAGCTCGACTTCCTGCGCCAGCACATCCCGGTGGGCGGCGTGTTCGTCGACGTCGGCGCCAATGTCGGCACCTTTGCGCTGGTGATGGCGCGACAGGTCGGGCCATCAGGGAAAGTGGTCGCGATCGAACCGCATCCGATGACGTTTGGACGGCTCTCGTTCAACCAGGCCGCATCGAAAGCAGCGCAGGTGCACCTGGTGCAGGCCGCCGCAGGCGACAGCGACGGCGAGCTCATGATCGAGAGCGGCGGCGGCAATCTCGGCGCCACGCACGTCGTCACCGGCACCGCCAGCGCGGAGGCCATCAAGGTCCCGTCGTTGCGGCTGACGCGCATTCTCGACGAGGCCGGCGTCACGAAGGTGGACGCGTTGAAGATCGACGTCGAGGGCTTTGAGGACCGCGTGCTGATCGGTTTCTTCCGCGACGCGCCGCAATCGCTATGGCCGCGCGCGGTGGTGATCGAACATCTTTCACAAAACGAATGGCGGGAAGATTGTATCGCCGACATGGTCGCGCGCGGCTTTGCGGTTGCGCGCAAGACGCGGAGCAATACGTTCCTGTCGCGCTGACAACGAACGACGGAGGTTGCGATGATCGACCATATGGGCTTTCCGGTCTCCGACTATGAGCGCGCCAAGGCGTTCTACGCCGCTGCGCTGGCACCGCTCGGCTACAGCCTGATCATGGAGGTCACGCAGGAGCAGACCGGACACGATCCGGCCGCCGGCTTCGGCGCCGACGGCAAGCCGGATTTCTGGATCGGCGGCGAGGGCGCGCTGAACAAGCCGGTGCATGTCGCGATCCTGGCGAAGGACCGCGCCACGGTGGATGCGTTTTACAAAGCGGCGATAGCGGCAGGCGGCCGCGACAACGGGCCGCCCGGCATTCGTGCGCACTATCATCCGAATTACTACGGCGCCTTCGTGCTCGATCTCGACGGCCACAACATCGAGGCCGTCTGCCACGCGCCCGAATAAGACGGCGACGCGAGACGGAACATCGGCGCGACATCATCGTTGTCGTTCTCCCGACAACTGATTTCGATGATGCCGATGCCGATCGAACCGCCCGAGATTCCGCCCTCGACACCCGGCACTCCCGCCGAGCCGCCGCCGGGGATTCCGCCGGGCAATCCGCAGCCCGAAATCACGCCGCCGGTGCGCGAGCCCGGCTCGCCACCGCGGCCCGACGAATTGCCGGGTCGCATACCTGAAGAGATTCCATCACGCGGACCGAACGGACCGCTCACGCCAAATCCTGCGACGGATGCAAGTTCGCCGCGGCGACCGCACATGAGGCGAAGCATCACATGTGAGGCAATTGCAACCTGCGTCTGAATGCGCAATGAACGTCACCGTAGTGAAGTGATTTGCGCGCAGAAATAAATCGGGCGGCGACTGCTTCGTCCGCCACAATCCGGCCTAACGTGTAGCCGTTCATCCCAACACTTCGTCAAAGAACCTTCCGGGGAAGTTCACCATCATGACTAATCTTCGTTTCGTGCTGCTTGCCACCACGGCTCTGACCGCGATGCAATTGGCAAGCTCCGCATCGCATGCGCAAGGCGCGCCGCCGCTCGTCGTCGCTCAGGCCCAGCCAGAGACCGGCCCTGACGGAAAACCGAAGCAGCCACCGAAGGAGAAGCAGCCACCGAAGGAAGCGCCAAAGGCGCCGCCGCCCGCTGCGCGCCCGGCCGCGCCGCCCCCTCCGGCCGCAGCACCGCCTGCAGCTCCCGCACGTCCGAGCGCGCCGCCGCCCGCGGCTGCGCCTCCGCATCCTCCTGCCGCGCCGCCGCCGGCCGCCGCACCGTCGCGTCCGACACCGCCGCCTCCGCCGGCGCCGACTCATCAGGCACCTCCGCCGCCGCCCCCACCGCCGGCTGCTCCAAAGCAACCGTCGCCGCCTCCGGCCGCGGCTCCGCAACAGCACGCGCCGACACCTCCTCCTCCAGCGCCGCCCGCGGCACGCCCGGCTCCCACGCCGCCGGCACCGCCGCCTGCCGCGGCGCCGCAGCAGCACGCGCCCACGCCTCCGCCGCCTCCTGCCGCGGGTCCGTCGGGAC
>NZ_JARWCR020000082.1:35280-38268 GCF_029846695.2 Bradyrhizobium nivariense | reverse complement strand
GGGGGCAGGTGGACCGGGGGCCGCTACGCCGGCATGAGCGGCGATAGCCGACAACCTTCGACGAATTTCCACGTTCCTACGCTGGCAGAACCGCTGCATAATTGCCTGATTGAGCTTGTCATTTTTTCAATGAGATTTTGCCATGGCGAATGCAATTGAAGATCTTCAGATGCTGCGGTTGATCAGGACATTCCAGAAGCTGATCGACCCGGACACGCGGCGTATGGTGCTCTTGTACGTTGAGGAGCGGGTTCACAAGCAGCAAGCCGTTGCCGTGGTCGAGCACACGCCGGCTTCCGAGTGTTCGGCAAGTCACCGCCCGGCGTCGGCCGCGACACAACCGGAGATTCGTAGTCATTGGCTGGCCGATATGCGAAGCTAGGACATATTTCGCGTCTCGGAGGAGAAACCCGATGCGCCTTGTATTGCCTTATCTAGGAATTGGTCTCTGCGCGTCGCTGGCGGCGTGGATGTCGGTGATGTTGTTTTATTGAACTCAGTCCGCCCAAGCGCGTCGACTGGGCGCCCCTTAATAATCTAGCTGTGAGGGTCGTTTCCGTGCGGCTTTTGCAGAATTTCGGCATGCGTCCATGCGCTTCACGATCGCGTAGGGATGGGCGCTCGGACGGATCGCGGCCAAGCTTGGATTGCAGCTCGACGAGGTCGATGAAGACGTCAGCCTGGCGGCGCAATTCGTCGGCGATCAACGATTAATGAGCTAATTTGTCCCTGCGCCGCTCGTCACGCGAGCTGCCGCATCATCAATTCGAATTACGCATCTACAGTTGCGACGTATGTAACATGCAGGGTTATTGGTGTTTTTGAACCGTCCAGAATGACACGGAGACTCTTGGGATGATACCCAGTACCAATCACCGTTCCGTTCTTGCCGCACAACCGTGGCCCCGCTGTGGGCTTTACCTCAATGCGAGAACCAATCATAAATTGGCGTTTGATTGACAGAGGGTCTTGCATCGCCGGCGCCTGCACCGAATTCCTGGTTATCCGATGGCGGGGCGCTTCTTGACCGAAGCACCGAGCGCGGTGGATTTGCCGCTTCAGCATCAGGCGTTCTCCAACAAGGTTTCCTTGCGAGGCGGCTTTCGCGCAGGCGGCCGCTGTTATAAATCGGTACCCCGATTTCGCCTGCAGACTCGGGGGCCGGTGGCAACAGTGTGCTTGACCCGCGAAAAGCTCTTTTCAGTTAATTAGTACGATGTTAGCAATACTAAATTAATTTTAAGTTTCCGGGTGGGGCGCCGATTTGAATACCCCATTGAATCAAAAGTTGTATTTTGCTGGATCTGAGGGCGCTTGGGAGTCCTTTAGCTTCCCTGAGCGTGGCCCAACTAACGCAGTCATCATTCCGGACGCGCATCTCTTGTTCTCAGGGGAATATGCACGTTCGGGCCATGATCTCATCATTTCTGATCCTAATCATCGGGTCACGGTCCCCAATTACTTTCTCGGTGAGAAGCGTTCGCCGCTAAGCTCAGCCGACGGCGCGCTGCTCGATCCGAGAGTCGTTGAAGCACTCACCGGCTATCAAACCTTTGCTCAGGCCGGAGGAAGTGCCGCTGCTGGAAAGGTGATTGGCCACGTCGCGACCATCACGGGAAGCGCCAGCATCGTTCGCAATGGCGTTACCATCGCGGCGAATAATGGGGATGTCGTCTATCAGAACGACGTCGTGCAGACTGGTAGTGGCTCTACCATCGGCCTGCTTCTGATCGACGGCTCAACGTTCAACCTGAGTGCCAACGCTCGCTTCATGTTGAACGAATTGGGGTATGAAGAGCAGAGTAATGCGAATGGTACTTTAGTGAGCCTGACGAATGGTTCGAACCATTCGCTGTTCACTCTCGTCCAGGGTGCAGCCACTTTTGTCGCTGGCCAGGTTGCCAAAACAGGTGACATGCAAGTCGCGACGCCAACGGCCGTGATCGGAATTCGCGGTACAGCAGTCCTTCTTAATGTCGATGCAGTGGATGGGCAGGTCTCGGTCTCCGTTGCCGATCAGCATGACGGTCAGCTTCATTCAGTCCAGGTCTTCAAATGCGTCCCAACGAACTTGCTTCAAGGCGCCTGTACCGCGGGGGATCCAATCGGGGTAGTTACCAGCGATGGTCCATCGCTGACCATCACGCCAGCCGCAAATTTCGAGGTGACGACCCAAGCCGTCGGTAAGAGCCCAAGCCAAGTTGCGCAGGAATTCAGCGCTTTCCAGCAGGTGTTGACGACCTACGATATTGGGAAACAGATCGCTCCAAACACTCCGGCACCTAGCGACGGCAAGCGAGGAGATGTCGATACAAAGTCGCTGCAGAAGTTCGCTGGGAGCCCTCCACCATCACCCACCGAAGCCTCGACTACCGTCATTGCAGACGACGTGAAGGGCCAAGCTGGTGGCGGATCGATCACTCCAGTTTTTGTGACCCTCGCTTCCGTCACGGGAAGTTCTGCGTCCGCATCGAAGACGCTCGTCCCGACCTTGGATACACCGCAAGCTATCGCCTTGGTTTCGTTGGCACCTGTAACCATCAGCAATGCAGGTGGTCCAACCAATCAAGGAGGCCAAACGATCAGCGGAACTGTCGATCCGGCCCTCGTTGGAACGACAGTGACGCTGTACGATACCTACAATGGTATCACCACACAAATTGGAACGGTGACCGTTGGCTCTGGTGGCATTTGGAGCGCGGCAGTCACTCTGGCAGGTGATGGCAACCACAGCATCGTGGCTTTGGAACCTAGCGCCAACGGTACCCCGAGCGTGCCCGTTGTTTTCACGCTCGACACGGCGGCACCGACGGTTGCGATCACCAGCGCCGGAGGTTCGACCAACCAGGTCAGCCAGACCATCACCGGCACGGTGGACGTGGCCGATGCCGGCGCCACCGTCACCATCCTGGACGGCACCACGACGATCGGCACCGCGATCGTGCAGGGCAACGGCAGCTGGAGCAGCACGGTCACGCTGAACCAGGG
>NZ_JARWCR020000082.1:0-35180 GCF_029846695.2 Bradyrhizobium nivariense | reverse complement strand
CCGCGATCGTGCAGGGCAACGGCAGCTGGAGCAGCACGATCACGCTGAACCAGGGCGGCAACTCGCTGACGGCCCGGGTGAGCGATGCGGCCGGCAACACCGCCACCAGCAGCGCGGTGATCTATACTGTGGGCGTGCCCGGCGCCATTCTTGGCGACGCTGGGGACAACACCCTAACCGGAACCGCCGGGAACGATGCATTCGAGGGCTTCGGCGGTAATGACATATTCAACGGTTTGTCCGGTGTCGATCGAGCGGTCTATGTCGACGCGACCGGGGGCATCACCGCAGATCTGACGGCCGGGACCGTGACGGGTCCGGGTGTCGGCACCGACACTTTGATCGGGATCGAGGCCATCCAGGGCAGCAACTTTGCCGATCACTACTCGGCGGTCGGCTTCAGCGGAAATTCCGGGGTGCCTGGTACGCCAATTGGCTTCAACAGCTTCGAAGGCATGGCGGGAGATGATATCATCGTCGGCACTGTCAATCCTTCCGGAGAGGTTCTGACCCGTATTTCCTACGTCAGTGCGACAGCGGCAGTCATCGTTGATTTGGCCGCGGGCACGGCGAACGGCGATGCGTCAGTCGGCAGCGACACCTTCACTAACGTCAATTCAGTCATTGGGTCAGCATTTGGAGACACGCTGCGGGGCAGCGACAATCCCAGCGGGACCTTCGAGCAATATGATGGTCGCGCCGGCAACGATCTGATCGACGGCCGTGGCGGTTACGATTTCGCCGTCTACAACAACGACCTCACCACAACCACCGGCATCACGGTCAATCTTGCGGCAGGACTCGTGACCGGCGATGCGACGATCGGCACCGACACGCTGCGCTCGGTGGAGGCCGTCCGCGGCACTAAATTTGCCGACGTTTATGACGCCACCGGCTTCAGTAGCACGAGCACGAATGCCGGATCGAACGGAACCTTCAACGACTTTGAAGGCATGGGCGGCAACGATACCATCATCGGCAACGGCAATACCCGAATTCAATTTACGCAATCGACCGGTGGCGTTACCGTCGATCTCCTCGCGGGCACGGCAATCGGCGATGCCTCGGTTGGCACTGACACGTTCACCGGCGTCAATGCCGTCATGGGCTCGATGTTCGCCGATACTTTTTTGGGAAGCAGCGCCAATGAGAACTTCATGGGACTTGCCGGCGATGACTTCATCGACGGAAAAGGTGGCTTCGACACCGCGCAATACGCCAACCTGACATGGACGACCGGTAGCATCAGCGTCCACCTTGCGGCCGGAACGGTGATCGGTGATGCCTCGAGCGGCACCGATACACTGCATTCAATCGAAGGTATTCAGGGCACCAATTTTGCCGACACCTTTGACGCCACGAATTTCGGCGTCAGCGGCGCTATCGATCCTGCCACCGGCCTTCCCTATGCCAACGTCGGTAACAACGGCACCTTCAACCAGTTCGAGGGAATGGGTGGCAACGACACCATTACCGGCAATGGCAACACACGTCTGATCTACAGCAATGCCACCGGTCCCGTGACGATCACTTTCGCTCTCAATAGCTGGACCAGCACCACCAGCGGCGCGTCGGGCACCGTAACCGGCGATGGGTCTGTAGGCACCGATACCTTCTCGGGCATTGGCTCGGTGTCAGGGTCGTCATTTGCCGATACCATCACCGGCTCTAACAATCCTAATGGTACAGCGGAAGATTTTGCCGGTCGCGGCGGCAATGACTTCATCGACGGCAAAACTGGTTTCGACAGGGCGTACTACAACAACGACGGTTCTGCGTCAGGTATTCAAGTCGATATGGCTTCGGGCGTGGTGACCGGCGACGCTTCGATCGGAACAGACACTCTTCGATCAATTGAGGCGATCCGTGGGACCAATTTCGGCGATACTTATGTCGCAACCAGTTTTGGCACCTCCGGAGCAAATGCCGGCGACTTCGGTGCTCTCAACGAGTTCGAGGGAATGGACGGCAATGACACCATTACCGGAAACGGCAATACCCGTATTGCATTCTACAGTGCTCTGGATGGGGTGACCGTCGATCTTGCCGCCGGCAATTCCCACGGGACAGCCTCCGGTGACCTCGCAGGCACCGGGACAGACACGTTCACCGGCGTGAATGCCGTCCGTGGTTCGTCCTTCGCTGACTTCATTTTCGGCGATGCCGGCAACAACACGTTGGATGGGCAAGCAGGAAACGACGTGATCCAGGGCCGAGGAGGTGCCGACACGTTGATAGGAGGAGCGGGAAGCGACCAATTCGTCTTCGCTGCGGTGTCCGACTCCACGGTTGCAAATCACGATACGATCAGTGATTTCGTTCACAGCGCAGACATCATCGACACCTCAGCGATCGCGGAAGTGACGACCGTGCAGGGCTTGCTAAGCGGGAGCACCCAAGTCGCTGCGCACAGTATCGCGTGGATTCAAAGCGGCGCGAATACAATTGTGTACGTCAACAGCTCGACCACGGCTCAAAACCAAGGATCGGCGGATATGGAAATTGTCCTGACCAGCGTAAATGCGAACACTCTGACCAGTCAGGACTTTCTCTTCCACATCTAGAAGCGGGATTTCTTGCTCATCGAGTGCGATTCGACGTTGCTAGGAACCCGGCGGCGCGCTGATCATTTTCAACGCGCGTTGAGCGCGGCCAGTTCGCCAATGCGCCTCCAAGCTTGTCGATCAGCGCGGGGCTCAAATATATGATCGGGCGCTTACGTTAAGCGTGATGTGTGCCGCGTGGAAGCGCTGGATTGCAAGGTTGCTTCAGAGTCTCGCATATCCGATCCCAGGCAACGCACATTGGACGGCGAACGTGATGCCGCGACCCTTCGATCAGACGCGCCAGTCACCACCGGCCGATCGCCGACGATGCGCCGCAGTTCGCTTGCAAGCAGATCCACGACTTGCCGCTTTTCCTTCTCCATGTCGTACTTGTCATAGACCTCAGTGACGTCCCCGTTGACGTGATCCAGCAACGCCTTCACGTCTGGCCGAGGCGCACCCGCGCGGCGGGCAATGGTCGCCGCCGTGCGCCTTAAGTCATGAGCAGTGAAATGCTCTAATCCGAGAAACTCCCGGATGCCCGTGCGGTCTTCTGTCTTGTCGCCGACCTTCTTTCCGTTCTTCTTACCGGCCAAGGCCTGTGAGAGGGACGCCCTCGCAATCGGAACGTCGCCGTCGCTGAACTTCGACGGGAAAACCACGGTTTGATCGTCGTCCCTGATGGCTTCCTTGATCACCTCAACGGCCAAGTCAGACAGCGGAACGATCACCTCGCGCCGTTTCTTCACTCGGTGGCGCGGCATGCTGTATTGAGCGTCGTTATCGCCATCGATCCCAATCAACTCTGCGCACTCCATCAGCGCCGCCTGATATGGGCGGACCATCGTCGTCAAGATCGTCTTCAAGGCCAACGCCACCTCGCGGTCTGCCGGCAGGTCTGGATGATCGAGCCCCCACCACAACGTTTTGACTTCATCATCGGTCAGCACGCGATCACGCGACTGTTCCTTGCCGCCCCGGCGATCGAGATCAGCGAGGGGGTTGGTCTGCATCAGCTTTCGGCCGGGCTGCTTCGCCCAGCTGAACATCTTGTGCAGTACCGATTGCGTTCGGTTCGCACTCACGGGTGCAGTCTCTGCGATCTCATCCAAAAGCTCGGCTGCCATGTCATCGGTCACGGTGGCTGCCGGCAAGCGTCCCCAGGCTGCTCGGGTCCGCTTCAGATAATGCTGATCGTTCTTCCACGAGTCCTTGTTCGGCTTCGCGTACTGCTCAATGTACTGATCGGCCAGCTGATCAAAGGACAGCTCCTCTGCATTGGCCGCCTTCCTTCGTTCTGCACGCTTCCTCGCGCGGGGGTCCTCGTCGCGGGCGATTTCCTTCCGATGATCCCCAACCCTGCGCTTGGCGTCGGTCAGTGTGATGTCATCATATGGACCGAGGACGAGGGTCACGGTCTTGGCGAGGATCGGTGACCAGTACTTGAAGGCGAAGGTCTTCGCGCCATTCTTGGTGACCCTCAGGTAGAGGCCGGGGCACGAACTGTCGGCCAGTTCGATGCGGTCTTTTCCGGGAGGGCACTTCGCTGCTTTGATCGCACTGTCTGTGAGTTTGGGCATCTGTGAACATTGCTTGAACTACCGCCCTAGTCCCGTGCGATCCTTGCCCCAGGGCAAGGAATTGTCGGGATAGGGTGGTACGTCGTGAGACGGTGATGGAGGTTAAGTTGTTGGATTAACTTTGGAAGTTGATCCTAGCATGTCTCATCGTGTTCTGCAAATGTTCTCAATTTTTCGCCTGGGAGACTAGGGGTCGGAGGTTCAAATCCTCTCGCTCCGACCATTTTTCCAAATCATCTGTCGGGTGGATCGAGGGGCGGCGTAGCGCTCGCTCCCGCCGAGGACGCATGCGCGACGATCGGTAGCGGGTGGCCGCTTCGGTGGCCGGCAAACTAAAATGCCGAAAACAACCCCCATGCACAGTAGCGAAGTCATTGGCAGGATGATGTTTTTCCGAAGCGATTTGACGCGTCGGGCAAAACAGGGGCATGATGTCATCGTGCCGGCCTGTGGAGCTTAGGGAACGTCGGCTTCCCTAGGAGCGAACGTGCTGAGGATTGACGCCCAGCTACAATCGATTACGGCGGCGACCAGCGCCTCCTTGCTTGGAAAATATTGGTAGAGCGATCCGACGCTGACGCCGGCGATTTCGGCAATCCGGTTGGTGGTGGCCTTCAAAACCTTCGCAGACCAGAATGCGGACGGTTGCCTCGCGGAATCGGGAAAAAATCAGCGCTTCGCACGCAATTCGTCGATCTCGTATCGCAGCAGTTTGTTTAGTGAGCGGCAGACGTCTACGATCCTTCTTGCGCATTTGGCCTTACCCACATTCGACTACCTAAAGGGTACCCATGACTGTAGCCAATATCGATCTAGGCGGCCTTAGCGAACAGGATTTGCTTAATCAAATAGCGGCGGGTGTGCCTGAAGGCGTGCTGGTGGATTATAAGCGTTCGACATACGGACGCACAGACAATGACGTAAAGGAGTTCCTAAAAGACATCTCATCGTTCGCCAATACGTCCGGTGGTCATTTGATAATTGGCGTTGACGAAAAAGATGGCATTCCTACCCAAATCGTTCCAGTGGTGGGCAGCGTTGATCAAGAACTTCAGCGTCTCGAAAATCTCGCTAGAGACGGCCTAGAGCCCAGAATACCGGGAATCCAGATGAGAGCTGTACCTGTCACTGGCGGATCTGTTTTCGTAATTCATGTTCCGAAAAGCTGGAATCCACCTCACCGCGTCAGCGCGCGAAATACAAATCGTATCTATGCGCGAAACTCGGCGGGAGCGTTCGAACTCAGCGTCGAAGAGCTTCGCGTACTTTTCACTTCGGCGGCCAGTGCAGCTGATCGAATGCGTGCGTTCAGGGCCGAGCGTCTGGCTAAAATTGAAACAGGGGCAGCAATAGAAACGCTAGCCCAAGACCTCGGGAGAGTGGTTTTTCACCTTGTCCCTTTGGCGTCATTCGGACTGGGTACAGGTATCGACCTCGAGCGAGCTCGTGCTCTAAGCGAGCATCTACGACCGATGGGCGGTGTCATGGGGTACAGTCCCGGCATAAATTTTGATGGCTTTGCCAATATCAATCACGGGAGTGATGGACAGTGCTGGGCGTACACACAAATTTTTCGAAACGGAATAATTGAAGCAGTGAAGGTGCGCGCGGCAATGAAACGTGGCGACTCATTGCTGATTCCGACGCTTGATTTTGATCGCTACGTTTTAGAGGTAATGCCAAAATATCTCTACGCTTTAGAGACTTTGAATATCGCTCCACCGATTGTCCTGATGTTGACGCTTCAAGGCGTGCGTGGCGCGCGGCTGGGAATTAGTTCTGATTCATTGGAAGATGTGGGCCAAATCAAACAATCTACGCTTGAACTCCCTGAGATTGTGATTGAACGCTACGGGACTGCTATCGACTATCAACGCGCGATCAGGCCAGCATTTGACGCGATGTGGAATACGGCCGGATTTGTGCGATCCCGCCATTTCGACAAAAACAACAACTGGGTGGGTTCGAGTTAGGCTGGTTGGAACATTTGATGCTCTTGTCGCCGGGCAAACCGCGCAAAAGTAAACAAGGATCAAAATGACAAAAGCAACAAACGATGGCAACAAATGGCTCGCGAAAATACTCGCTGCTCACGGCTTTCGAAACAACACGCCTATTGAGGGCATCCACGCTGGCACGTGGCCTAAGAACGCGAAAGGGGAGTGGGCCGACCCTGCCGAAGTTATCGTGACTACAGTTGACGGTGGCGAAAAAATACCGTGGGATTCCTGTTCACGAATTTCCGATCCTGAGATGAAGGAGATGAACAAGGCCGTGGTCGATAACATTTATTCGCTGATGTCTTTGCTTGAAGAGTTCAGTGCATTTCCCTGGACTATGGAAGTGCCTCGCAATTGGGACGAGGCGAAGCATGCTCCATGGTATAAAGTGGCTAGGAAGGACATGCTAAAAGGCCAGAACCAACCGTGATGTTGCGCCATAGCGCAATGTTCCAAGAAGCCGAGCTTTGAGGTGCAATGATGCCCGTGATTTGAAAAAGAGATATAAACTTCTTTGTGTTTCACTGGATTTCAGGACGTTTCAATAAAATAGGCTGGGAGACTAGGGGGCGGAGGTTCAAATCTCTCGCTCCGACTGATGCGTAGCCGGATTCTAGGGCGTCCGGATTTCAACCAAAGTAATGCTGCTTGGGTGCAATGGCTACTCAACCAGTTCGATCGCAGAAGCGGCCGACCGAGGGATTTGACGGATGGCGATATACAATCCGGGCCCGCGCATGACGCCTAACATCTCGGCCTGGTTCAGCCCCGCGTTGTGTGCGTCCGCCTCGATCGCGCTGACGCAGATGAAGGTGGCCAGCCCAGGATCGATCCTGCGCATCTCCTTGCGGTGGCTTTCGAGATCGGCGCGCACGAGGGTGTGGATCTCGCGGTTGAAGGCTTCGACGTCGGGGAGCTGCCCGGTGCGTTGGATCTGCTCGGTGAGCACGCGGTGTAGTTTGGGATCCATGTGGTGGGCCTTGCTCGCGACGGTGACAAGACGGTGCACCGCTTTCGCGGAAGGGCGACAGGCGCGTGCGATAATTTTGCGTGCGGTGGCTTAAGGCGTGATCGTCATCACAAAGCGCGCCGCCTCAGTGGGTCTGGCGCTAGCACTGCCCGCGCAGAGGGAGAAGGCAGCCCCCGGGCGTTTCCTCATGTATCAGTAGTTTTGCGGGACCTCAGGCGTGGCCCTTGATCTCGTAGTGACCCGGCACGCATTTGTAGCGATCGAGCCGCCAGTTGGCGTGGTAGATCGGATGCTCGCCCATCCATTTCGCCAGCGGGGCCTGTGCCCCGATCGCGCACTGCATCATCGACATCTCGGGCGTCATGTTGCTGTCGGTCACGATTTCCTCGATGCAACTGCCTGAGCTGGCTGCACTCAGCCGGCAGAGCACGGCAACGACGGTCACGAACATTCCAGTCACCTCATCGGTAGTTTCTGACCACGAAGAGGATGCAAGCGGAGTGCCAGAGCCTGTGACGCAAACAACACGCTGGCCTGGCCGACTCGACCCAGCGTCCGGATTGAAGATTCGGATTGTAAAAAGATTGCCCTTAAACCGAAGCCGGGCAAATACGGGGAACCGGGTGAGCGATAAGCGCAGGAATGTTGAATTCCGGGGGCAGCGCCGCGCCTGTGGCGCTTCACAGGCCGCGCGCAGCCGGTAGGCTCGGAAGCACCGTGGGCACCCGCCAAAAGAGCGGGACCGCCACAAGGGATATGGAAACGCGAGGGCAGACCATGAAGGCACGACCGACCGGCGTGATCCCGCCGATGACGACGCCGTTCCGGAAGGATGGCGAGATCGACACCACGCTGGTGGCGCCCCAGGTCGACTGGATGATCGGCGCCGGCGCGCATGGCGTCGCGGCCGGCGGCTCGACCGGCGAAGGGCACACGCTCGATCACGAGGAATATCGCGACCTGATGGAGGCGACGGTTGCGGCGGTGAAGGGACGCATTCCCGTCATCGCCGGCATTATCGTCGATTCCACGCGCGATGCGATCCGCCGCGGCAAGCTGGTGCGTGACATGAATGTCGCCGCGCTCCAGGTCACGCCGGTGCATTACCTGTTCAAGCCGGACGACGAGGCGATGGTGGCGCATTTCCGCGCCATGGCGGATGAGACCGGCATGCCGATCATCATCTACAACGTGGTGCCGTGGTCCTATCTGTCGCCGGCGCTGCTCACACGGATCATGACGGAGGTGCCGCTGGTCGTCGGCGTCAAGCAGAGCGCGGGGGATCTGAAACTGTTCGCGGACCTCATGATGATGGCGCCGGACAAGCTGATCTACAGCGCGGTCGATGCCCTGATGTATCCGTCCTACACATTGGGGGCTCATGGCTCGATCGCCGCGATCCTGACCGCGGCGCCGCATGCCTCCGTTGCGCTGTGGGATGCGGTGAAGGCGGGCGACCATCCGCGCGCGCTCGACCTGCACAAGAAGCTGCTGACGCTGTGGAACGCCGTCATCGCCGACAATCTGCCGGCCTGCACGCGCTATGCGCAAACGCTGCAGGGCCTGCCCAGGACTTATCCGCGCGCGCCGATGCCGGAGGCCTCGAGCGCGCAGCAGGCGGCGATCCGCAAGGCGCTGGACGGTCTCGGCGCGTTGAACGGGCCGCGCGTCGAGGCGGCCGAATAGTCCGCGCCCCGAAATAACCGATGTCGAGCATGGCAGCGCCGATCCGCTTTTACCTGCGGATGCGGCGCTGCTACATTTTGAGCGCGCTCCGATGCGCGGCGTAGTCATGAAGAAACATACCGACAAGGGGAGGGGCCGAAAGTCCCATGAAGGATTTTGCAGGAAAGATCGCCGTCATCACCGGCGGCGGCACGGGAATGGGACGCGAGCTCGCGCGGCAGCTCGTCGCCGAGGGCTGCAATGTCGCGATGTGCGACGTCTCGGAAGCGGCGATGGCCGAGACCAGGCGGCTGTGCGAGGTCGAGACGCTGCCGCAGGGCCTGCGCGTCACGACCCACGTCGCCGACGTCTCGATCGAGGATCATCTGAAGCGCTTTCGTGACGAGCTCACTGAACAGCAGAAGACCGACCGGATCCATCTTCTGTTCAACAACGCCGGCATCGGTGGCGGCGGCAGCCTGTTCGCCAACACGCGCGAGCAGTGGGAGCGCACCTTCAACATCTGCTGGGGCGGCGTCTATCTCGGCGTCCGCACCTTCCTGCCGATGCTGGTCGCGGCGGACGAGGCCCATATCGTCAACACCGCGAGCGTCAACGGCTTCTGGGCCTCGATCGGCATGAACCAGTCACACACCGCCTACAGCTCGGCGAAGTTCGCCGTGAAGGGATTTACCGAAGCGCTGATCAACGACCTCCGCCTGCACGCGCCGCACGTCAAATGTTCGGTGGTGATGCCCGGTCACATCGGCACCTCGATCGTATCCAACTCGCGCAAGGTGCAAAGCGCCGACGGCTCGGACCGGCTCAACGCCGACGAGGTCGCGCTGACCCGCAAGCGCATGGTCGCGGCCGGCGTGCCGGATGCCGACAAGATGTCCGACGAGGACATCCAGGCGGTGTTCGCCGAGCGCGCCCGCAGCTTCCTCGAGGATGCGCCGACGACGGCGGCGCAGGCCGCCAAGATCATCCTCGACGGGGTCAAGGCCGAGCGATGGCGCATTCTTGTGGGCGAGGACGCAAGGCGCCTTGACGAGCGCGTGCGCGCCACGCCGGAGCAGGCCTACGACCGCGCCTTCTACGAAAGTTTTACGGCGGAGGTCGGCTGGCGGCTCGGCTGAGGCCGTCAACGAGCGCGCGCCGACATAGGTATGATGAACATCATGGCAAGAGGCGCGCGGTAATTTTACGTGCCACCTCCTGCCAGTGTTCTTTGCCAGTGTTCGGCCACTCATGACGAATTGGAATGTCACACATGCGACGCGTCCATGCGTTCAAGCGATGGTGATCTCGAACGCCTCTCATTCGGTGCACGGCAGCTTGGTCACGGAACCAAAATAGTTTAGTCAGTCATGTGTAAGGCGATGACCAGAGCGTAGCTCCCGATGATACCCGCATGCCTCTCCGACGACTGGATCCTTTGCCCGGAGCGAGAGGACATCTCCGCTGAATTCACGCGGCTCCTCACCGCGGCCCAGGAGGGCGGCGCCACGATCGCGGAATGCCTGATGATCGCGCGGCAGCTGAAGCGGGGCGACGACCAGTCCTGGCATCGCGAGTGGAAGAAGCTGGCGCAGGCCAATCGGCATCGTGCCGAGGCCGCGTTCGCGGAAGGTCACAGGGCGACCGCACAGCGCAACTGGCTCCGCGCCATGAATTACTACAGTGCGGCCGCAATGCCGCTCGATCAGGCGGACGAGCGCCGCTGGGTCGCGATCCTCGCGATGCAGGATTGCGCCCGCCGCTTCCTCGCGGCGCGCGACCCGGCCGGGGAAGTCGTGACGATACCCTGGCTCGACGGACATTCGTTGCAGGGCTATTTCCTGCCCGCGCCGTCGGGAAGCGTGCGAGCCCCGACCGTGATCTGCATCGGCGAGCCCGGCCACCGCAAGGAGGAGTTCCTGTTCAAGCTCGCGCCGCATGCGCGCGAGCGCGGATTCTCGCTGCTGGCGCTGGACCTGTTCGGCGACCAGCGCGACGATTATCTCGACGCGCTGTTGCGGCGCCGGGATCTCGAGAGCTCGATTCCGTGCGTCATGGACTATCTGGAGACGTGCAGCGACGTCGATTTCGAGCGCGTCGCGATCGTCGCCGATGGCTGGGGCTCTTCCTTCGTGGCGCGCGCGGTGCTGCAGGAGCCGCGGCTTGCCGCCGCCGTCTGCGACGGCGGCCTGTGGGATCTGCACGAGCGCGCCTTCTTTGCCAGCCGATTCGCGATGAGCGACGTCAGCATCGTCCCGGTGCCGCATGCCCCGCTGATGGCCTCCAGCGCCGACTGTCCGGTGCTGATCACGCTGGGTGAGGACGGCTGGCTCAAGGCCGATCGCGCGCGTCAGATCGTCCAGACGTCCCGGCTCGGCAGTTCGGATGTCATGCTGAAGGTGTTCACCGCGGCCGAAACCGGCGCGGCGCAGGCCCATGCGGACAATCCGAGCCTCGCCAATGAATACATCTTCGACTGGCTCGAATCGCGGCTCGGCGCCGCGGGGCGCATCTAGCGCATTATCAGTTCTGATTGAATCAGAACCGAAGCTCCAGATTCTTGTTTTGACGCGTTTTATTCACGCGAACCGGTATCCACTTCGCTCGAAAACGCTCTCAGCGACCGTTGCGTCAGAAGTCGAGGGTCAGGCGGACGCAGGCCTTTTCGAGACGGGTCTTCAACATGGCGAGCTTGGTGGTGAATTCCGTCAGCTCTTTCTCGTCGAACTCCTGGAAGACGAATTCCTTGATGGTCTTGTACTGCTCGTTGAGGCTCGTCAGGTGCTTCTGCGTCTTCTCGGTCAGGGACAGCCGGACCACCCTTGCGTCGGTCGGCGAGGGGCGACGGCGCAACAGGCCCTTCTTCTCGAGCAGCTTGGACTGGGTGGTGACGAACGAGGGATCGACGTGGAGGAGCTTGGAGACGACGTTGACCGGAATGCCGTCGTCCTTGTCGAGGTCGGAGATCGCCATCAGGATCAGCCATTGCGGTCCGCTGATGCCGAGCGTCCTCGCCCAGAACTGACGCAGCTCCTCCAGATACATGTTGATCGACGATATCTCCCAGGTGAAGCGCCTGATGATATCCAGGTTGCCGACGGAGCGGAGGCGCGCCCCTTCTTTCCTCGTGGCTGACACAGCGTCACTCCTGTGATCTGACTTGTTTGCGGCCGGTGTCCTGCAACCCATAGTCCACGCAAGCCTGCTCTGACGCAAGTGCAGAGCAGGGTAATTTTGTCACTAAAATTACAAAGATGATCAGCTCAGCAGAATCGCCCAATTGGGGTGTTGCAAGCGAGGCACAGGTTTAGCGAAACCACAAAGCTTACCAAATAAACTATTTTGATTAGGGGAACGGCGCAGGCATATTGCTCCGTGACGGTGGGGGGTACTCGATCGTCCCGTTGCAGGTGGTTCGCTCACGTCCCTCGCGTCGAAAGCGGGTGTGTCCGAAAGCGCAAAGCGGCCGAGCGGATTTGAAAAGGCGGGGATCTGGGGGGCCTCACGGTCCGGTCTTCGTAAAATGAGCAACTTGGAGGTTTTATATGAAAGTGGTGAAGAGCCTTTTGCTCGGCACTGCGGCGGGTCTGATCGCCGTCGGTGGAGCCCAGGCGGCCGATCTTCCGGTCAAGGCCAAGGCGGTCGAGTACGTCAAGATCTGCACGCTGTATGGCGCGGGCTTCTACTACATCCCGGGCAGCGACACCTGCATCAAGCTGGGCGGCTATCTGCGTGCTGAAGTCGCGCTCAATGCCGGCGGCAACTACAGCGCCCAGTACAACGGCGTGTTCGCGGCCAACAACCGCCTGACCAACTACTACTCGATGCGCGCTCGTGAAGACCTCAACATCGACACGCGCACCGCGACCGAGTACGGCGTGGTCCGCACCTATTTCGACGCGGTCTTCACCTGGACGACCGGCAATTATGTCGGCACCGGTTCGGGAACGGGCGCCACCCAGTACAGCGGCACGCTCGGCCTCAACGCTGCGGGCACCGGCCTCGTCGGCTCCTCAAGCGGCAACGTCAACGGCACCGACGGCAACCTCTCGGGCGGCGCGCTCGGCGTCTACTACGCCTTCATCCAGTTCGCCGGCTTCACCATGGGTAAGGCCGTGTCGCAGTTCGACGCGCCCTGGATCAACTATCCCGGCAACAACTTCGACCAGCTCGTCGGCGGCAGCGGCACCACCAACGGTGTCACCCAGTTCACCTACACCGCTGACTTCGGCCAGGGCGTGACGGCTGCGTTCTCGGCGCAAGACCAGACGCAGGTCTTCCAGACCAACATCTGGAACACTGCCGGCATGTCCACCACGGGCGTTCTCGGCGGTGCTTACGGCTCGAACGATCTCGGCGGCACCCGGTCTCCGGACCTCGTCGGCATGGTCCGCGTCGACCAGGCCTGGGGCCTGTTCCAGGCGTCGGTTGCGGCGCACGACAACCACGTCGCCTACTACGGCGCGTCCGAAGTCACGGGTCATCCGGAAGACAAGTGGGGCTGGGCGGTTCAGCTCGCCTTGGGCATCAAGAACATCCCGACCGGCGCAGGCGACGTGATCAACATCTCGGGCGTCTACACCGAGGGCGCGAGCCGCTACAACTTCCAGGAGCTGGCAGCGACCAGCTACTCGATGTTCGGCGGTTCGGGCGGCGCGTATCAGAGCATCGGCTTCGCCGGCGTGTCTGACGCGGTGTTCGCTCCCGGCGGCGGCCTCGAGCTGACCAAGACCTACGGCTTCCGTGGTGCCTACACCCACAACTGGAGCCCGTACTGGAACTCGGCGCTCTACGGTGCGTGGGCTGCGGTCAACTACAGCGGCACGGCCAAGAGCCTGATCTGCGGCAGCGCCGCGTTCGCGACGCTGACCGGCACCTGCAACCCGGACTTCAACATCGGCCAGATTGGTGTCATCACCCGCTGGACCCCGGTCAAGAACCTGACCTTCTCGGCTGACTTCACCTACAGCCACCTTGACCAGAAGTACTCGGGCGTGATCACGACGCCGGCGCTCACCAGCGTTGCCAAGCCTGCGGCGACGTACGAGCTGAAGGACCAGGACACCTACAGCCTGCTGCTGCGCGCTCAGCGCAACTGGTAAGCCCAAGGTCTTCGGATCTGACACAGCAGCCCCGGCGGGACACCGCCGGGGCTTTTTTACGAGGTGGTCTTTCGGAAAATCCGGCAGCCTGTGCGGGCGACGAAGACGAGCCATGCGATTCGACCGCCTCAAACTTATTTACTTACCTGAGTTACTAAGCTATATAGCTTTCAGCCGACTACGAAAGTTGCGGCTCTTAGCTTCACGCTAAGCCTCCAGAAACCTCCGGCGATGCCCCGCCGGAGGTTTTCAATTTTGGAGCTCGGTTTCATCCGCGCATGACGCGCGCGCGGGAATTCGGCCGGTAGGCGAGGCGGCTGTGGCCGGCGCAATAGGACTGGCCGTCGGGCGCGGAGTTGCCGCAGAAGCAGAAATCGTCTGCGCCAGGCGTCGAGATCGGCCAGCGGCAGCGATTCTCGGCAAGCTCCAGCAGCGAGCAGCGATTGGCGTCGTCGATCGGACCGGTGACCATTGGCGCACCGGCCTCGCCATAGATCGTGGCGAGCATCTCGTATTGCAGCCGCGGCACGGCCCGCGACGTGCGCGCAGGCGCCAAGCCCCTGTCCTGAACCTTGCGGTCGTCGATGGTCCGGCCGCGCGTCAGATTGAGGCGGGACAGCTTGCCAATCACGGCGTTGCGGCTGACGCCGATATCGGCTGCGATCTCGCGGCAGGACAGGCCGGCCTCGAAGTGCCGCTTCAGCAGTTCGATTCGTTCGTCGGTCCAAGTCTGTGAAGAACAAGTCTGTGAAGAAGTGGGTGAGAGAACAGGCATGTGTAACGGTCCCAGGTTGCAGATGTCGGCCATCCGCCTCTCGAGATCCGTCCGCCTCACGTTCGGCGCGCGCTCACGTCCTGCCATTGTCGCGAATCGACAAAAGCCCGTCCTTGATGGCGAGACGGATGCCTTCCTCGATCAATGTCCGTGCGACGCCGGGAACGCTGGTGCCGTGGGTGCCCTGTCTCACCAGCTTCTCCAAATAGGTGATGGTCGAGAGCGCCAAGGTTACGGGGATGCGGTCAGTCTCGGCTTTTTCGGTGGCCATGGCCGAACGCTAGCCTCTTACTCGGGTACATAAAAGTAACGATTAAGACTCTATTTAGGTTCGGTGGGCGAAGTCAAATCCAGATCCTGGTCATTCTTTAGATTGTTGAAATCGCTGTAGAAAATATCCGAATCGCCGTACGCCGCGCCGGTGTGCCGGGCGGCGACGGAGCTGGACGTGGGAAGCGGGGCGGGCCGACCTAGCCGTGCACGATCGCCTTTTCGATCATGCAATGGATGCCCTTGGAGCCGTTGACGGTCTGGGTCACCCGCAGATCGGCCGCGAGGCTGCACAGCGTATAGGCGTCCTCGCGTGACAGGCTGCGCCTCTCGCCAAGCAGCACGATCATGTCGCGCAGCGCCCGCACCGCGCACTGGTCGAGATCGGGATCCATCGCCATGGTCATGTAGTGCGTCGGCGTTTCGCCGCGGGGATAATCGAGCCTGAGGTCCTTGCGCAGCGTCAGGCGGAAGCGGCCCTGGAGTGCGGTCTCGATTGCGGTGACGCAGACCTCGCCGTCGCCCTGCACACCATGGCCGTCGCCGCAGGAGAACAGCGCACCGGGAACGAATACAGGCAGGTACAGCGTCGCACCGGCGCCAAGCTCCTTGTTGTCGAGATTGCCGCCCATGGCGCGGGGAACGAGCGAAGAGATGCGGCCCCAGGCCGGCGGCGGCGAAACGCCCATCACGCCGAAGAACGGCTTGAGGGGCAGGTCGAGCCCCCACGGCATGCGGCCGACCATCCGCGACCGGTCGAGCGGGATGTTCAGGATGCGCGTCTCGTGGAAATCGTCGGGCAGGGTGCCGGACAGCGGCTTGATCATGTTCCAGCCCCAATCCTGCCGGAGCTGGACATCGAGGATCTCGACCGCGAGCACGTCACCGGGCTCGGCCCCCTCGACCGCAATCGGTCCGGTGAGGATATGGCCGGGCAGCATGCGCTCGTTTTTGGCATGAACCTCGAACATTTCGGGGGGAATGTGAAACTTGTTGCGGTCGGGCAGCATGTCCGGACCGCCGCTGATGGTGTCGATCGTCACCTCGTCACCGCTTGCGACGGTGAGGACGGGCTCAAGCTTGGCTTCGAAAAAGCCCCAATGACAGGTCTCGGGGCTGGAATGCAGGTGGTGATGGGTCATGTGGCTGGTCCGTCCGGTTTCATCGCCCGGGCTTGACCGGGCGATCGATCCTCTTTCAAGAAGATTGAAGATGGACGGGCCGGTCAAGCCCGCGCGTGACACGATCATTCCAGCGAGGCTCCCCTGTACTTCGTTCTTTCCAAGACCATCGGCACCGCGCTGCTGCCGATCAATCTCCTGGTCGAGCTCGGGATCCTGTCGCTGCTGCTGATGGCGACGCGTTTTGCCGCGCTCGGCCGCAGGCTCGCGGTGACCACGCTGGTCCTGCTGGCGCTGGCTGCGTTCTCGCCGCTCGGCAATCTGCTGCTCTATCCGCTGGAGGCGCGGTTTCCGGCATGGGACCCGGCGCGCGGCGCGCCCGACGGCATCATCGTGCTCGGCGGCTCCGTCGACACCGATCTGTCGGCGGCGCATCGCACGCCGGTCGTCTCGCACGCGGCCGACCGCTTGTTTGCGCCGGCCGAGCTCGCGCGCCGTTATCCCAATGCGCGCATCGTCTTCACCGGAGGCACGGCGAACCTCGTCGACACCGATTCCAGGGAAGCCGACTACTCCGCGCCGATCCTGGAAAGTCTCGGCGTCCCGAAGGAACGCCTGATCCTCGAGCGCGATTCCCGCAACACCTGGGAGAATGCGATCTTCACCAGGCAATTGGTGTCGCCGAAGCCGGGCGAACGCTGGCTCCTGGTCACGTCGGCCTTTCACATGCCGCGCTCGATGGGGATCTTTCGCAGGGCCGGATTTGACGTCGAAGCCTATCCCGTGGACTGGCGAATGGGCGGGCGTGACGATCTCTTCACCTTCACCCGCATCGGCGGCGACGGTCTTGCCAGGACCGAGGTGGCGGTGCGCGAATGGATCGGTCTTTTGACTTACCGCATCATGGGACGAACCGGCGAGTTGCTGCCGGGGCCGGGCAGGGATTAGAAAAGGACAGAACGAGGACTGCGAAACAAGAACACAGCGCCGGCGCGCGACCGCCGGCCGGGAGGACGCCATGCAACAGCAGAGTGCAGACAGCATCGATCTTGCCGGCCTCGTCGCCGATCTCAACAGCCTGCTGCGGCTGAAGACCACGGTGATCGGCATGAAGCTGTTCGCGCGGGTCGCGGACATGGAGGCGATCCCGAAAATCCGGCGGCCGAACGCGATCCACACCACCGATCAGATCGTCAGCATGGCCGCGCGCCTGGGCTGGACCGTGGGCATCACCGCCGACGATCTCGTCGGCGCGCAATGCCGCGCCGTCATCGGCCTCGCGCCGCAGGACGAGAAATGGCTCGCCGGCGAAAACTATGTCGGGGTCTGGCACGGCACGGCGGAGGACGCGCGCAAGCGCCAGGAGGCGCTGGACCTGGTGCCGTTCGGGCAATACCAGGCGCTCGCGGTCAGCCCGCTGGCGAGCGGCCGGCTCGATCCGCCCGACATCTGCCTCGTCTATGCAACCCCCGGGCAGATGATCATCCTGATCAACGGGCTGCAATATACCGGTTACAAGAAGTTCGAATGGGGCGTGGTCGGCGAGACCGCTTGTGCCGATTCCTGGGGCAGAGCGCTCAAAAGCGGTGAGCCCAGCCTGTCCTTGCCATGCTATGCCGAACGGCGCTATGGCGGCGTGCCGGACGAGGAGATGCTGATGGCCCTGAAGCCGGAACATCTCGCCAAGGCGGTTCTGGGCATGAAGGCGCTGGCGAAGAACGGTCTGCGCTATCCGATCCCACCCTATGGTATTCAAAGCGACGTCCGTGCCGGCATGGGCGTGAGCTACGCGAAGAAGTAAAGTAAAGGCCGACCATGAGCTCTGCGAAATTCGACATCGTCGTCTATGGCGCGACCGGTTTTACCGGCCAGCTCGTCGCCGAATACCTGACCCAGCATTACAAGAGCGACCACGCGCTCAAATGGGCGATGGCAGGCCGTAGCCTCGGCAAGCTGAAATCGGTACGCGATGCGATCGGCGCGCCCGGGAATACGTCGCTGATCGTCGCGGATGCATCGGACGCGGCCTCGCTGAAGGCGATGGCGGAGCAGACGATGTCGGTGATCACCACCGTCGGTCCATACCAACTCTACGGCGAGGAACTGCTCGCGGCCTGCGTCGCCACCGGCACGGATTATTTCGATCTCTGCGGCGAGCCGATCTGGATGCGGCAGATGATCGACAAGTACGAGGCGGCTGCAAAAGAGAGCGGCGCGCGCATCGTGTTTTCGTGCGGCTACGATTCCGTGCCGTTCGAGCTCGGCGCGTTCTTCGTCCAGGAGGAGGCCAAGCGCGTGCTCGGCGCGCCAGCGTTGCGCGTCAAGGGCCGCGTGCGCGATATGCGCGGCACGCTCTCGGGCGGCACTGCGGCGAGTGCGAAGGCGACCTTCGATGCGGTGGCCAAGGATCTCAGCCTGATCACGATCCTGAACGACCCGTTCGCGCTGACGCCGGGCTTCACCGGCCCGAAACAGCCGAAGGGCAACAGGTCGCTGATTGAGGAAGACCTGCAATCCTGGGCCGCGCCGTTCGCGATGGCGCTGATCAACACGCGCAACGTCCATCGCTCCAACATGCTGATGGGTTTTCCCTACGGCCAGGAGTTCGTCTACGACGAGATGGTCCTGACCGGCCCCGGCGAGAAGGGCGAAGCCAACGCCAAGCTCGTGATGGCCGCCAATTCCGAGAAGACCGGCCCGAACGCGCCGAAGCCGGGCGAGGGGCCATCGAAGGAGGAGCGGGAGAACGGCCGCTTCGATCTGCTGTATGTCGCGATCGCGCCCGACGGCCGCCAGATCCACGCCGGCGTCACCGGCGACCGCGATCCCGGCTACGGCTCGACCTCAAAGATGATCTCCGAATGCGCCATCTGCATGCTGCGTGACACGACAGACGTCGCAGCCGGCTTCTGGACGCCGGGCGCGGCGATGCAGCACAAGCTGATCAAGCGGCTGCAGGAGCATGCGGGGCTGACGTTTAAGGTGGAGAAGTAGAGCCGGTCACTTGCCGCAATCACGGTGTCATCGTCCGGCTTGACCGGACGATCCCGTATTCCAGAGACGGCACTGATCGAATCGAGAGGCCGCGGCGTACTGGATGCCCGCCTGCCGCCTACGCTAAAAGCTTCGGCGCCCCTGGACCTCAACCTCGGCGAAGCCTTGGCGTAGCCGGGTCGCGGGCCTGACAGCGTTCGCCACTACACCGCCCGCGCGTCGTACGCGTACATGAACTCCATGCTCTTCGAGCCCAGCGGCAGCAGCCACTTCATCATCTGATTACGGATCCACGCCCCGGTGGCGCTGAATTCGCGCTTGCTGTTGCCGTTGCGGCGCGCCAGAGCAACGATCTTTTCCGCGCGCGGGCGTCGCTCGGCCTCGAAGGCCTGGAAGGTGGCGCCGAGCTCGTGGCCTTCCTGCATCAGCCGGGCGAGGCGCATCGCATCCTCCAGCGCGAGCGAGGCGCCCTGGCCGGCATGGGGGCTGGTCGCATGGGCGGCATCGCCGATCAGCAGCGATCGTTTGCGCGACCAGGTCGGCAGCGTCGCGACGTCGAGCGTGTCGGTGACCACGATGTTCTCGGCCGCCTCGATGATGGCGGGGATCGGATCGTGCCAGCCGCGGTGGAAGCCGCGCAGGTGCTGCTTCAGCGTCGCGTGGTCGAGCGCGCGAAACATCGCCGCGTCCATGCCGTGTGCGGGCTGCGTGCTCCACCACATCACGCCGTCGTTCGGATCGGGACTGCAATAGCCGTAGCCGAAGAAGCCGCTCTGCCCGAACGTGGTCTCGACGTTCCGGCCGATCGGCCGGCCGTCGAGGACGGCGTGCGGCACGAAGCCGCCGAAGCCGATCAGTCCGGTGTCGAACGGTTGCGGCCCGTCCGGCACGACCTGGCGCCGCGCGACCGAGTGCACGCCGTCGGCGCCGATCAGGAAGTCGCCTTCGGCGGTGGTGCCGTCGGCGAAATAGGCGATGATCGGCTGGTCGCCGCGGTCCTCGATCTTGATCAGGCGCTTCTCGAAATATAGCGAGACGCACGCGCACCAGGCCTTGTCGATCAGCATCTCGTTCAGCGTCGCGCGGCAGACATTGACCGCGGGCTGACCGAAGCGCCGCGCCATGTCGCGGTTGATCGAGCCGAGCCGCTCTCCGCCTTGCGAATAGAAGTCGAACGACTCCGCGATCGAGCCGCGGCTGATCAGCTCGTTCGAAAGGCCGATCTCGTCCATGACCTGCATGCCGTTCGGCGCGATCTGAAGGCCGCCGCCGATGCCTTTCGAATAGGGCCAGGCCTCGTAGATCGCGGATTCGATGCCGGCGCGGCGCAGCAGGATCGCTGCGACGGGGCCGGCGATGCCGGCGCCGATGATCAAGGCCTTGCGGGGACGATAGGACATGGCTTGCTCCCGACGTTTCCGTGGTGCTAGGAGAATTATGGTCGCTAAATCTCTTAGTTGCTAAGATATATATCGACTAAGATATGAGGTCGGCCTTGTCAAGGACGAAGGCGCGCGCCGCGCTGTTGCAGGAGCTCGAGGAGGCGATGCGCAGGTCGTCCGCGCAGGGCGTGCTCTATGGCCAGACCGTTGCGAACGTTGCCGGAATTGCCAATTCCGACCTCGAATGCATGGACATCCTGTATCTCGAAGGCCGCGTCACCGCCGGCCGGCTCGCCGAGGTCACGGGCCTCACGACCGGCGCCATCACCGGCGTGGTCGACCGGCTCGAGAAGGCTGGACTCGTGCGCCGCGAGCGGGATGAAAACGACCGGCGCAAAGTCTTCATTGCCGTCGTGCCGGAAGCAGCCATGAAGATCGGCCAGTTCTACGTGCCGATGCAGCAGGCAATGGAGAAGGTGTTCAATACCTATTCCGACCAGGAACTGCGGCTGCTGCTGCGCTTCGCGACGGAGGGTTACAAGGGCGTGCTCGCGGCGACCGAAGCACTCAAGGGCCTGCTCGACACGCCGCCGGAGAAGCGTCCCGATCTCAAGCTGAAGAAGCTTCGTCGCTAGAGCGTTTTCGAGCGACGCGTCAAAATAAGAAAACAGACATCACTGTTCCGATTCCATCGGAACGGTGATGTCCTTGACCTTGTAGATCTGTGCAGCCGCGATCATGCCCCACATCGCGCCCAGCATCATCCAGAAGTGCCGCCAGTGGTCGGTGTCGATCACGAAACTTTCGCCGACGGTGCCGACGAAGGCGGAGAACACCGCGAGATAGGCGCGCTGCCATGGCACACGGACGAAGATGTGTCGAAAGCCCATGATGACGGTCGTGAAGACCAGCGCGGGATAGCAGATTCCGGACAGCCAGCCGCCGGACATGAAGGCGTTGAGATAGGAATTGTGGGTATCCTCGGGGAAGAAGCGGTGGAATTGCAGGGGACCGATGCCGAACGGCAGGTCGAGCGCCATCTCCGCACCCAGGATGTGCCGGCCGAACCGGCCGAACCGGCCTTCGTCATAGCTCTGGTCGAAGCTCGCGCGCTGCTTGAACATTTCGGCGATGGAATCGAACGACATCAACACCGCGATCAGCGCGAGACCCAGCACCGCGGCCAGGATCGCCATGACGATGATGCGCGAGCGCTGCGCGTTGGTGCGGCTGGTCAGCACCATCAGCGCCAGCATGAAGGCGGATGTCAGCACCAACCCGCCCCAGGCGGCGCGGGAGAAGGCGAGCAGGATCGCCAGCGACATGATGCCGAAGCCGATGACGTTGCGGAACGCCTTGCCGAGCTTGTCGGAAACCACGCTCTGGAGCGAGAACAGTGCCGGCAGGATCAGGAAGGCGCCGAGCACGTTCGGATCCTTGAAGGTGCCGCGCGCGCGTCCGTAAAGTGTGAGGAGGTCGTCTCCGCCCGGAACCAGGTGGAAGTAGCCGGCGACCGCCGACAGCGAGGCGACCATCGCGCCGACCACGAGCCCGCGGCGGAGCATGTCGAGCCGCGCCGTGGTGTCCTCCGACGAGACCATCGCGAAGAACACGACCGTCACCGCCATGTACCAGGAGGTCGCAATCCAGCTCACCACCTCGGACTGCTCGAACAGCGGGATCGCGCTGATCGTATAGCCGACATTGAGCAGGATCAGCATCAGCACCAGCGGCATCAGGGCGAGCCGTAGGCGCAGGCCGGTGGCGAAGAAGGTGACGGTGGCGAGCAGCGTCACGATCTCGTAGGGGCTCGGCTCGATGAAGACGATCGCGCCGGAGGCGCCGACCAGCCACACCAGCGCGCGCTGAAGGGACAGCACGCCAGGCGCAGCGCGAACCGCTGCATTCATCTCCCCGGCTGTCGCCGCATACGCCATCACACGCTCATACGTTTACGCAACTGGTACGCAAGACTTCCGCCGTCATGCCCCGCGAAGGCGGGGCATCCAGTACTCCGAGCCGTTCGTGGCAGTTTCCGCTGCCGGTGATTACTGGATCGCCCGGTCAAGCCGGGCGATGACAGCGTGGCGCAGGCACGACAAACTCAATACGCGTTCTCGTTCTTGGTCAGCAGCGAGATCGGCGTCTTCAGCAGAATGACGAGATCGAACAGCGCCGACCAGTTCTCGATGTAATACAGGTCGAACTCGACGCGTTTCTGGATCTTCTCTTCATTGTCGATCTCGCCGCGCCAGCCGTTGATCTGGGCCCAGCCGGTGATGCCGGGCTTGACCCGGTGGCGGGCGAAATAGCCGTCGACGGCTTCGTCGAACAGGCGGCTCTGGAGCTTGCCCTGCACCGCATGTGGACGCGGGCCGACCAAGGAAAGATCGCCGGAGAAGACCACGTTGAAGAGCTGCGGCAGCTCGTCGAGGCTGGTCTTGCGGATGAAGCGGCCGACGCGGGTGACGCGCGAGTCGTTCTTGGTCACGACCTTCGACGCGGTCGGATCAGCCCGATGATGGTACATCGAGCGGAACTTGTAGACGTCGATGCGCTCGTTGTTGAAGCCGAAGCGCTTTTGGCGGAACAGCACGGGGCCGGGGCTGTCGAGCTTCACTGCCAGCGCCACCAATCCCATCACCGGCAAGGCCACGAGCAGCGCGAGGCTGCCGACGACGCGGTCGAACAGCCATTTCATCACCAGGTCCCAGTCGGTGATCGGCGCCTCGAACACGTCCAGCGTTGGCACCTCGCCGATATAGGAGTAGGAGCGGGGACGGAAGCGCAGCTTGTTGGTGTGCGCGGACAGGCGGATGTCCACCGGCAGCACCCAGAGCTTCTTCAGCATCTCCAGGATGCGCGTCTCGGCGGAGATCGGCAGCGCGAACAGCACGAGATCGATGCGGGTGCGGCGGGCGAGCTCGACGATGTCGTCGACCTTGCCGAGCTTGCGCGCGCCGGCGCAGGTGTCGAGCGCGCGGCTGTCGTTGCGGTCGTCGAACACGCCGAGCACGTGGATGTCGGAATCCTCCTGCGAGTTCAGCGCCTCGACCAATTGTTCGCCGTTGCGGTCGGAGCCGACGATGATGGTGCGGCGGTCGAGCCGGCCGTCGCGCGCCCAGGCGCGCACCAGCGAGCGCAGCACCAGACGCTCGCTGACGAGCGCGGCGAGCCCCAGGAAGTAGAAGGCGGCAAGCCACAGCCGCGATATTTCGCTGCCGAACTTGGCGAAGAAGGAGATGCCGATGAACAACAGGAAGACGAACGACCAGGACGAGATCATGCGCGTCATCTGCCGGAGCTGACCGCGGAACAGTTGCACCTGATAGATGTCGGCGGCCTGGAAGCAGACCACGGCGGAGACCGCGACGGCGCTGATCTGTGCGGGATAAGCCCAGCTGAAGGAGCCGGCGAGCGGCATGACATAGCCGAGATAGAGCGCGATGCCGACGAGGCTCAGCAGCGCGAAATCGGCCAGGCGGACGAGGCCGGTGATCACGATCGGCGAATAGGCGCGGGCGACCTTCTGGTTGACGACGTCGAGCGCAGCGGGCGAGAGGCGGCGGCGACGCTCCACAAAGGGCTGGTCAGCTGGCTTCGCCGCGGCGCTGGTCGCGGCATCGAGCATCGAGCGTGCGTTGAGCGGTTCCACGGGCGTCCACGTCCATTCCAAAAACATGCGGGACGCGTCCTTGCGCCCCGGGCAAGCATCCCCAGGCCCATCGATTATCGGACAAATCGGAAGATTCTCTAAAGCAGCCTTAAGGATGCTTAATGATTGGTAAATGCGTCGCGATAGCCCGCGAGCACGCCGTCGACCATCGCCTGCTGGGAGAAATGCGCGGAGATGCGCTCGCGCAAGGACGCCGCACGCTGCGCGGTCGCTTGCGGATTGTCGAGTGCGGCCGCAATCGCCTCCGCCATGGCCTCGGGATTGCTCGGCGCGAACAGAGCGGGGTTCTCCGCGCCAAAGATCTCGGGAATGCCGCCGATCCTGGACGCGATCATCGGAATGCCGGCGGCACCGGCCTCGATCACGACATAGGGCATGGAATCGCCACGCGAGGGAACGACCAGCAGTCGCCCCTTGGAGAAGCCGTAGCGCGCCTTGACGTGACCGATGAAGCGGATGGCGCTGGAGAGGCCGAGTCTCTCGACCTGCGCCTTAAGTGCCGCGGTCTCCTCGCCATCGCCGCCGAGCGTCAGTGTGACTTTCTTGCCGCCCTCGTGCAGGCGCGCCACCGCATCGACCAGCAGATCGGCGCCCTTGATGTGCCTGAACTCACCGACATAAGCGAGGTCGGTGGCGTCGTCGGCGATGATAACAGGCTCGAATTCTTCCGGCGTCACGCCGTTGAAGACGCAATGTACCACGCCCTTCGGCGTGCCGACGATGCGCTGATAGGTGTCGCGGGCAAACGCGCTTTCGAACAGAAACAGGTCGGTCGCGCCCATCAGCGTGCGCTCGAGCCGCGCGTAAAACTCGCCCTTGAGAGTGTTGAGGGGATAATGCAGCGAGCCGCCGTGCGGAGTGTAGATGCGGATGGTGTCGTCGGAGCGCCGCCGCATGCGGATGAAAGCGCCGGCCTTGGCGCCGTGGCCATGCAGGACGTCGGGCTTGAGCGTGGCGACCAGGCGCCGCAAGCGAAGCCACACCAGGACATCGTCAGGCGACGGTTCGCGGCGGATCGCCATCCGGTGCACGCCGAGCTTCAGCCGCGGTGCGAGCTCGGCAAGGGCCTTGTCGGCGCGCTCACCGCCGGTGAGGCTGTCGGCGAGGATGCCGACATGATGGCCACGGTCGACCTGGCCATTGGCGACGTCGAGGATGTGGCGGAAGATGCCGCCGACCGGAGCGCGTACGGCGTGCAGAATTCGAAGCGGCTGGTCGGGAGAGGGGGGCATGATCAAAACCAGCGCTCGACGGCGAATGCGCGAACAATTCTCACGAAATATCGAGACGGATTAAGAGCCCTCGTGGTTAACAAACGGTGACGAGCACGCCCGCGCGAGCCGCTGGATGCCGCGATTAACCCAGCGGCAACCTTAATGGAGTGTAATCGCTCCGGTTGAGGTAGGTTCGTGGCGTTGCCCTGCGGGAGTGTTCGATGCGTATAGCGTTCTGGCGTGCCGGCAAGGACAAGGCGGTGGTCGAGCGGGCTGTCTCGAAGGCCAAAGCCGAAGCCAAGCGGGCCGAACTCGAGCCCAGGATTGAAGCAAGGCCGGCGCGCGTTGCTCCGAGGCAGCCGCCAGTCGAGTCCGGCGACATCGACCTTCACGCGCTCGGCGCGGCCTTGGCGCGCAAGCGCGGCTGGATCATCGTGCCGACGGCGCTGGCGCTCGTCGCATCCATCGCGGTCGTCAATCTCGTCACACCGCGCTATAAATCTGAATCCCGCATCCTGATCGACGGCCGCGAGAACGTGTTTCTGCGCCCCAACAGCGATCGCGCCGAGGAACGGCAGGCGCTCGACGCCGAGGCCGTCACCAGCCAGGTGCAGCTCGTGCTGTCGCGCGACCTCGCGCGCGAGATCATCAAGAAGAACAAGCTCGCGGAGCGGCCCGAGTTCGATCCGGTGCTGCAAGGCATTTCGCCGCTGAAGTCGCTTGCGGCGCTGGTCGGCATCGGCCGCGATCCGTTCTCGATGACGCCGGAAGAGCGCGTGCTGGACGCTTATTACGAGCGCCTCCAGGCCTACGCCGTCGACAAGTCGCGCGTCATTGTCATCGAATTCCAGTCCGCCGATCCCGATCTCGCCGTGCGCGTCGCCAATTCGATCGCCGACGGCTATCTGGTGCTTCAGCAGGATGCGCGTCAGGACCAGGCCCGGAACGCGAGCCAGTGGTATGCCGGCAGAATCGACGAGCTGCGACGCAATGTCTCCGAGGCCGAAGCGAAGGCGGAGGATTTCCGCTCCAAGTCGAGCCTGTTCGTCGGCACCAACAACACGACGCTGTCGAACCAGCAGATGGGCGAGGTCAACACCCAGCTCAACAATGCGCGCGCGTTGAAGGCCGATGCCGAGGCCAAGGCGCGCCTGATCCGCGAGATGATCCAGAGCGGTAAGCCGATCGAGTCGTCGGAAGTGCTGAACTCGGAATCGATGCGCACGCCCTCCCAGCAGCGCGTGGCGTTGCGGGCGCAACTGGCCGAGCAATCGTCGACGTTGCTCGGTAACCATCCGCGCATCAAGGAATTGAAGGCGCAGCTCGCCGACCTCGACACCCAGATCCGCGACGAGGCCGCCAAGCTTGCCCGCACGCTCGAAAACGATGCGCGTGCCGCCAACGGGCGCGTTCAGGAGTTGTCGGCAAGCCTCGATCAGCTCAAGAAGCAGGCGACGTCCACCAACGGCCAGGACGTGCAGCTCCGAGCCCTCGAGCGTGAGTCCAAGGCGCAGCGCGACTTGCTCGAAACCTATCTCGCAAAGTACCGCGAGGCGAACACCCGCGAGACCATCGACACCGCGCCGACGGATGGCCGCATCATCTCGCGCGCCATCGTCTCGAACATGCCGGCCTATCCGAAGAAGCTGCCGATCGTGCTGATCGCGACGATCGCGACACTGCTGCTCTCGTCCGGCGTCGTCGTCACCGGAGAGTTGTTGCGCCAGACTGCGCCTCGTGCGGTAGCCGTGTTCACGCCAGCGCAAACGCGGCCGTCGGCTCGCCAGGAACAAGTTGTCCAACCGATGGCCGTCGAGCCGATCGTCGATCCGGTCATGGCAAAACCCGCGCCGCTTCAGCCGCAGATGACGGCCGATGCCGATGTCAGCGAATTCGCGGAGATCGAACAACTGGCCGACAGCCTGCGCGCCGCCGGGACCATGGCGAAGAAAGTCACGGTGCTCGGCACCGCAGCCGGCGAAGCCATCACGCTGTCGACGCTGACGCTGGCCCGGCATCTGGCGCGCGATGCGCGGGTCGTGGTGGTCGATCTCGCCGCGTCCTCGCCGACCATGGCCGCCGTGTCCGTCGACGCCTCCGCGCCCGGCCTTGCCGAGCTGATGCAGGGCGAGGCGTCGTTCGCGCAGATCATCACCAGGGACAAGCTCTCGCGGCTGCATCTGGTCATGGCCGGCCGCGCCGGCTTCGACCGCAGCCTGTTGCAGTCGCCGCGGGTGACGCTCGCGGTCGACGCGCTGCTGCGCGCCTACGACCACGTGCTGCTCGATGCCGGCAGCGCCTCCGACCTTCCAGCCGAGCTCCTGACGGCGAATGCCCGCGCCGTCGTGGTGCCCGACGCGTCGATGGCGCCGGATGCGCGCGCGCAGATGTGCGAACAGCTCAGCGCCGTCGGCTTCAGCGAGGTGACGATGCTGAGCAAGCCCGTGCAGTCGTCGGATGCGAGGGACGCGCCGCGCGTCGTGGCGGCGTGATGTCCTTGCCCTCTCTGTGGGGCCCGAGCGAGCGCCTCGTCCTTCGAGACGACCGCTTCGCGGTCTCCTCAGGATGAGGCTTGGCTAAATCGGAATCCGTTGAAGCGGCTGCCGCGAATTCTGTCCTCATCCTGAGGGCCCGCCGGAGGCGGGCGTCTCGAAGGATGCGCCGCATGGGAGCGTCTCCCAACCGGGGAATTCTTACCCGAACGCTCGTCGCAGCCGCTGCGCAAGGTCGAACAGCATCTGGTTCTGCTTCACCAGCCGCTTGCCGTGGCTCAGCGAGGACATCGCCATCGCCGCGAGTTTTCCGCGTGACGTTAGCGGAACAAAACTGTCGAAGATGTCCTGGTCGTCCTTGCAGAACATCCGCTTGTACTCGTCCGAGCCGATACCGAGGTCGAGCGAGCGGTAGCCGCGCTCGCCGCAGCGGTCGATGATGTAGCGCATCAGGATCAGACCGGGGCTGTAGCGGGCGTGCTCGGACATCGTGTAAGTGTTGAACATCATCGAGAAGCGCTGGCCGTCGGCGACGCCGGCGAAGATCGCGATCACCTCGTCGTCGCATTCGAGCGCGTGGATGTCGATGACGCGGCCTTCACCGCGCGGCGCAAGGCAGGCGCTGCGGACGAATTGCTCGACTCCCGGCTCGGCAAAGACGTTGGGAAGCTTCTGTTCGGCCATCCGTGCCGGCTTGACGCGGAAGAACCAGTCGAGCAGGCGGGTGACGTCCGCGTCCGTGGTCGCCAGGTGATAGCGATAACCGGCGAGCGCCTGGAGCTTCTTCTCCTTGCTCTTGAGGCGTCGGCGGAAGGAATTGCTGATCCGCGATGCCGGCGGACCGCCCGGCTCCATCACCAGCAGCGGGCAGCCGTTGATCGCGCTCTGGCGCGGCAGGTGCGCAAACGGGTTCTGCTGGTCGTGCCAGTGCAGCGGCTGCTGCGTCAGTGCGAGCACGTCGACATGCTCGCGCAGCGGCGCAAGCAGCGCGTCGAGATCGGTGATGGCGACCTGCGCTGCAAACCCGGCGTTCCACAGGCCCATGTTGAAGGTCGTATGCTTGCCGCCCATGAAGCAGGCCGTGCGCACGCCGTGGTTCTGGCGCAGCGAGAGCGGCAGCAGCAGGAGCGGCTGATGCTCGGCGTCGCGGGCAATGACGATGAAAGGGCGGGCACGTTCGTGCTCGCCGACCAGACGCTGCCAGGGATTCAGCAGGTCAAATCGCTGATAGGGCGTGAAGAGGTGACCAGGCTCCTCGAAGGCGCGCCAGACCGCCTCGGCCGCGCCGAGGTCGGCAACGATATCGACATGCGCGATACGGCTCGCTTTCGACCGCGCTGGCGCTTCTGCCGTCCGGCTTTGCATCGCCGCAGCCATGGTCATTCGCGAAACCTGTCGAGAAATCAAAAATATGCGTAATTCGGCCTGTGGCCGACCTTTGCAAAGAAGTGTCAACAAAGGGTAATGACTATAGGAGAGGGAACGGGCGCCGACGGGCGCGAAGGTGGGATCTTGGCATCCGACGACAGATGGCTGGAACGGCTGCGCCTTGAGCTGACCTGGTTCACCGGCCAGGCTGCGCTGCGCAGTCGTGGTGCCGGTGCCATCCTGCGCTTTGCGCATGTGCGGCCGCGGCGGCGCGGCGGGTTTCAGCCACAGCGCGAGAACGAGATCACGCCGCACTTCCTCGATCGCGCCATTCGCGCGCTGAAGCGGTGGAAGTATGATTTTCTCGGGATGGACGAGGTCTGCCGGCGCGCGGTGACGCTGCCGGAAAAGCGGCGCTTCGTGGCGCTCACCTTCGACGGCGCCGGCAAGGATCTGATCAACTTTGCCTATCCGGTGCTGGCGCGCCACGCCGTGCCGTTCACGATCTATGTGCCCACGGCGTTTCCCGATGGCGTCGGAGAAGCCTGGTGGCTCGGACTCGAACAGGTGATCGCGCGCGAGAGCCGGGTCAGCCTGATGATGGGCGATAGGGAGCAGCGCTTCACTGTCACTGATAATGCCGAGAAGCAGGCGCTGTTCTCCTTCGTCGAGGGCTGGCTGCGCGCGCTGCCGCCGGCGGATGTGTCGGCTGCGATCGCCGACCTCTGCACACGCTACCGGATCGACCTCGCCGCGCTCTCGCGCGAGGCGTCGATGAATTGGGAGGATCTGGCGAAGCTCGCGGCCGATCCGCTGGTGACGATCGGCAGCGCGACCGTGAACTATCCTGTTCTCGCCAACATGAAGGATGCAGCCGCGCTGCGCGAGATGACGATGGGCAAGGCGGTGGCGGAAGCGGCCTTCCACCGCGAGATCCGGCATCTGGCCTTTCCGTTCGGCGATCGCGCCTCGTTCCGGCGCAGCCACGTCGTGATGGCGGAGGAGGCTGGTTTTGCCAGCGCGGTGTCGACGATCCCGGGCATCGTGGATGCGGAGGGACGCACCAATCGGCACGCGCTGCCGCGAATTTCCTGGGATGGCCGGGTGCGCTCGCTGCGCATGATGCGGGTGCTGGTGTCGGGCACGGCCTTTGCGCCAGTGAAGCCGACCGGCACTGCTACGAACTAGGAGTGCTACGAACTGGAAGCGCTACGAACTGGACTTGGCGCGGTCGGGCCGCTGCATCCAGCTCACAATCGGCATCGCCGGCAGCACCCAGCCCATGCCGACCACCACGTAATAGATCGCCTGCCGCCAGCCGGACTCGGCGATCCACGGCATCTGCGCCAGCGCCATGCCGAGCAGGGCCCAGACGGTGGCGAGCACCAGGAGCAGGATGGTGCCGAGGAACTTGCGGGTGCGGATCGTCATGACGGAATATCGCGGCTTTCGCGTAACTTGCGCTGCGGGAGCGGGGGACTATAAGGGGCACGCAGTCCGGTTCAAGCTCTGGTTTTTGCCTCGAATGACGACGATTTCCGCCCCGTCCGAGCCGCATCGCGCCGTGCGCTGGTGGTTGATCTCCGTGGCTGCGCTGATCGCGCTGATGGTGCTGGTCGGCGGCGCGACGCGGCTGACGGAATCCGGTCTCTCGATCGTCGAATGGAAGCCGGTCACGGGCAGCATGCCGCCACTCTCGGAAGCGCAGTGGACCGAGGCCTTCGAGGCCTACAGGAAGATCCCGCAATATCGCGAGCTCAACGCGGGCATGAGCCTGTCCGAGTTCAAGGAGATCTTTTGGTGGGAATGGAGCCACCGGCTGCTCGGTCGTTTCATCGGCGTCGCCTATCTCCTGCCGTTCCTGTTCTTCCTCTGGCGCGGCGGCCTGTCCGGTGAGTTGAAGCGGCGGCTATGGCTGTTGTTTGGGCTCGGCGGGCTCCAGGGCGCGGTCGGCTGGTGGATGGTGGCCTCAGGGCTGTCCGAACGCGTCGAGGTCTCGCAGTATCGGCTGGCGACGCATCTGGTGCTCGCGCTCCTGATCTTCGCCGGCATCGTCTGGACGGTGCGGCGGCTCGCCGTGCGTCCGCAGATCGCAGCATCTTCGCGGCTGCGCTTCACCAGCGCGTTGCTCCTCGTCGTGACCTTTATCCAGATCTATTTCGGTGCGCTGGTTGCGGGCCTGCGCGCCGGCCGCGCCTACAACACCTGGCCGCAGATCGACGGCACGTTCATTCCCTCAGTGGAGCGGCTGTGGTTCGAGACGCCGTGGTGGCGCAACATGTTCGACAATGTGCTGACGGTGCAGTTCGAGCACCGCATGACGGCCTATGCGCTGTTCGCGCTGGCGGCGTTGCACGCGTTCGATGCGGTGCGTTCACGCGCAGGTTCTGCGGCAAGCGGCGCGCTCTTGCTATTGGGCGCGGTAAGCCTGCAAGGCGTGCTCGGCATCCTCACGCTGCTCAACCAGGTGCCGATTGATCTCGCGCTCGCGCATCAGGCGGTCGCGATCGTGGTGCTGATGCTTGCGGTGATGCAGACAGAGCGGCTCGCTACACGTCATTCAACCGAAGCGCAGCGGCGCACTGTTCCCGTCGGTCTGGCCGGCTGATCACCATCAGCCGGCTGATCAGCAATAGCCGTAGATGCCGCACGCGTAGGGCAGGCGCCAGAAATAATCGACCTGCTTCCCGCCGTAATACGAACCCTGATAATCGTAATCCCACGGGCGGCCGTAATAGCCCGGCAGCGTGTGGGAGCCCGGCAGCAGTGGCGTACCCGGCAGGTTGCGGATGTAGCTGCCGATGCCATAGGCCGGCGAAATCAGCGCATCCGGATCCGTCTCGACATAGACCATCGGGGGCTCCTGCGGCGGAGCGGCGGCCCGCCGCTTCGGCGTGGCCGGCAAATCGGCGGCAATCGCAGCTGAGACCGTCAGCATCGCCGCAAGGGCAGGCACCATCCAGCGCAGCATCGTCGGCTCCGAATCAAAGGGGCGATCCAGTGACGATGTATGCGGCAGATATGGTTAATGACTGTTAACTGCGACCGTCATTCCGGGGCACCCAAGCGCCCCGGAATGACCAGGAAAGCTACGCGCCCAGCGCCTGTTCCAGATCGGCGATCAAATCTTCCTTGTCCTCGATCCCGATCGAGAGCCGCACCACGTCGGGGCCGGCGCCGGACTTGACCTTGGCAGCGTCGTCGAGCTGGCTGTGCGTGGTCGAGGCCGGATGGATGACGAGCGAGCGGGTGTCGCCGACATTGGCCAGATGCGAGAACAGCTGCAACTTCGACACCAGGCTGACGCCGGCGTCGTAGCCGCCCTTCAGGCCGAAGGTGAACACGGCGCCGGCGCCCTTCGGCGCGTATTTGCGCGCGAGCTGGTTGTACTTGTCGCTCGGAAGGCCCGCATAGCTCACCGAGGCCACCGCCGGATGGCCGGCGAGGAATTCGGCGACCGCCTTGGCATTGTCGCAGTGCTTCTGCATGCGCAGCGGCAGCGTCTCGATGCCCGTGAGGATCATGAAGGCATTGAACGGCGACAGCGCGGGGCCGAGGTCGCGCAGGCCCAGCACGCGGCAGGCGATCGCGAAGGCGAAATTGCCAAACGTCTCCTGGAGCCGGATGCCGTGATACTCGGGCCGCGGTTCGGAGAGCATCGGATATTTGCCGCCGGTCGACCAGTCGAAGGTGCCGGCATCGACGATGATGCCGCCGAGCGAGTTGCCGTGGCCGCCGAGAAACTTCGTCAGCGAGTGCACGACGATGTCGGCGCCGTGGTCGATCGGGCGGATCAGATAGGGCGAGGCCAGCGTGTTGTCGACGATCAGCGGTACGCCCGCCTTGCGCGCTACCGTCGAGATCGCCTCGATGTCGGTGATGCTGCCGCCGGGATTGGCGATGGACTCGATGAAGATCGCTTTCGTGCGCGGGGTAACCGCACGCTCGAAGCTCGCGATGTCGTCGGAATCGGCCCACACCACGTTCCAGCCAAAGCTCTTGAACGCGTGCGTGAACTGGTTGATCGAGCCGCCATAGAGCTTTCGCGCGGCGATGAACTCGTCGCCGGGCTGGAGCAATTGCTGCAACACCACGACCTGCGCGGCATGGCCCGAGGCCACGGCAAGCGCGGCAGTGCCGCCTTCGAGCGCCGCGACGCGCTCTTCAAGCACCGCGTTGGTGGGATTGCCGATGCGGGTATAGATGTTGCCGAACGCCTGCAGGCCGAACAGCGAGGCGGCGTGGTCGGCATCGTTGAAGACGAACGACGTCGTTTGATAGATCGGAGTCGCGCGCGCACCGGTGGTGGGATCGGGCTGTGCACCGGCATGCACGGCGAGGGTCGAAAATCCCGGAAGGCGATCGCTCATTAAGGGCGTCCTGTTCTCGTGGTCTGAAATCGCGCGGCATGCTGATTTGCGCCGCGGCTGTCGTCAAGGCGCGGCTTCACATCAGAATGATCGTGCTACGCATTGTCGCGTTCGCGAAATGAAGCCTTCGCAATTGCGTCAGCTTTGCTCTGTCTTGTTTTTGGCGGCGCGATCCGATGCCGCGGTCTCGCCGCCGCCGACACTCATCCGATTGAGGGATAGCCGCATGCCTTGCGTCGGTGCCGGCGGGCGCTTGGAGCTCAGCGTGCGCGAATTGACGCCCATCCAGGATATCTCCGAGGACAGACGGCCATATTCGATCTTGGGGCAGCGGTTCATCACCACCTTGATACCGACCGATTCCGCCCTCAGCGCCGCCGCATCGTCGCGCGCCCCCAACTGCATCCAGATCACCTTGGGCAGCGGATCGAGCGTCAGGGCTTCCTCGACCACCGCCATGATGTGGCTTGAGTTGCGGAAGATATCGATCATATCGATGGGATAGCCGATGTCGGAGAGCGAGGCGACGAAGGGTTTGCCGAGCAGGTCCTTACCGACGTGGCCGGGATTGACCGGGATCATGCCGTAGCCGCGCTGGGCCAGATATTTGAACGCGAAATAGCTCGGCCGCACGTTGACCGGCGAGGCGCCGACCATCGCGATCGACTTCACGCTGCTGAGGATGCCGCGGATGTAATTGTCGGGATAGGCGTCGTGGTTCATCTTCTTCTTTCTCTGACCCTCATGGTGAGGAGCGCGGCACGCGCGTCTCGAACCATGAAGCCACAGTCGGGCCTCTATCCTTCGAGATGCCGCGTTCCGCGGCTCCTCAGGATGAGGAGTTGACTATTCATCCCGCCATGTCGGCGTGCGCTTTTCGATGAAGGCGCCGATGCCTTCCTCGGCGTCGCGCGCCATCATGTTCTCGGTCATCACCTCTGCTGCATAGCGATAGGCCTCCGCAAGGCTCATCTCGGCCTGGCGATAGAACGCCTCCTTGCCGAGCTTGACGGTGTAGGCCGACTTCAGCGCGACCTGTTCGGCCAGCGCGATCGCGACGTCGCGCTCGGTGCCGGCGGCGACCACGCGATTGATCAGCCCGATTTCGCGGGCGCGCGCGGCCGGGATCGGCTCGCCCGTGAGCAACATCTCCATCGCCTGCTTGCGCGGGACGTTGCGCGACAGCGCCACCATCGGCGTCGAGCAGAACAGGCCGATGTCGACTCCGGGCGTGGCGAAGCTTGCGGCCTCCGAAGCGATCGCAAGATCGCAGCTTGCGACGAGCTGGCAGCCGGCCGCGGTCGCGATGCCCTGGACGGCAGCGACCACGGGCTTGGGGAGACGCACGATCGCCTGCATCATGGCGCTACAGGCATTCATGATGTCTGCGAAATAGGCGCGGCCGCGGTCGGGGTCGCTGCGGCGCGCGGTCAATTCCTTCATGTCGTGGCCGGCGGAGAAGGCCGGGCCGTTGGCGGCGATGACGGCGGCGCGGATGCGCTTGTCTTCGGCAATCGCGTTGATGCTCGCATGCAGCTGTCCGATCATCGCCTCCGACAGGCTGTTGCGCGCGGCGGGGCGGTTCAGCGTCAGCACGGCAACACTGCCGACGATCTCCCGCAGCAGGATCGGCGGTTCCGCGGCTGTCTCTTATA
>NZ_JARWCR020000081.1:0-38496 GCF_029846695.2 Bradyrhizobium nivariense | reverse complement strand
GGCGTCGAGCCATTGCTGGCAGCCATGCGGGCGTGAGGCGCGGGCAGCGAACTCAATAGCGACACCGACGGCCGCCTTCGTTGCATGGAGGTGATGCGGAGCCGCGTTTTTACACAGCCTGGACCCAGAGCGGTCATCGCAAATGGTCAGTCCCAATTGTCCATTCCTCCCCGAGCTCATCTCTATGCGCCGGAGGCGACGACGGCGCTTTGCCGGAACGGCGGATGGGCAGGCTGCGGCGCCGACAATTCCTGGCAATACATCCGATCGATGTTGCGCTGCATGAGCGCATAACAATCGCATGCGACCTTCTCGAGCCGCGCCCGATCGATCTCCATAAACCCGCGCCGGTCGGACGGGACGGCGCCGGACTCGCGTAGCTTGCTCATCGTCAGAGTCACTGTGGTCCGCCGCACCCCAAGCAATTGCGCAAGCGCCTCCTGCGTCACCGGAAGGGGGTTATCGGGAACGCGGTCGTGAAGCTGCAGGAGCCATCGCGCCATGCGACAATCCACGCGGTGCAGCGCGTTGCAAGCGGCTACGTGCTGGAGCTGCAATAACACCGCGCGGGCGTGGACCTGCACGACATTCCTGATGGCTGCGCTTTGCGCATAGGCAGCCCGAAACCTGGCGGCGGAAATCAGCGACGCTGTGCCGGCCATGCGAACGATCGCGGTCACGGATGAGAGCGACGGGCCAAGCGCGGAGAACGAGGCCAAAGCGCCTTCCCGTCCCATCAAGGTCGTTGCGACCGATTGCCCGTCCGGCATATCGAGCATGAAGGCGATTGCGCCGCTATGGGGAAAATAAACCGGGTCGAGCTCATCGCCCGACCGCACCAGGACGGCATCGGGTTCGAACGAGACCTTCTGGAAGTAGGGCGTGAGCAAGCCGAGATCCGCCGGCGGCAACGCCGCCAGTAGCCGATTCCCGACGCCGGTGCGGTGGGCGGTCACGATGCTTTCTCGTGAACGAGTACCAGTACCCAATGAACGACGGCATCCATTTAGTTCATCCACGATGATTATCCGAAATACGAATTACCGAACGAAACTATCCAAACAGAGCCATCAGTCGAGATCAAGTACGGATAATTGCGGAGAGCTTTCCTCGCCGCGGAAACAGGATCTTGCATAAATCATACTATTCGCGATCCTTGCCACTCAGCGAGGTTCCCGCGAAGTGATCGAGCTGCTAGCGATCGCGTTTGCCCTTGGTCGTGCCCTTGGTCGTCGGCAACGGGCAATTGGTGCACACCCTGTCGTCGCATCTGCGGCAGATCGTGAAGCGATCCAGCTCGGAGGTGTCCTGCCTCGCCAGCAACTCGTGTAGCAGCGTTCCAAGTCGCTTCGTTTCGGCCGGCGACAGCACATCCAGAAGCGACGCGACGGCTGAAAGCCGGGACGCCATCAGATCGGTCCGGGCCGCGGCGCCGGTGGCCGTCAGGACCAAGGCGATCTCCCGGCCGTCCTTTCCCGGCCTGCGCTCGACAAGCCGGTCCGACACCAGACGGTCGACCAACCGGACGGTTCCAGAATGCGACAGGCCCAGGATCCGCCGCAGCTTGTCATTGGTCATGCCCTGGCCATGGCCGATGACGACGAGCGGCGCAGGCGTCTCACCGCCACGGCCGATGACCTCGCGCGCGCCCCGCTCGATACGATCCATGACGGCGAGCGAGCTAAGGAAGCGCGACGACGACATGGAGCATGGCGATGAGTACCCGCCGACCGCTTCACCGGTTTTTTCAGTCTCACCGGCCGGATCGAATTCGAGAACGGTCAGCGCAGGTCCAATGCGCTCCTGTCCATAGCCGCGATCAAGGATGCGATCTCGATGGTCGCGAAATTGCAGAAGGTGTCCGAGACCGCATAAGGGAAGATGATCTTGTCGCGATGGCGCATCGCGCCGCAGGTATAGACGACGTTTGGAACATATCCTTCCCGTTCGGAAGGGTCTGGGCGCAAGAGCGGCTCGCGCAAGCGGCCGAGCACCTTCGAAGGGTCTTTTTTGTCCAGCAACGCGGCCCCGATCGAATATTTTCGCAAAGGGCCGACGCCGTGCGTCAGCAGCAGCCAGCCTACGTCGAGTTCGATCGGTGATCCGCAATTGCCGATCTGCACGAATTCCCAGGGGTATCGAGGCTTCAGAATCGGCTGGCCACCATCCCACGTATGAAGATCGTCGGAAAAGATCAGATAGAGGTTTTCGTTATCCTGGCGCGCGATCATCGCATATCTGCCCTCGATCTTGCGCGGGAATAACGCCATGCCCTTGTTGCGCGCGGCATTGCCCTTCAAGGTCGATAGCCGGAACGATACAAAATCGGACGTCTCGATCAGCTCCGACCGGATCGCCCGTCCGCTATAGGCGGTGTAGGTCGCGTAGTAGATCTTCTGTCCGGCGTCGCTGAAGTGCACAAAGCGGGCATCCTCGATCCCGTTCGACTGCGCTTCGGTGACCGGAAAAATCACCCGCTCGCTCAGATCTTCTCCAGCCGCGAAAGTAACGTCAATCCCGTCGCCGCCGGGGCCCGATGTCAGCCTGACAAGATCGGGGCTGGATGCAAGACGCGCCGTCGGGTCGATGGTCACGGCTCCGTCTGCCGCAATAAGCCCCGACCGAAATGTCAGGGAAGACACATGACCCTCGCCGACGGCACGAAGACTTAGGATGAAGCGGAGGCTGCCTTCCGCCGTTCCGGTCTGATCGGGATGTGGCACGATACTCGGATTGAACAATGCCGAAGCCTCGAACGAATATTCGTTGAGAAAATAGGCGCCCGCGAGTTGGCGCTGGACCCGTGTGAACACAGCATGGTCGGCCAGCGCCTCTTCCATTTCCGCGGCGCGTGCCTCGAAGATCTGCAACAGGTTGCGGTGACGGCCGAGGAAATTCTCCAGAACGTCGGCCAATTGCCGGTCAGCCGCCTCGGGATCGAGCGCGAGGACCCGTTCGACGATATGGTTGGCGCGGGTCTTGTCCGTCGGATTGAGGTCGCGCGGCTCCGTTGCCGGCTTGAAAGGGCGAACGATCACACGGGTCGGGTCCGGCCGCAGTTGAAGGGCTTGGCGTTTGAGGAAGGGAGATTGCAACAAAATGGCCTCGATGGGTTGAAGGAGGAAATCGTAATCGGCGCCGTCAAGCGACCAGCGGAGCAGGCTTGGCCCGGCTTTCGCTGAGGCGGGCAATTTGCCGAATCTCGGAGAGGCCGAGCAAATACGACACCACGGATTCCCCTCCCCGATTCTCATTAGGACGGTCGGGGTGCAGGCCGTCCCGGCAGCTTCCGGTTTCCAAATCGACCAGCGAGGCTGACAAATCGTTACTGCCCAGAAACCACGCGAATACCCGTGCGGCTTCGGCTTTCCACTCGGCATCGTGATCGGCCCGCCACGCGGCGAGGCATGCCGCGATGGTCGCCGCGGCCTCCAGCGGCTGCTGGTCGAAAGCTTGCGATGGTTGGCGTCGATCACCAAATCCCGCCGTGCCGATCGGGCGGAATTGGCCCTTCGCCGAGGTTTGCCGGTTCACAAGCCAGCGCAGCGACTCCAGGCCGATATCGACATAGCGCTTTGTCTTGCTGGCCAGGCCGGTAATGATCAGCGCCTGGGGCAAGCGAGCGTTATCGTAGGCCAACCCATCCTCGAACCAGACCCAATCGCCGGTTGCCACGGTGTCGAAGATCAAAATCAACCGATCGGCAAGCACGGCACGCAGGCGGGTCGCCTGGAAATCGTCCGGAACAGCCGAGCAGTAAGCATCGAGCCCCAGCAACACGAACGCCCAGGCACGGGGCGAACGAAAACTTTCCACTGTCGCCATCGCTTCGGAAAACAGCGCCGCGGCCCATGAGCGGCGCGACGGGTTGGCATCGGTAAGCGCGCACACGCCCAAGGCCCAGAGCGTGCGTCCGTGGCTGTCCTCCGACCCCCTGTCCTCCAACCAGCAGCGGTTGAAGCCCATGAAATTGCGAAATCGTCGTGTATCCGGATTCCAGGCGTGCTGGACGAAGGCGGCAAATCGCGCCGTCAGGGCTTCCGGCAGCCGCTCTTCGCCCGGATTGTTGAGCGCGCAGGCCACGAGCAGCGCCCGGGCGTTGTCGTCGACGCAATAGCCGTGGGCACGATCCGGCACGCTATGAACGGCATGCTGAAACAGTCCTGTGTCGTCGCACATCGACAGGAAATGGCCGAGCTGCATTTCCGGCGGCGCGCGGCTGTCGCGCAGCAGCGTACCGGTATCCGTGCGCGCAATGGTCTTGAGCCGATGCCGGCGCCCGGCGTTCTCGAACACCGACATATAGCGTTCGGCGGTCCTTTCCCATGTCATCGCGCGGCTGCTCGAATAGGCGCGCTTGCGCATCGCTTGCCGAAGCACGTCGTTGGTGAGCAGCTTGGCGATTTCGATGCCAAGCGCTGCCGCATCGCCAAACGGAACCAGGATGCCCCGGCCATCGGCTAATAGTTCGCGGGCATGCCAATACGGGGTGGAAACCACGGCTTTACCGAGCCCGAAACTATAGGCCAGCGTGCCCGACGTCATCTGGGCCTCACTGAGGTACGGCGTTACGTAGACGTCAGACATCGAGATGAAATCGAGCAGCGTTTTCTTGTCGACGAACTGATCGAGGAACACCACGTGATCCTCGACTCCAGCCCGGCGCGCATGCGCCATCAGGGCCTCACGATAGGCTTCGCCCCGATCTCGCACGAGGTTGGGATGCGTCGCACCGAGCACGACGTAAACGGCGTCGGGTCGGGTCTTCAGAATCGAAGGCATCGCATCGATCATGACTTCGATACCCTTGTTCGGCGACAGCAACCCGAATGTCAGGATGACCGACTTATTGCTGAATCCGAGCGCAGCCTTGGCCGCGTCGGGTTCGACGAACGCAAATTCCGGGATGCCGTGCGGGATGATTTCGATCTTCTCGTCAGCCACGTGATAGACGGAGCGCAACAACTCCCGACCTTTTTCAGCCATCACGACGACCTTGGACGAGGACTCGACGATGCGCGCGATGACATCGCGCTGAACCTCTGTCGGCTCGGACAGGACCGTATGCAGCGTTGTCACGATCGGTAGGGTCAGGCGCGACAAAAGCGCCATGAGCTGACCTCCGGCTTCGCCGCCGAAAATGCCGAATTCATGCTGCAGCGAAACGGCCTCGAAGCCGCCGCTGTTCAGGTAGGCGGCCGCACGGACATAATCATCTTGCCGGTCGTCGTTGATCTCCAGGCCCACGGTGGGAGGATAATCGTAGACCTGGCCGTGATCGGTCATCGCAACGATGACAGTCTCCAGATCACCCCGGGACGCCGCAATGGCGCTCTGCAAGTCGGTGGTAAAGGTCGCAATGCCGCAGCGGCGGGGAAGCGAATTTCCGATGAATGCGATACGATTTACGGCAGCCAATTTGGCGTCTCCGATTGTTTGAGCGCGGCGGTCTCGAAGGGGGACGGGACGAGGGCGCTGGGAAAAGCGTGCGGTCCGCGACTGGCGCCCGCGACGCTGCGCTCTATTAACGCAGCAGGGTTTACGTTCGGGCCGGGATAGGCCAGCAGCGCTTTCAACCCGTTCGCACCTACCTCGATTTCCGCATGGTCGGCTTCCAGGAAAACGGCGTCCCCCTGCGCCAGCCGCGTCGAGCCGAGTTGGGCGTGACCTTCGATCGCCAGCAGCCAAGTCTCTTTCGGTGCGTCGAGCATCCAGACGGAACCCGGAGCAAGGTCAGTTTGCTCCAGCGCAAAATAGGAATTGACCGTGAGGGCCGTTCGCGCGCCGCTCAGACGTTCGGAAGGCGATTGGATTTCGCGAGGGCCTGCCGTTGCCACCGCGACGGCATCTTCGATGTGCAGTTGGCGCTCTCGTCCATAGTCGTACAGCCGGAACGTGGTGTCGCTGTGCTGCTGGATTTCGACGAGCACGATGCCAGCGCCGATCGCATGAATGGTTCCAGCGGGAATGAAAATGACGTCGCCCGGATGAACCGGGTGCCAATGCACGATATCGGCGATCGAGCCATCGGTGACCGCGGTTCGCAACTCGGCGGCGGAGCGCGGATAGTTCAGTCCCACCGCGACCTTGGCACCGGGGATCGTGGAGACGATGTACCAAGCTTCGGTCTTGCCGTTGGCAAGCCCGATCGAGCGCGCGAACGCATCATCCGGATGAACTTGAATCGACAGCGGCTCGGTGGTGAAGAGCATTTTGAGCAGCAACGCCGTCTTGGGCGCGGCAAGACCCGGGCGCTCAAACCACAATTCCCCGATCGGGCCGTCGCTCGTCGACGCCAGGCTCCAGGGACGCAGATCGAGGCTGCCCCAGGGCTTCGGCTTGGTTCGCACGATGGCATGCTCGATCGTCAAGCGGACCTCTCAAAGTCTGTGCGGTCAATCGTTGACCGTTCGTGCCGGGCGCGGGCCGGTCCAGGGCGGGAGCGCATCCCATTCAGCCCTTCGCATGCGGCGTTCTTCATCGCCGACTTTGACGAAGACAAACGGAGCGTCGTCCTGCCCGGTCTTCGATCCAGTGAATGTGGCCGGAAGCCCGTTCGAGTTTCGGACAACTGCTGTATTTGCCAAGTAACCTCCCGACCGATCTGCGTGCGAGATCGCTGCTGCAGGTCAATTAAAAATGGATTCCCGATGCATGAAGGCCGACGCAGCGGCCAGCAGAACAAGGAAAACGGGCATCGGCACCGGAGGTACCAACCACTCCAGGAGATTTGTATTTTGGGGTATCAGACATCCAACCGCCTTCTTGGTTGAGGCGGGAGCGCAATGCTCTCAGTCACCGATAACTGCCTAGGGCGGGCGGTGATCTCGAATATATAGGAACGCCGTCACCCAATAGCGAGACGAGAGCATCAATCAGATCGGCTTTATTAGCTGTATCTTTGTGTTAACATTGCTCTATGGTGACAAGACCTGACGTCTGAGTTGACGAGGGACATTTGCTCAATCGCAACCCTAACTGGCTGATCCCCTCGTCGTGAGGGTCTCGGCTATCGGATGTCGCATGGTTTCAACGGATCATTTCCGGCAGGAGATTCGATCCCGGCTCGAATTGGCGAGCGCGCAAGGCCTTCAGAACCTGACCATCGAATGTGGCGAGCTTTACCGGTCCGTGAGCAAGCTGCCCCTTTTCGATCGATGGATGATCTTCTGCTGCAACGCGATGCGCGCGGAAATGACCTTGACCGATCGTTTGATTTTCGATGACAGCAACGCAAGCCTGCTAACCATTCACTATGCATTGCCACGACATCAAAAGCGGCCGAAAGCAAACCAGGTACGATTGGGGTAACTCGATGCGTTGGCTCCAATGACCAGTTTGTCGCTGCTGCTGTTGCAGAACGGGTTGCCCGATCTTCCAGTGGTGCTCATCGAGCCTCATCGAAATCGCGGCGAGATCTGGCGCATCAAATTCAACTATGACATTGACGAGCCGCTCTCGATGAGCGCCGAACAGGCATCGTCATTGGCAACTGATCTCCATCAAATAGGCGCAGACGAGCTAGCCGACGAGATCGACGACGCGGTCAGAAGTGCGACGCGTTATAGCACGATGGGATCGCGATAGGCGTTGTCCCTGGGTGCCATGTCAACGCAAGGATCGGCCTGAAGGCATTTGAGGGTGAGAATTCCGGCATCGCGGCCGAGCATCTCAGCGCGCGCGAATTTCCAGATCCGCTCTGCAGCGGCGTTGAAGTGCGTGATGCGATGCGCGCTATCGACGATGACGACGCCATCGTCGGCGCGTTCGAACGCAGCCAACAGCACTTCCGGAATTTCTGTCACAGGACAACCGGAGGCAGACATCGTTGGACCGGGGGCATCGGGAAGATGCGGCAATCGACGCTAGCGCTGCGATGGTGTCCAAGATGTTTTTGCAGTCCCGTCGCACCACGCCAAGACGCGAGATGCTTAACGTTCTGCGAAAGAAGCGAAGGCAATGCGGTGCGTGCGGAACCTTATTCGGCTCCGGTTCCCGCCTGGAGCTTGTCCAGCCGGCCGGCCACGGCGCGCACCTTGCGCGGCGCGGCCTGCCAGATCGCGAGTGCCGACAATCCGCTCACGATGATCGCGATGCCGAAGGCGAGCGTGTAGTCGCCGGCGCGATCATAGAGCAAGCCGGTGACCCAGGGACCGGCTGCGCCGCCGGCCAGGGCCGCCAGCATGATCGTGCCGAAAATGCTGCCTTGGTGCTTGCCCTGAAAAATCTCGAACACCACCGCGCCCATGATCGAGGTGAGGCCGTAGCCAAGCGCGCCTTGCGTGAACACCATCACGTAAACAAGCCACAACGACGGCTGGAATTTCAGCGCCATCAGCGCCGCGAAAGAGATCGCAAAGCCCCCGCAACTGATCGCCCACACCCATTCCCGCCCGATCCGATCGGAGACATGGCCGAGCAGGATCTGGCCGGGAATGCCGAGCAGGCTGACGATGCCGAGCGCCCACACCGCAACACCAGGGCTGAAGCCGATGTCGAGCAGGAACTTGGTCTGGTGCACCTGCACCGCGTACCAGATGTAGAGGCCGCAGAAATAGCCAAGCGCGATCCACCAGAAGCGCGCGGTGGCGACGGCGCGCACGAGCGTCCACTCGGTACCGACCCAGACGGGATCGACGACGTTGGAGACTGGCGTCAACGCACCCGCGGCCGGCGCCGCGTCGCCGTCCGGCTGGAGGCCGATATCCGCGGGGCGCTTGTGCAGGCACAGATTGACCGGCGCCAGCACGACCAGGATGAGCAGGCCCATGGCAGTGCAGGCGGTGCGCCAGCCGGTCTGTTCGATCATGTGCTGCACCCATGGCAGCAGCGTCACCGAGCCGATGCCGACGCCGGCGAAGGCGATGCCGATCGCGAAGCCGCGCTTGCGGATGAACCAGTTCGGCAGAAACAGCGACTGGCCGGAATAGCCGAGACACACCGAGCCGGCGCCGACATGACGCCGACGGTGACATAGAGATGCCAGGGTTGGCTCGTGAGCGGCGCAAGCAGCAGCCCGCCGCCCATCAGAACCACGCCGAGCTCCATCACCGCGCGCGGGCCGGCGCGGTCCATCAGCCGGCCGATCAGCGGGCTGACCATGCCCGACACCACGAAGCCGAAGGAGAAGGCGCCCGCAGTGACGCCGCGCTCCCAGCCGAATTCGGAGATGATGGGAGGAAAGAACAGAGAGAAGGCGGTGCGCGCGTTGACGCCGATGGCCATGGTGACGAAGGTCACCGCGACCACGACCCAGCCGTAGAAGAACGGAAGCCGCATTGTGTGTTTCATCCCCGGACGGTCCTTCCGACCATCCGGACCCGCCCGGGTCAAGCGCTTTTCGCGCATGGCCCTTGAGCGACAGCGCGATCGCACTCGAGAGCGGTTTCCCTGCGGCCCATCCTTTCGAGACGCCCGCTTTAGGCGGGCTCCTCAGGATGAGGACGGAGCGCGCGGCGGCAGCTTCAACAGGCACCAGGGCCGCTTAGCCTCATCCTGAGGAGACCGCGAAGCGGTCGTCTCGAAGGACGAGGCGGGCGCTCAGGCGGCGTCGAGCTGTGACGGTTTGACCGGCGCGTCGAACAGGATCCGGTCGATTGGCTGCGGGCGGCCGAACAGATAGCCTTGCGCGAAATTGACGCCGAGTGCCTTCAGCCGCTCGAATTCCTCGCGGGTCTCGACGCCCTCGGCGGTGACCGACATGTCCAGCCCGCGCGCCAGCGTCACGATCGAGGAGATGATGGCGGAGCTGCGCGGCTGATGCGTGAGGTTGCGGATGAACGACTTGTCGATCTTGATCTTGTCGAACGGGAACGCGGTCAGATAGCTGAGCGACGAATAGCCGGTGCCGAAATCGTCGAGCGCGAGCTCGATGCCGATACTCTTCAGCCGCTCCATGAAGGCGTGGTTCTCGACGCCGCGTTCCAGCAGCACGGATTCCGTGATCTCGATCTCCAGCCGCTGCGGCGGCAGCCCGGAATCAGCAAGCGCCGCGCTGATCATCTCGAACAGCTCGGCCTCCTTGAACTGGATCGGCGACAGGTTCACGGCGACCATGAGATCGGAGGGCCAGCCGGCCGCGTCCGCGCAGGCGCGCCGCAGCACGAACTCGCCGAGCGGCACGATCAGCCCGGTCTCCTCCGCAAGCGGAATGAACTGGTCCGGCGGAATCAAGCCGCGCGTCGGATGCCGCCAGCGCACCAGCGCCTCGAAGCCGCGCCGCGCGCCGCTGAGCGCGTCGACGAACGGCTGATAGTGCACCTCGAGCTGGCAGAGCGCGATGCCGTCGCGCAAATCGCCTTCCAGCGTGCTGCGCGCCTCGAGCTCGGCCGACATCGCCTCGTCGTAAATGGTGAAGCAGTTGCGGCCCGCCGATTTCGAGCGGTAGAGCGCAAGGTCGGCCTTCTTCAGGAGCTGCTCCTGGTCGCTGCCATGATCCGGCGCGATCGCAATGCCGATGCTGGTGCCGATCTCGATGCGGTGTCCGGGAAGAAGGAACGGCTCGGCAACGAGCTTTGCGATCCGCCCCGCCAGTTCGGTCGAGCAGACGCGCTGATCCTCGCAAGCTTCCTGAATGATGGCGAATTCGTCGCCGCCGAGCCGGGCCAGCACGTCGCTGGCGCGCAGTGCGGATTTCAGCCGCTGTGCGACCTGACGCAGCAGCGCATCGCCCGCACCATGACCGAGCGAGTCGTTGACGTTCTTGAAGCGGTCGAGGTCGAGCATCAGGATCGAGAAGGTCGGACCGCCGTCCTTCTGATCATTGAGCTCGTCAAGCCGGGCGAGGAAGAAGGCGCGGTTCGGCAGTCCGGTCAGGATGTCGGTCTGGGCGAGTTCGAGCACCCGCCGGTTCGCCAGCGTCAGCCGCTGCGAATTGCGGCTTGCGAGCATGAGATAGGTCGAAAGCGACAGCGTCAGCAGCATGCCGACGATCAACACCGCGCCCGCGCGATCGTAAGTCGTCTCCAGCGAACCGCCGGCAGCTGGAACCGCCCGCACCTGCCAATCGGTGTCGCCGATCTTGAGATTGCCCGACCAGTGCAGGGCCCGCGCGACGTCCCGCATCGACTGCGGCGCCTTGGCGGCCGACGAATAATCCGGCAGCAGTTCCTCCAGGTTGACGATCTGCCCCGTGAACGGCGGATAGACGTTCACGCTGACCGCGGGGCTTGCGCCGGTGGTCACGCGAATGGACTGGATCAGCAGCGGCAGGTCGAAGATGCCGACGACGAAGCCGGCGAGATTGCGGCGCCGGTCCACGGCCGTGTCGCGCGACGTTCCCTTGGCGTAGACGGGAATGGCGACGAGGACGTCGGGCAGCCGGCCGCCCTCCTTCGGCTCGTAGAGACGGGTGCGAATGGCCGCGACCCGGTCGGTGTCGCGCGCGCGCTCGAGCACCGCGCGGCGCTCCGGAACGGTCGCGTAGTCCATGCCGTAGACCGAAGATGTCTTCGGCTGGGTCGAGTAGAACACCGGAAAATATTCGTCGCTTTGCGGCGCGGTCGCGAACGCATCGCCCTGGAGCGACTTGATGCGATAGCCGGCCACACCGTCCGCGATCGCCGCGGCCTCGTATTCGGCGCGCTCCTTGCGGTTCACGCGCGGCACCCAGCCGATGCGCAGCATGCCGGGATGGTGCTCGAACAGGCGGGCACTGAAGGTCTCGAATTCGCTGCGGGTGATCTCCTGGTTGGTCGATTCGAACAGCGTGCGCAGCGCGACGAGCCTGGAGATGTATTCGCCCATGCCGTTCTGCATGACGATCGCTTCGGTCTCGGCCGCGCTTTCGAACTCGATCTTGTTGACGCGGTCTTCCCATCGCGCCACTGCGGCCGCACCCACGATCGAGAACAGAAGACCGACGCCGACCGCGACGAGCGCAGGGCGATAGAGCCCGAGCAGCGGCGCGGCACGCCACCATCCGGTCATACGCCTCCGATCCTGATCGTTCTGATCGCGACCGCTCATCTTGATCCGCAAGTCCCCTCGACGCGGCGGCCCGAACTTCTGGTTGAGCCGCGTCGACCACTATCGGAAGGAGCGGGGTTAAAAACTGCACAATTTCGGAACCGGGGCGTTCCGCATCACGCGATTTAGTTAACGATTGACCCTGCAAGTTGCGTCAGTCTGGCAGTAACTTGCCGGTTTTCCCCGGTGCCTTACGCATCGTCCAAGCTGCGCAGGATAGCGACCTGTTCAGGGGCGCAAGACCTATCGTTTCGACAACGCGTCCAGCATCGGCAAGTGTCCTCATGACACGATAGCGATCACTAGCGCCAGGACGGTGATCCAGAAGTCGGGACGTTCAGGGCAGTGGACCGGCTGTAACGGCGCTCACGGCCGCCGCGTCCAGCGCTCCGCATTGACGGCACCCGGCGGGATCTCGCCTTTGACGATCGCTTCGACCTGCCGCACCGTTTCAAGGGACTGATACTCGATCGCCTGCGGCGTCAGGCCGCCGACATGCGGCGTGGCGATGACGTTGGGGAGTTTTGCCAGTTCCGGGGTCGGCATCTGGTCAGCTGCACGGCCGACATCCATCGCCGCACCGGCGATGCGGCTCTCCAGCAACGCCCGCGCGAGCGCGGCCTCGTCGACGAGGTTGCCGCGCGAGAGATTGACGAACACGGCGTGCCTCTGCATGCGCGCCAGTGCCGCCTCCCCGATCAGGCTCTCGGTCTCTTCGTTCGCAACCGCAAGGCAGACGACATAGTCCGACGCGGCGAGGAGATCGTCGAGACCGACTTGCCTGATGGCGCTGTCGCTGACGGTCGCGAAGGGATCGGAGACCAGCACCTCCATGCGCAGCACTTTTGCCACGTCGGCGAGGTAACGCCCGATGCTGCCATAGCCGATGATGCCGATGCGGCTGCCCGCGAGCTGACGGCCCATCCGCGCCTCCGGCCTGCGGCCGGCCTGGTAGTCGGCCGTCGCCCGCGACACGCCGCGCGAGAGATCGACCATGAAGCCGATCGCGAGCTCGGCGACCGCCTGCACGAAGCCCGGACCGGCGCGGGTCACGAGCACGCCGGCGTTCGAGGCGGCATCGACATCGACGTTGCGGATATCGACGGCGCAGCGAACGAAGGCGCGTAAGCGCGGCAGTTGCGGAAAGATCTCGCCACGGCCCTCGGTCATGCGATCGGCGACGATGATGTCGACATCTTTCGCAGCGCGCACGAGGCCGGCGGCGTCCAGAGTATCATCGCTCTCGTGCAGGACCACCTCGGCGGCCGCGCGCAGGCCGTTCAGGCTGCGATCACCGTAGTAATTGCGGCGCATCTCCGGCGTGTGGGCCAGCAGGACTTTCACGGCAACACTCCCTCAATAACCGAATGCGCGCGGCAGCGCGGTGCTGAGCGACGGCACGAACGCTATCACCAGCAGACAGAGCAGCAACAGGCCCAGATAGCCCATGATCGGCTTCACCGTCTGCTCGATCGGCACATTGCCGATCAGGCAGGCGCCGTAGAGCCCGAGCCCAAGTGGCGGCGCGAACAGGCCGATGCCCATCGCGATCACGAGCACGACGCCGAAATGCAGGGGATCGACACCGAGCTGCACGGCCACCGGCAGCAGCAGCGGCCCGAAGATGATCAGCGCGGCCGCGCCTTCCAGCACCGAGCCCATCACGATCAGCACGGCGATCGCGAGCAGCATGAACAGCCAGACGCCTGAAGACTTGGACAGTCCCAGCATGAAATCGCCGACCGCATGCGGCACCTGTTGCAGGGTCAGCGTGAAGGCGAGCGACTGCGCCGCGGCGACGATGAACAGCACGAGTCCGGCGCGCGTTGCGGCCTGGACAAAACTATGCGCGGCCGATGTGAAGCTGAGCTCGCGGAACACGACGCTGCCGACGACGAGCGCATAGGCCACGGCAAAGGCGGAGATTTCCGTGGCCGTGGCAAAGCCGCTCTTGAAGCCAAAGAAGATCATGAAGATCAGGCCGAACGAGGCGATCGCGCCGCTCCACAGACCCGACACCGGCATCTGCGGCGCGACGTCCTCGGCTTTAGCCGGAGGCTTGCCGAAGATGATGGAGACGGCGATCAGGACCAGCGCCATCAGTGCCGCCGGCAGCAGGCCGGCGACGAACAGGCCGCCGATCGACAGGTTCGCCACGAAACCCAGGATGATCAGGTTGATGCAGGGCGGAATGGTCTCGGCCATCACTGCGGATGCCGCGAGCAGGGCCACCGCGCCGCCCGGATTCTGCTTGGAGCGGCGCGCCGCCGGGATCAGCACGGAGCCGACGGCGGCAACATCGGCCATCTTCGAGCCCGAGATGCCGGAGAACAGCACCATCGAGGCCACCATCACCACGTTCAGCCCGCCGCGCATGCGGCCCACCGCGCGCTGCAACAGCTCGATCAGGCGCACCGACATGCCGTTGGCTTCCATGAGGTAGCCGACGAGGATGAAGAACGGGATCGCGAGCAGCACGAAATTGTCGATGCCGCGCGCCATCTGCTGGGCGAAGATCACGCCGGGCAGCGCGCCCTCGACCCAGATGAAGATCAGCGCGGCCAGCGCCAGCGCAAAGCCGATCGGCAATCCGCCGAACAGCGTCGCGAAGAAACCGATCAGCATCAGCGTTCCCGCGGACGGCACCGACGACGGCGACAGATAATCCCAGGCGAGATAAAGGCCGGTCGCGACGGCGATCGCGACGAGCCCCCTGACGATGTCAAGGAGCGGCCTCGCGCAGAGATGGTCGATCGCGAACACCGTCATGAACAGCGCGCCGACGCCCATCGGGTAGAAGGTCAGCTCCAGCGGCAAGCCCGAGCCGGTGGTCTGACCCGCCGTCAGCGAGCCGAGCTTGATCGCATTGTAAGCGACATAGGCCGAGATCAGCACCACCAGCAGCGCACTTGCCGCATCGACCAACGTCCGCAGCCGTACCGGAGCCAGATCGCGGAAGAAGGAGACGCCGACATTCTCGCCACGCGCGAGCGCGCTCGCCGCGCCGAAGAAGGCCGAGCCGACCATCAGGCCGCGCGCGACGTCGTCGGACCACTCGACCGGCGCGTTGAAGCAGAAGCGCAGCAGCACGGAACCGCACACCACCGCGAGATCCGCGGCCAGCAGGATGGCCGCGGTCGCGTCGCTGACGCGAAGCAGCAGTGCGATGCTCCCGTGGCGGCCGCCCGAGAGGGACGCGGCGCCTGTCATCGCCAGCTCGGATTTGGCCATCTCAAGCTTGCGTGGCGCGGATGATGTCGATGACGGCCTTGGATTCCGGCCGCGCCTTGATGAAGTTCTCGGTCTGCGGCGCCACGCGCTTCCTGAACGCCTCGCGGTCGCATTCGGCCACCGTCACGCCCTTCTCGGTCAAGGCCGACAGCGCCTCCTTCTCGACCGCGAGCCCATGGGTGCGCGTGTCGGATGCGGCCTTCTTCGCGGCATCGAGAAATCCGTCGCGCAGCTTCGGATCCATGCGGTTGTAGGTCATGTCGCTGAAATAGATCGCGAGCGGCGAGAAATTGTGCTGCGTCAGCGCGTAGAATTTCGCCGTTTCGAAGAACTTGCTGGCCAGGATCGTCGGCGGATCGTGCTCCAGCCCGTCCAGCACGCCGGCCTGCAACGCCGTGTAGATTTCGCCGAACGCCAGCGGCGTCGCGGCGGCCCCCATCAGACGCAGGCATTCCGTGATGACGGGATTTGGCAGGGTGCGGATCTTGAGGCCGGCGAGATCCTCCGGCGTCTTCACCGGCTTCTTCGCAAATACGCTGCGTGAGCCGAAATTATAGGCCCAGGCGATGATGCGGATGTTGCTGCCCTTGAGCAGCGCCTCCTCGATCGGCTTGGCGGCGCCGGCGTCGAACGCCTTGGTCTGCTGCGGGAAACTCGAGAACAGAAAGCCGAGATCGTAGGTGCCGACCAGCGGCACCAGATTGGCCGAGATCGACGAGCCCGACACCATGAGGTCGATAACGCCGAGCTTCACCGAGTTGATGACGTCGATTTCCTGCCCCAACTGATTGTCGGGAAAGAACGCGACCTCGACCTGCTCACCGAGGCCGTTCGCCTTCAGGTTCTTCACGAGATTGTCGTAGTAGACGCGGCCGTTGGCGAATTTGGGATCGTTCGGCAGCGAGGAGGAGCATTTCAGCTTCAGCGTCGCGGCTTCGGCGCGGCCGATGAGTGCGGGGGAGAACACGAGGCCGGCGGCAAGGCCCGTCGACGATTTGATGAACGCGCGACGGTTCACGGGCACGATGGACATGGTGCGGTCTCTCCCCAATTATTATTTTTCGCGCCGCGGTCGTTGCCGCAGCCCGTTGCACGAACTGTATGGCGAAAGCGACGGCCCAGGCAAGGCTTGCGGCCGGCCGTCGCAAAGCGGCGTGTTGCGAACATCGACGGCAGCAGCGCGCAGCGAAACAACCATCTTTTTTGCGGGATTTCGATCAGACGAGCATGGGACCCGATCTGCGAGAGGACGCTTACGCGCAGCATCCGGGATCAATCCAATTGGCGCATGGATCAATGCGCAATTCACATGGATGGCGCCAGAACGATGCCGCACCCGCTCTGGCAGACCTCCTGCCCCTTTTTGCCGCGGCTCAACGTGATCCAGTGCACAGACAGACGCGTGGCGGCAACCTAGAAAAGGTGACATCATCGCGCGCATTGCCGATGGAGGTGACATCATGCGCCGTCCAGTCCTTCGTAATTTGTTTCTTGCATCCGGCCTTCTCGCGCTCACGCAATTGACGACGCCAACGGAGGCCGCGGCCGAAGCGCGGCTCGCACTCGTGATCGGTCAGTCGGCCTATCGCACCGTGCCGGAACTGCCCAACGCAGCCAACGACGCCAAGGGCATGACGGAGCTGCTCGGCAATGCCGGCTTCACCGTCACCACGGCATCCAATCTGGCGCAGAACGACTTGCGTCAGGCGATCTCGGATTTCGCCGGCAAGGTCAGCGCCAGCGGCGCCGACACTGTCGCACTGGTGTTCTATGCCGGCCACGGCCTCCAGATCGACGGCGAGAACTATCTCGTTCCCGTCGATCTCGATCCCAAGCGCGAGGCCGACATTCCGCTGCAGGGTGTGCGGCTCAACGACCTGCTCAACACGCTCGGCGCGCTGCCGACGCGGGCGCGCATCTTCATGCTCGATGCCTGCCGCAACAATCCGTTCCCTGCGCTCAGCGGTGCCGGCCACGGGCTTGCGATGGTCGACACCAAGGCCGGCGCGCCGGGCTCCTTCATCTCCTATTCGACCTCGCCCGGCGCGGAAGCCGAGGACGGCAGCGGCATCGACAGCCCGTATACCACCGCGGCGCTGACCGTTGCCAAGCAGCCCAATTTGCCGATCGAGGAAGTGTTCAAGCGCATTCGCGTCGCCGTGGCGCAATCGACCGACGGACGGCAGATCCCCTGGGAAAGCTCGTCGCTGACGACCGACTTCAAGTTCTTCGGCGAGAGCAGCAGCGGTCAGCCTGCGCTTCCTGGCGCATCCTCCATGGCGCTTGCGAGCGGAACGCGCAGCGTGGAGGACTGGCGCAAGGATTTGCAGGGCAAGGATGCCAAGGCCGCCTATGAGCTGGTGATCACTGAGGACACTGTTCCCGCGTATCAGGCCTATGTCGAACTGTATGCGCAGGCGTCCTTCACCCCGCGCCTGCGCACGATTTTGGAGCGCCGGCGCCAGATGCTGGCATGGGAGCGGGCCACCGCGATCAACACCCGCGCTTCGTTCGAGGCCTATCTGGCGAACTGGGACAACAGCGATCTGGCTGCGACCGCGCGCAGGCTGCTGCTGCGCGTGCAGAACCGCAACTATGCCTTACCCGTTGCGGCCGTAGCCGTCCCGGCCCCGATCGCTGTCGCAATGGCGCCGACCTGTCCGTGCTCGACGCCGTCGACGCCGGCAACGCCGGTCAACCCGACGGTCGCGCCCGTCATCAAGAAGCGCGTCGACGACACGCCGCCGAAGCGCAAGGTGGTCGAGACGCCGCCGAAGCCGCGCCGGCCGCCGCCTGATGAAGTGGTTTACGAGCGCGCGCCGCCGCCGGATCGCGGCCCGCCGCCCGGCGCTGTGATGCAGGGCATCGGCATCGGTATCGGACTTGGCATGGGAATGGGTGGCGGCGGTCGCGGCGGCGATTATCACAACGACCGCGGCCGGTACTGAGGCTTCCGCCCGCGCCGCGAAAAGATGTCCGCGAGCCCATGGCTTGCGGACATTTCTGTTGATGCGGCTCTCGTGCCCCGGACGCAGCGCAGCGCTCTTCGGCGGTGCGCTGCAGAGCCGGGGCCCATGCGGCAGCGAACTGTGCAGCATCCTGGATCCCGGCTCTGCGCAGCAACGCTACGCGCTGCAGCGCGTCCGGGACAGAAGAGAGTTGCGGATATTCGCCATCTGCCGCCGTCCGAGCCCGAATTGCTGTAGTCTGATCGTCCGACGCAGGCCTTCCGGGGATTCCACATCAATGCCGCACGACGCTCACCCCAAGCATGCATGGCCGCTGTTCCGGTCGCTCGCGTCCTATTCCCTGCCCGGCGATCTCATGGCGGGGCTGACGCTGGCGGCGATTGCGATCCCCGAACAGATGGCCACCGCGCGGCTCGGCGGCTTCGCGCCGCAGATCGGCTTCTTCGCCTTCATGGCGGGATCGCTCGGCTTTGCGATGCTCGGCGGCAACCGCTTCCTGTCCTGCGGCGCCGATTCCACGATCACGCCGATCTTCGCCGGCGGGCTTGCCGCGCTGGCCGCCGCCGGCTCGCCTGAGTATCAGGGGCTCGCGATCGCGCTGGCACTGATGGTCGGCGCAATGATGCTGGCCGGCGGCGCCTTCCGCCTCGGCGGCATCGCCAATCTCTTGTCCGTGCCCATCATGGTCGGCTTTCTCGCCGGCATCTCCGTCCACATCATCGTGTCGCAATTGCCGGGCGTGCTGGGTCTGGAATCGCCGAACGGGCCGACGCTCGATCGCATCGGCGTGCTCGCAAGCGAGCTCGGCCGCACCAATCCCTTCACGTTGTGCATCGGCTTCGGTGTGCTGGCCGTGGTCTTCGTCTCCGAGAAGGTCAGCGCAAAAATTCCGGGCGCGCTGATCGGGCTCGTCGCAGCGACCTTGGCCACAATCGTGCTCGGCCTCGAGAGCAAGGGCGTCAACGTCGTCGGCGCCGTGCCGGGGACGCTGCCGCGGCCGACCATCCCCGAGCTTGCGCCGGAGCAATGGATCCGCCTCGTGCCGCTCGCCTTTGTCATCACGGTCGTGGTGATGGTGCAGACCGCCGCGACAACGCGCTCGTTCCCGTCCGATCCCGACAAACCGGCCGATGTCGATCGCGATTTCCTCGGCGCGGGCGCCGGCAGCGTGCTGTCGGGCCTGTTCGGCGCGTTTCCGGTCAATGCCAGCCCGCCGCGGACGGGTATTGTCGCCGAGACCGGCGGGCAATCGCAGCTTGCGGGCCTTGCGGCCGGAACAATCGTGCTGGCGCTGCTCGCGTTTGGAACGGGATTGCTGCAGCACGTTCCGGACGCCGCGCTCGGCGGCATCCTGCTGTTCGTCGCGCTGCGCATCATCCGCGTGAAGCAGATCGTCACGATCTATCGCCAATCCCCAAGCGAATTCCTTCTGATCGCTGCCACCGCCGCGCTGATCATCGTGCTGCCGATCCAGCAGGGCGCGTTCCTCGGCATCGTACTGTCGCTGCTGCACGGCATCTGGAGCACGACGCGCGCGCGGCTGGTCGAATTCGAGCGCGTGCCGGGGACCACGATCTGGTGGCCGGCGCATCCGCACATCGCCGGCGAGCGCATCGCCGGCGTCGCCGTGATCGGGCTGCAGGCGCCGCTGTCGTTCCTCAACACGCCCGGCTTTCGCAGTGATGTGACCAAGGTGCTCGGCGCGACGCCCCCGCAGCTGCTGGTGCTGGAGGCGAGCGGCATGGTCGAGATCGACTTCACCGCCGCGCAGATCCTGCTCGACGTGTTCAGGGCGTGCAGCGAACAGGGCGTCACGGTCGCGCTGGCCCGGCTGGAATCGGTGCGCGCGCAGGATGCGTTCGAGCGGTTCCGATTGTTCGATGTGCTGCCGAAGGAGCACGTCTTCCACAGCGTGGACGAGGCGGTGCGCAAGCTGGCGAAAGTGGCGTAAGTTGGGTTAGGCCGCGGGCGCGGTGCACCTCTCCCGCTTGCGGGAGAGGTCGACACGCTCGCAAGAGCGTGGCGGGTGAGGGCTTTATCCACTCGCGATATATCGCTGGTGGAGAGACCCCCACCCCGGCCCTCCCCCGCAAGCGGGAGAGGGAGCGCACCTTCCTCGTGGCAACAATCAGCCTTCACTGCGACAGCGCGGGATAATCGCGCTGTATCGTTTCGCGGATCCAGCTGGCATGGATCGCGCGAAACAGGATCTGCGCGGTTTTGATGTCGTTGGCCTTCATGCAGAGATCGACGATGCGACGGACCGCGTCGTCGCGCATCAATCCGTCCGAGATCTTCATCGCGATTTCCATCGCGACTTTCGCCGCGCGTTCATAGCGCTCGCTTTCGCGCTTGTCGTGACGTGTGGCCTCTCCGACGGTCGCAGCACTCGCCGCAGCGGCCTCACAGATCGCACGGATGCGCTCGGCGGCCTCGATGTCGCCGAGCGGCCGTTCGATCGCTTCATCCCAGATGTCTTGCCGCGTCTCGCGCGCGAACCACTTCATCGCCCCGCCACCCGTGGTCTTCCAGCCGCCGCATCGTCGCGCTTCAAACCGCGCCCAGCATAGAGAACCGTAGTGAGATCGGCGAGGCGGTTTTTTCCGCCACACTCCGCGGCTCGCGACACGTTCAGGACGTCCGACGTGGTCCGATCGCCTCGAACTGCGCCTTCTGCTCGTCGTTCAACGTGGCATAGAAATCTTCGAGCGCGGCGCGCACCGATTTGACGCCATCCAGCATCGCGTCGAGCCGCTTGCGGATCGCGGCCATTCGCGCCGGCGGCGTCATCACGTCGCTGGGCTGGCAAGCCGCCTTGAGCGATGCGCTGACCTTGGCGCTGGTATCCTGGAGCACCTGCAGCGCAGCGCGCTGGGTGTCGTCGGGATGAAGCCTCGCCTCGATGTCGGCGCCGGGCCAATCGAGTGCAGCAGACGCCCCGCAATTCTGGACCAGCGATCCACTGGCATTGTTGGAAGCACGACGCTGATTCTCGGCCAGCGCATTGAAGCGCGCCTTCTGCTCGTCGGTGAGCGAGTCATAGAATTTATCCAGTGCGGGCTGGACGAGATCGACCGCCTTCTCCATTGCCTCGACGCGCTGTTGCATCGCCGCGAGGCGGCCGGGCGCCGTCGCCGCGACCTGAGCCGGACAGGATGCGCGGATCAGCTCTGCCGCCTGGATCGAGGCGTTGCCGAGTTCGTCGAGGCTCGCGCCTTGCGCATCCGTCGGCTGCACCGCGGCTGTTATCTGGTCGATCGGCAGACCGACGATTTCGCGGCGGTCGCTGCCGCAGAGCTGATCGAGCGGAGCGCCTCGCGCATGCCGCCGTCCTTGCGGACGCTGCGGCAGATAGGCCGAGAGACCGTCATAGCCATAGGGCCCAAACATGCCGGCATAGATGTCCGGATAGCCGTAGCCCCAGAAGCCGAGACCGTCGCCCCAGACTGTGTAATCATAGAGGTCGTTATAGGCGAACGGCCAGAACAGCGGCCCGACCCAGCCATAACCGCCCCCGGCATGTTGCCACCATCCGCTGCCGGCGCCGCGCCAGCCGGCGAGTGCGGCCGCGGCTGCGATCTGGGCACGCGCTGCCGGATTGCCGATCAGCCGGCCGTTGCGGAACGCGCTGGAGTGCGCATTGAGGGCATTGCGGAAATTCGCGGGACGGACGGCCGCATTGCGGATCTGACCGAAGTTCGGGCCACCATGTCGGGCTCCGGTTGCGAACCGCATCCCGCCATGATGTCCGCCGCCGCCATGCGCGTGCGCGAAACCGTGACCGCCGAAATGGCCGCCGCCATGATGGCCACCGCCATGACCACCCCCATGACCGCCGCCATGACCGCCGCCGTGCCCACCGCCGTGTCCGCCGCCGTGTCCGCCGCCTCCGCCCTTCCCCAGAGCCGTGCCCGCCAGCATGCAGGCCAGCGCCATCACGGCAATTCCAATGACCGGTCGCAACATCGCATCCTCCCGCAGAGCCGCGCCATTGAGGCATCGGAAGTTGACGGAATTGGAACCGGCCCGGCTGCGGAAAGTTCCGCGACCGCGATGCAGTAGGCCGCGCTACGCCTCCGGCACGATCTTGCCGGGATTGAAGATGTTCTGCGGATCGAGCGCCTTCTTCAGCGCCCGCATCGCATCGAGTGCCTCGGGGCCCAATTCCGCCTTGAGATATTTCTGCTTGCCTTGGCCGATGCCGTGCTCGCCGGTGCAGGTGCCGTCCATCGCCTGCGCGCGCTCGACCAGCCGATGCATGAACTCCTCACCGCGTGCCATCTCGCCGGCATCGTTGGTGTCGCAGACCAGCGAACAGTGGAAATTGCCGTCACCGACATGGCCGACGATCGGCGACAACAGGTTGAGCCGCTTGAGATCTTCCTCGGTCTCGCTGACGCAATCGGCAAGGCGCGAGATCGGCACGCAGACGTCGGTCGCGACCACGCCGATGCTGTCGCCGGGCCGCAGCGCCTTCACCGACCAATAGGCGTCGTGCCGCGCCTGCCACAGTTTTGTGCGATCCTCCGCCTTGGTGGTCCAGGAGAAGTCGCCGCCACCGCAGTCCTTTGCGATCTCGCCGAAGGCCTTGGACTGTTCGCCGACCTCGATCTCGCTGCCGTGAAATTCCATCAGCAGCAGCGGCGTCTCCGGCAGCGTCAGCTTCGAATAGGCGTTGCAGGCCTTCACCTGCGCGGCGTTTAGCAGCTCGATGCGCGCTACGGGAATGCCGGTCTGGATCGCCAGGATTACGGCCTGACATGCCCCGTGCACGGTCTCGAACGACACCGCTCCGGCCGCGATCGTATCGGGGATTCCGCGCAGGCGGATGGTCAGTTCCGAGATGATGCCGAGCGTGCCCTCGGCGCCGACGAACAGATGCGTCAGGTCGTAGCCGGCGGATGATTTCTTCGCACGCGTGCCGGTCGTGATGATCTCGCCGTCGCCGCGGACCACCTTCAGCGCCAGCACGCTGTCGCGCATCGTGCCGTAGCGCACCGCGTTGGTGCCGGAGGCGCGCGTCGAGGCCATGCCGCCGAGGGAAGCATCCGCGCCGGGGTCGATCGGGAAGAACAGGCCCTGGTCGCGCAGATGCTCGTTGAGCGCCTTACGGGTGACACCGGGCTGGATCACGCAGTCGAGGTCCTCGGCATGCACCGCGAGCACCCTGTTCATGTCGCGCAGGTCGATCGAGATGCCGCCCGCGGGTGCGTTGACCTGGCCCTCGAGCGAGGTGCCGGTGCCGAAGGCGATGACGGGCACGCCGTTTTTCGCGCAGATCCGCACCACGTCCTGGATGTCGGCGGTCTCCTGCGCCATCACCACGCCGTCCGGCGGCTGGTTCACGATCCATGTGGTGGTATGGCCGTGCTGCTCGCGCACGGCCTGCGAGGTGATGAGACGGTTGCCGAACCGGGCGGCGAGCTGCTCCAGCGCGCTTGCGAGGGCTTTCGGCTCGACCCGCGGCGGATTATTGGTGATGGTCGTACCCACGGACGTTCCTCCCGACAGAAGAACCGTGGCAAAGGACATCTCACCGGTCAAGTCAAGCGACCGGACGCATAGCCAGGGAATGAAACATGCCGGAGACCGCAGCTGCTGCGCCCAACGCCGAGCCGTTCCGCGGCTCGATCATGCAGATCGAGCCGCAATGGATCGACTATAACGGCCATCTCAACATGGCCTATTACAACGTGATGTTCGACCGCGCGATCGACGAGTTCTGGCTCGAGCTCGGAATCGGTCCGGTCTACAAGAGGGAGCGCCACGGCTCGACCTTCACCGCGGAATGCCATGTCCGGTATTTGCGCGAAATCCATCTCGGCGATCCCGTGCAGATTTTGGTGTGGCTGTTAGAGGCCGACGACAAGCGGCTGCACACGTTCGAGGAGATGAGGCACGCCACCGAGGGTTGGCTGTCCGCCACGTCGGAGAACATGTCGCTGCACATGGACATGGACGCACGGCGCGTGGCGCCGTTCCCGCCCGACATCCAGGATCGTATCACTGCGGTCGCCAAGGCCCACGGCGCCGTGTCGCGGCCCGAGGGCATCGGCCGAAACATCGCGATGCCCTCGAAGCGATAGGCGCTAGACCCTGGTGCGGCCGCGGACCAATCCGAACACGGCCGAGACCAGGAACAGCACGACGGCGATAAAGAAGATGATCTTGGCGATTTCGACCGAAGCGCCGGCGATGCCGCCGAAGCCCAAAATACCGGCGATCAGTGCGATAACCAGAAACGTCACAACCCAGCCTAGCATGATCCGAACCTCTGTCTCGATACCTGTCTGCGATCGGCGCAGTTGACCACCGCGCCACGGTTGCAGAGACAATCTCGACCGGGAAACGATGGTTCCGACCTGAAGCGGGTCGAAATTCGCGCCCCCCGCAGGAACAAATCAGCGTTCGGCGTACGTGGAAAAACCCTCGCCGCCACCCCATATAGGCGGTAATCCCTGTTATGAAGGCTCCCTTCCGTCACCCCGCGGTGCCATCGTGGGGCCAATGATTCGCATGACCGAGCCAAGCAAAATCGCCTCTCAGAATGTCCCCGACCACCAGCCTGCCGCGGGCGGCATCGCCGCGCGCGCGCGCGCCTCGGTGGGGCCGAAATATTTGTCCGGGCTCAATCCCGAGCAGCGCGAGGCGGTGGAGACGCTGGACGGCCCGGTTCTGGTGCTGGCCGGCGCCGGCACCGGCAAGACCCGCGTGCTGACCACGCGCATCGCCCATATCCTGAGCCAGGGCCGGGCCCGCCCCGCCGAGATCCTGTCGGTGACCTTCACCAACAAGGCCGCGCGCGAGATGAAGCACCGGCTCGGCCAGATGCTCGGCCATGCCGTCGAAGGCATGCCGTGGCTCGGCACCTTCCACTCGATCGGCGGGCGCATCCTGCGGACCCATGCCGAGCTGGCACAGCTCAAGTCGAACTTCACCGTGCTCGACGTCGACGATCAGGTCCGGCTGTTGAAGCAGCTCCTGCAAGCCGACAACATCGACGACAAGCGCTGGCCCGCGCGCATGCTGGCCGGCCTGATCGACGGCTGGAAGAACCGCGGCCTGACGCCGTCGCAGGTGCCCTCGGGCGAAGCCGCTGTGTTCGGCAACGGCAAGGGCGGCAAGCTCTATGCGAGCTACCAGGAACGGCTGAAGATTTTGAACGCCGCCGATTTCGGCGATCTGCTGCTCGAAGACATCCGCATCTTCCGCGAGCACCCGGATATTTTGCGGCAGTACCAGCAGCGCTTCAAATTCATCCTGGTCGACGAGTACCAAGACACCAACGTCGCACAGTATCTGTGGCTGCGGCTGCTGTCGCAGGCGCCGTCTTCCAATCCGTCATTGCCGGGCTTGACCCGGCAATCCATCGATTCTTCACGAGATGGATCACCGGGTCTCGACGCTTCGCGTCGGCCCGGTGATGACGAGAATGATGACTTGGCGCCGATTCCGGCGAACGAAAAAGCCCACGTCAAAAACATCTGCTGCGTCGGCGACGACGACCAGTCGATCTATGGCTGGCGCGGCGCGGAGGTCGACAACATCCTGCGCTTCGACCATGATTTCCCCGGCGCCAAGGTCATCCGCCTCGAGCGCAACTACCGCTCGACCGGCCACATCCTCGCCGCCGCCTCGCACCTGATCGCCCATAACGAAGGCCGGCTCGGCAAGACGCTGCGCACCGAGGACCAGGACGGCGAGAAGGTCACGGTGACGGGCTCGTGGGATTCGGAAGAGGAAGCCCGCGGCATCGGCGAGGAAATCGAGCAGATCCAGCGCCAGGGCGACAAGCTCAACGAGATCGCGATCCTGGTGCGCGCGTCCTATCAGATGCGCGAGTTCGAGGACCGTTTCGTCACGCTCGGCCTGCCTTATCGCGTCATCGGCGGCCCGCGCTTCTACGAGCGCGCCGAAATCCGCGATGCGCTGGCCTATCTGCGCGTCATCAATTCACCGGCGGACGACCTCGCCTTCGAGCGCATCGTCAACACGCCCAAGCGCGGCTTGGGCGATGCCACCGTGCAGATGCTGCACGACCACGCCCGCAAGCGCCGCATCCCGTTGTTCGAGGCGGCGCGCGCGGTGGTCGAGACCGACGAGCTGAAGCCGAAGGCGCGCGGCTCCTTGCGCGACGTCGTCGCCCAGTTCGACCGCTGGCGCGCCCAGCGCGAGGTCACAGCGCACACGGATCTGGCCCAGATCGTGCTCGACGAGAGCGGCTACACCGAGATGTGGCAGAAGGACCGCTCGGCGGACGCCGCGGGCCGGCTCGAAAACCTCAAGGAGCTGGTGCGCTCGATGGAGGAGTTCGAGAACCTGCAAGGGTTCCTCGAGCACATCTCGCTGGTGATGGACCGCGACAGCGGCGCCGATGAGGACGCGGTATCGCTGATGACGCTGCATTCGGCCAAGGGCCTGGAATTCGACAACGTGTTCCTGCCGGGCTGGGAGGAAGGCCTGTTTCCGAGCCAGCGCACGCTGGACGAACAGGGCCGCGCCGGCCTGGAGGAAGAGCGCCGGCTCGGCCATGTCGGCCTGACCCGCGCCCGCCGCCGCGCCAAAATCTATTTTGCCACCAACCGCCGGATCCATGGCACCTGGTCGACCACGATCCCGTCGCGCTTCCTCGACGAACTGCCGGCGGCCAATGTCGAGATCACGGAATCCAAGGGCGGCTCCGCCTGGGGCGGCACCGGCGGCTACGGCGCTTCCCGCTTCGACGACATGGAAGCATTCGGCTCCACCTATTCGACCCCGGGCTGGCAGCGCGCCCAGGCCAATCGTTCACAAGCCAACCGCAACCGGGGTGGCGGCGGACGTAGTGGCGACGGCCATGGCGGTTTCGAGGAAGAGGCCTCGTCGTTTTCGTCCTCTGCGTCCTCGCCCGATTTCGGCAGCTTCTCCTCACGCCGCCGCGGGCCGATGACGATCGAGGGCGAGCTGGTCGCCAAATCCACCGGCACGACCTCGGAATTCACGCTGTCCGACCGCGTCTTCCACCAGAAATTCGGCTACGGCCATGTCACCAAGATCGACGGCAACAAGCTCACCATCCATTTCGACAAGGCCGGCGAGAAGAAGGTCGTGGACAGCTTTGTGCAGCGGGCGTGAGGCAGGCCTTGCGCACAAGACCCTCCCCTCAGCCGTTCAAGATGCTCGCTCCCTGGTCGTAGATCAGCTGGTCGACATGCCCGGCCCCCGGCGCGATTTCGAGTCGCCAGCCCAGTTCGACGCCAAGGCTCTTGGACAGCTCCGTACAGTGTTCGAAATGCCAGAGACCCCGCGCAAGACGATGTGGGCCTTGTGCCATCGCCTCGTCCCAGCGGGGCAGATCGGGAGCATCAGGGTCGTTGTCGGCGTCGCCTAGCAGGATAACCAAACGCCGTCCCAGATACCTTCGCAAATGACTTTCGTTGAGGGCAATCCCTCCCATGCCGTCTGGATAGCCCTTGGTGAGGTTCGGCAGCATGTAGCAACCACAGTTGGCGGCAACGGCGACATCGACGGAAGCGGCTTCGTTGAGTGCGAGATAGCGCAGGACAAATTGCGCGCCGGCGGAATTGCCGAACAGGCCAAACGTGTGACGGCTGGACTCGATCGCATCTCGAATATGATGAAACAGCCGGTCGATCACCCCAAAATTCCAATGATCGCGCGGCAAGACCTTGTTGTCCGGCGGCGGCAGCCGCACGCCGCCGAAATTGTAGGCGTGGACGCCCGGGAACTGATCCGGGTCGAACTCCGGCACCAGCACGATTTGCCCATTGCGTTCGGCTTGAGGCGCGAGAAGATCGCGAAACTCCGCGGCGGCGCGGTCAACGCCATGCATCGCCACGAGGATGCGTGTGTGCTGACTGCTCGATCGGGGGCAAAACGAGAAGACCCGCATCGTACGTGGCGAAGGGACGGCGCCCTCATCGCGAAACACGAATGAGCTGGAGCCTTCAACCAAAGTCAATTTGCTCAATTGCTTACCTCCGCAGATGAGGTACTCATAATTCAAATCAAACCTCCGGTTCAACTTTCGAGCCGCCATTCTCCCATGCCTCACTACATCGCCATCATCGAAGACGCCGGCCCGGACCATGCCGTTGGCCTGTGGTTTCCGGACCTGCCTGGCTGCATTTCCGGCGGCGACGACGTCGATGAGGCCCTGGAGAATGCGCCCGAGGCACTCGCGTTCTATGCGCAGGAGCTGATCGAGAACGGCAGCCAGCTTCCCCCGCCGAGGACATTGGACGAGCTCAAGGCCGATCCTGATGTCGCCGACGACCTCAGGAACCACACGGTCGCCCTGATCGAATGGCCCCCCGCCGACGCCGCGGAGTGAGGACCGTTGGCCGCACCGGCCGGACTGTCGACAGTTCTGGGCCGAACAGCCCTTGACCACCGCGAACTTCCCCGTATCAGATGCGCCCATGGTCCGGGGCTCCATCACACTGATCTTGCTGGCATTGGGTATGCCGTCGCTTGCGGCGGCGGAGACCATGAGCTTTGGCGATTCGATCGGGCTGCTGGCAAAAAGTTGCGGTGCGGAAATCGTTGCCAATTGCCGCGGTGTCAACCCGGATTCGACCCGCCTGAAAGAGTGCCTGTCCCGCAACCGCGACGCGCTCTCCCAGCAGTGCCAGAGCGACTATCTGGGCGCCTTCGACGCGATCCAGAAGCGCGTTGCTGCCCGCATCACGGTGGCGAACGTCTGCCAGCGCGAGATCGTCAAGGTCTGCGGCGGCTCGACCAAGGAGACCAGCAAGGCGATCCCCTGCCTGGTCTCGACGCCCAAGGGCATCAGCAACAACTGCCTGAAGGCCGTCGACGACGCGGGGTATCGGTGATGCGCGCGAACAGGCGTACCACCGCCGGGATCGGCCTCGCGCTCGGCCTTGCCCTGCTCGCGGGCGCGGCAGGAGCGCAGACGGCGCCGCCGACCCGCGACGACATCGTCGGCAAGCTCAACCATTTCGAACAACCCGCCGAGATCGATATCCCCGCGCTGAAGCTGCAGGTGATGGAGCGGGCCAAGGCCAGGATCAAGAACGATCCGGGTCCGGTGAACCGGCCGCCGATCGCGCCCGATCTGGCCAATTTGCCGACCTTCACCGCGCAGATCCAGTTCGACGCCGACACGCCGATCATCCAGCCGGCGTCCTACCAGACCGTCGGCCGCATCGCCGACGCGCTGGTCCATGCCTCGCTGCTGCCCTACACGTTCCTGATCGTCGGCCACGTCGAATCCAACGTGAAGACGCGCGAAGCCAACGCGATCCTCAGCCAGCGCCGGGCCGACGCGATCCGCGACGTGCTGGTGAACACGTTCAAGATCTCGACCAAGCGGCTGCATCCGATCGGCCTCGGCGAGGAGCAGTTTCTCGACCGGGCCAAGCCGAGTTCGGCCGTCAACGGCCAGCTGCAGATCCTGACCTATGCCAAGGTGCCGGAGGACGTCCCTGCGCATCCGGCCGCGGCGCCTGCGCCTGCGGCAAAAAAGCCCGCCAAGAAGCACTGAGCGAACATGGTACGGCGCCTGGCGGAACCCTTTGAAGTCCTGACCGTTTTGTGACCTGCCTCACAGCGCGACTGAACGGCTTTGCGCGACAATAGCGCCGGTTTGTGCACCGCGCTATCAGGTGCTATAGGCTTTTTTCGTCCTTCCCCGACCCCATGCTGCACGAGACCGAGATGGCCAGTTATTTTCAACGCCAACTGGCCGACTACGTCGAATATCATCGCGATCCCTGGAATTGCGCGATGCACGTGGTCGGCATCCTCCTGCTCTTCACCGGCGCCGTGTTGCCTCTGACGCTCGTGCACTTCCCGTTGTTCGGGATCGAGGTGAGCCTGGCCGTGATTCTGGCGCTGCCGGTGCTGGTCTACTGGCTGATGCTGGACGCCGGGATCGGGCTCGGCATTCTCGCCGCGATGATCGTGCTGCTTTCGGTCGCAGCCGCGATCGGCAATCAGGTCTCGATCGTCATGATGTGGTCGATTTTTGCAGTGCTGATCGGGGTTGGCGTCGCTTCTCAGATCGTCGGCCACAAGGTTTTCGAGGAGCGGCAGCCGTCGATGGTCGACCACCCCACGCATTTTCTGCTCGGACCGATGTTTGTCATGGCGAAATTATTCATTGCATTGGGCTTCCGTCGCGACCTTGCCGCGATTCTGGCGCCTCTTCCGACCAATTCCCTTTCAACCCGATAACTCCAGACGCAAAACAGCAAACCTTCTGCATGGCTCTCGTACTGGTTACCGGTGGCAGCGGCTTCATCGGACATCATCTCGTCGAAGCGCTCCGCGCCCATGGGCAGCGGGTGCGCGTGCTCGATGTCCGTGTGCCGGCCACGGCGAATGCCGACGTTGAATATGCCCATGGCTCGGTGCTGGACGGCGCTGCGGTCGATGCCGCGATTGCGGGTGTCGATCAGGTCTATCACCTCGCCGGCCTGCCCGGCATGTGGGTCGCCAACAAGCAGGCCTTTCACGACGTCAATTGCCGCGGCACCGAGATCGTGCTCGCGGCGGCGATGAAGCGCGGCGTCTCGCGCTTCCTGCACTGCTCGACGGAATCGATCCTGTTCCCCTATTCTGACCTGGGCGGTGCTCCCGCCGAAGAGGCGCTGCAGCCGGCCGATGCGATGCCGGGCGCCTACACGCGGTCGAAATCGCTGGCCGAGCATTGCGCCGCGAAGGCCGCGGCTGAAGGTTTTCCGCTCGTGATCGGCACCCCGACCATGCCGATCGGGCCTGCCGACCACAATCTGACGCCGCCGACCGCGATGCTGTGGTACTTCCTCCAGAAGAAGGTGCAGCCGCACCTCAACTTCCTGGTCAACCTCGTCGACGTCCGCGACGTCGCCATGGGCCTGGTGCTGACGATGGAACGCGGCCGCACCGGCCAGCGCTACATCCTCGGCGGCGATTGCGTTCCGCTCGGCAACATCCTGCGGATGATGTCCGCGATGAGCGGGCGCCGGCAGTTTCCGGTCATCGTGCCCGGCAAGATCGCCGAGCTCTCGGGCATCATGCTCGAGTATATCTCCGACAACATCACGCGCCGGCCGCCCAATGGCACCGCCGAGGGCGTGCGCATCGCGCTCGCCGCGAGCGACCTTTCGATCGGCAAGGCCCGTAACGAGCTCGGCTACTCGCCGCGCCCGATCGAGCCGGTGCTGCGCGAAACCATCACCCATCTTCTCGCCCGCGGCGGCGCGCTTGCCTCCAGCGCCATCGAGCATCACGCGCTCTCCTCGCGCGCCAGCTGAGCTGCCGCCCAACCCAAAGAACCTTTCCGCATGTCCTTTGATTTCAGCAAGCTTCTCTCTGTCGCCTGGGGTGGTTGGACCACGACCTGGCCGACGCAACTGCTCGCCCTGATCTGGCTCGCCTGGCTCGCGAGCTGGGTCGGCGCCTCATTCTGGCAGGGCCGTACCCAGAAGCAGGTGATGACGCTGGAGTCAGGCCGCTATCGCATCCCGATCCTGGTCGGCGGCATCCTGTTCACGCCCTGGACCGCGGAAGTGCTCGGCGACAAGCCGCTCTGGGTGTTCAGCAATGCCGCTGTCTACTTCGTGGCGGTGATCGTGCTTGCCGGCATTTCCTTCACCTGGTGGGGACGCCTGCATCTTGGACAATTCTGGTCCAACACCATCACCCACAAGGAAGACCACCGCGTCATCGACACCGGCCCGTACGGCATCGTGCGCCATCCGATCTACACCGGCCTGATCGCCGGCATGCTGGCGACCGGCATCGCGGTCGGTACCGTGACCGCGATCCTCGGCGCGATCCTGATCTCGCTCGGCATGTGGCAGAAGGGCCGGATGGAAGAAGTGTTCCTGTCCAAGGAGCTCGGCGAAGACGCCTACGGCGCCTATTGCCGCCGGGTGCCGATGATCATCCCGTTCCTGTCGCCGCGCTGAGCCGCGGGCCAACGGACATTGGGAAGCATGGTGCACAATTGCACAATACCCCCGCTGCCGGGAACCGCGCTTCCACAAGCCCGTTAACGCCTCGAAGCATGCATTGACCGCAGAGCATCGAGCCATGCCGGACGCCTACGATTATTTTCGCGAGCACGCGATCGCCGCGGTCCGCAAGGCGCGCGGGCTGCCGCCCGGACGGACGAAACAGAAGCAGCGCACCGTCGCGCGGGTTTATCACCTGCTGTCCAAGGAAGCGGCGCTGGTGCCGAACATGCATCATCTCGACGATTTTCGCGCGGCACGGCGGCTGGAGCGGCAAGTCCGCCGCTGATCGCCTCGCAGAAGCGGACCTCTCGCAGCCTTGTCGCAGCCTTGCCATGCAAATTCGAGGTGCTGCCATCTGCGCCCCAGGCGGCTGGAAGCAGGCCGGCACCGGTTGACCTTTCTGCCGCCACCAAGTTGGATGCGCACGCAAAAAGGCACGACGACATCCCATCGTGGATCTGGAGAGGTCAACGATCAGGCAAAGATTAGGCTTGGGCCCGCGCGGGGCTTGGGCGATCCGGGGTTGGACAGTGCCGCACGTTCAACAGGGGATTTTCATGACCTTTTCCAGCATCTTTGCGCAGTTTGTCGCGCTGGTCGGCGGCATCGCGCTGCAATGGCGGAAGCTATCAGGCACCGAGCCCGCGCCCGCATGGGGCCAGACGCCAGCCATTCCCGAAGCGAAGCCGCAAGGGGCGCTGCCGACGTTGAAGATGCCGACGGCGCGCGGGTGGAGCGAGGGACAGAAGCCGACGGTCGCACCCGGCCTCAAGGTCAACGCGTTCGCAACGGGGCTCGACCATCCGCGCTGGATCGAGGTGCTGCCCAACGGCGACGTGCTGATCGCGGAGGCGACGCAGATCGCAGGCGCGCCGAGATCGGTGTTTCACTACGCGATGCAGGCGACGATGCGGCGTGCCGCCGCGCTCGGCGTCAGCGCCAACCGCATCACGCTGTTGCGCGACAAGGACGGCGACGGCGTCGCGGAGTATCGCGGCGCCTTCATGGAGAACCTCAGCCAGCCGTTCGGCATGGCGCTGGTCGGCGACACCTTCTATGTGGGCAACACCGACGGCGTGATGGCCTTCCCGTACGTGGCGAACGCCGATCGCATCACCGTGCCGGGCAAGCGGCTCACCACTTTCAAGCCGAGCGGACATTGGACACGAAGCCTGCTGGCAAGTCCCGACGGCAAGAAGCTTTATGCCGGCGTCGGCTCGCTCAGCAACATTGCCGAGATGGGCATGGAGGTGGAGGAAGGCCGCGCCGCGGTCTACGAGCTCGACCTCGTCGCGGGCACGCACCGCATCTTTGGTGCCGGCCTGCGCAATCCCGTCGGGCTTGCCTGGGAGCCGACCACCAACGTGCTCTGGACCGTCGTCAACGAGCGCGACGGCCTCGGCGACGAGACGCCGCCGGACTATCTGACCTTGGTGCGCGACGGCGGATTCTACGGCTGGCCCTATTGCTACTGGGGCAAGACGGTGGACGATCGCGTGCCGCAGGATCCCGCGCTGGTCGCCAGGGCACTCACACCGGACTACGCGCTCGGCGGACACACCGCTTCGCTCGGCCTGTGCTGGATGCCATCCGGCACGCTGCCTGGTTTTCCGGACGGCATGGTGATCGGCCAGCACGGCTCGTGGAATCGCAGCACGCTCTCCGGCTACAAGGTCGTGTTCATCCCGTTCGAGAACGGCCGCCCCTCCGGCCCTGCGCGCGACATTCTCTCCGGCTTCCTGGCGCCGGACGAGAAGGAGTCCTACGGCCGTCCGGTCGGCGTCGCGATCGGTCCGGACAAGTCGCTGCTGATGGCCGACGACGTCGGCAACGTGATCTGGCGTGTGACCGGCGCGTAAGGGTTACGTTCCGACGCAGAGCGTGGCGCGCTGCTTGCAGAGCAGCGCGATCACGGACAGCGCCGTGATCAACCCGGTCTTGGGATTTTCGGACGGGATGTTCTCGATCGACATCGAGAACCGCGCGGAATCCGCCTCGACCTCGATGCGGTGAACGTTGCGTGTCACGGTCGGGTCGGCCCAGATCTGTACGGTGGTGCGATCCGGCCCGACGCCCGCGAGCGACAGCGCAACCGCGACGTTGAGATTGGCCGGAAAGCCTTTTGCCGCTTCGCGAGCAGTGCCTTCGAACAATTTCAGCGGCTCGCCCAGATTGTCGATATCGATGTTGTTCTCGACGATAAACGGCGCGCCCTTCAAGCCATCGATCGGCTTACGCGTCATCATCTTTACCGAATGGATGGTGCCGATGGCGGCGGCGTTGACGGCATCGAGCCCGATCAGCGCGCCGGTCGGCACGAGGATGCGGCCGCCATTGGCGCGGGCGAGATCGACGAGATCAAAATTGTCGAGCAGCGCACCGACGCTGACGACGACCGCGGCCTTGCCGCGCTTCACGGCGGGCTCGATGATCGCGCGCAGATGCTTGCTCGGCGCGCACTCGACCACGATATCGGCGGCGTCGCCGAGTTGGTCGATCGGCAGTACGGATGGCGGACGACGCAGGCTGCCGAGCAACGCCCGATGCTTTGCGGGATCGCGCACCGCCACGGCGGACAGCGTCAGGCCCTCGATGCCCTGATCGAGCGCGGTCGCGATCTTGGTGCCGATCGAGCCGAGCCCTGCGATGGCAACCCGCAAGTCGTTCGAAGCTCTCCGTTCAGTCATCGCATCTAACCTCTCGCCAAGCCGATGTCATAGCCTCTCACGCCCCCCGCGCATAGCTGTGCAGGCGCGCATCGAGCACCGACAACATCGCGTCGCGGGCAGGGTCGCGCGAGCCGCGCAGCCATGCGGCCGCCAGCGGCAGCCGGCCGACGGGGCCGCTCTGCTTCGGCCGGAGCGACACGAAGCGCACGCCGGAGACCGCCATCCGCGCCGTCCAGCGCGGCACGATCGCGACTCCGAGCTTCGTTGCCACCAGATTGATGATGGTCTGCTTCTCGTCGGCGACCTGCACGATGCGCGGCGTCAGGCCGGCCTGCTCGAACAGCTTGATGGTGAGGTCATGGCTGTGCGGCCGCGAGCGGCGGTCCGGCACCAGCATCGCCTCCTCGGCGATCTGCGCCAGCGTGATCGATTTGCGTTCGGCCAAGGCGTGGCGCTGCGGGAACGCCACGATTGCGGTCTCCAGCAGCAGATGGCGGAATTCGAGCCGCTTGTCCGGATGGTCAGGCGGACGGACGAAGGCCAGATCGAGCGCACCGGTCAGGATCTTCGGCAAGAGCCGGACGGTCTTGTCCTCGAGAAGCTGCACCGCGACCTCCGGATGCTTGGCGCGGAAATCGCGCAAAAGCGGCGGCAACAGCCCGGCCGCTGCGCTATCCATGGCGCCGACCCGCAGCCGCCGCGCGGCGCCCGCGCGCGAGCGGTTGCGAAGATTGCTCTCGACTGCCTCGACTCGGGCGAGGATCACGCGGGCATCGCGCAGCAGCGTCGCGCCATCTTCCGTCAGCGACACCGCACGCGTCGTCCGCGCGAACAGCCGCGTTGCCAAATCCTCCTCCAGCAGCCTGATCTGGCGGCCGAGTGCGGAGGGCAGCATCTGGAGATGCTGCGCCGCCCGGCCGAAATGCAATTGCTCGGCCGCCGCCACGAAGCATCGGAGCTGATGCAATTCCATTCGCTGTCCTTTTGGCTCTCTTGGCGAGGATTATATCATTTTTTTGTATAAACCAGCGCCAATTGAGTCCCCCAGCCGCTCCCGCATAGGCTCGCTGCCGAAGTGGACCTTCAGGGTCCGCCGACACAACGAAAACCGGGAATCAGGGAGGCCGAGGTGGCGAGCGAGATTCAGACGCACGTGCTGCGCAAGATCACGTGGCGGATCGTTCCCTTCATCATGCTGCTCTACTTCGTGGCCTTCATCGACCGCGTCAATATCGGCTTCGCCTCGCTGACGATGAACAAGGACATCGGCCTGTCGCCGACAGTCTACGGTTTTGGTGCCGGCATCTTCTTCTGGGGCTACTTCCTGTTCGAGGTGCCCTCCAACATCATCCTGCATAAGGTCGGCGCGCGGATCTGGATCGCGCGGGTGATGATCACCTGGGGCATCGTGTCGGCCGCGATGGCCTTCGTGCAGGGGCCGACCAGCTTCTACGTGTTGCGTTTCCTGCTCGGCGTCGCCGAGGCCGGCTTCTTCCCCGGCATCATCCTCTATCTCTCCTATTGGTTCCCCGCGCGCCAGCGCGCCGCGGTGACCGCGCTGTTCATGGCAGCGGCACCGCTCTCGACCGTGCTGGGATCGCCGGTCTCCGGCGCGCTCCTGGAGATGGACGGAATGCTCGGCTTCAAGGGCTGGCAATGGCTGTTCGTTCTGGAGGCGCTGCCGGCCGTGCTGCTCGGCTTCGTCGTGCTGGCATTCCTCACCGACCGCCCGGAAAAGGCAAAATGGCTGGCGGACGACGAGCGGCGCTGGCTGGTCGAGGCCATGAACGCGGAAACCACCAGCAAGGCCGCGACCGCAAGCCACAGCATCTGGCGCGGGCTCGCCGACCCGCGCGTGCTGGCGCTGGCGCTGATCTATTTCGGCACCTCGGCCGGTCTCTACACGCTCGGCGTCTGGGCGCCGCAGATCATCAAGCAGTTCGGCCTGTCCACGCTCCAGGTCGGCTTCCTCAATGCGCTGCCCGCAACGGCCGCCGTCGTCGCCATGGTGCTGTGGGCGCGGCATTCGGACCGCACCGGCGAGCGTACCTGGCACGTCGTGCTGGCCTGCCTGCTCGCGGCCGCGGGGCTCGCCTTTGCCGGGCTTGCGACCGGCGTGGTCGCCGTGCTGATCGCGCTGGCGCTCGCCAACATCGGCATCTCCTCGGCGAAGCCGCCGCTGTGGAGCATGCCGACGCTGTTCCTCTCCGGTCCTGCAGCAGCAGCCGGCATCGCCACCATCAACTCGATCGGCAATCTCGGCGGCTTCGTCGGGCCCGCCATGATTGGCTGGATCAAGGACCAGACCGGCAGTTTTGTCGGCGGGCTCTATTTTGTGAGCGGCCTGCTCGTTCTCTCCGCGGTCCTGACCCTGCTATTGTCGCGGGCGCGGACCGCGCCCGTCGAACCCGTCACGCAACCCCACTGATATCTCAAACGGAGCACTCCCATGCGTACCCATTCGATTGCAGCGATCCCCGCCGACGGGATCGGCCCCGAGGTCATCTCGGCCGGTGTTCGTGTGCTGGAAGCGCTGGCCAAACGCAGCGGCGACCTCGCCTTCAACATCAAGACGTTCGACTGGGGCTCGGACTATTACAAGAAGCACGGCGTGATGATGCCGGCCGACGGTCTCACTGAACTGAAGAAGTTCGACGCGATCTATTTCGGCGCGGTCGGCGCGCCCGACGTACCCGATCACATCACGCTGTGGGGGCTGCGGCTGCCGATCTGCCAGGGCTTTGACCAATACGCCAATGTGCGGCCGACCAAGATTCTACCGGGCGTCGCCTCGCCGCTGCGCAATGTCGGCGTCGGCGATCTCGACTGGGTGATCGTGCGCGAGAACTCTGAAGGCGAATATGCCGGCATGGGCGGCCGCGCGCATCGCGGCCTTCCCGAGGAGGTCGGCACCGAAGTCGCAGTGTTCACGCGCGTCGGCGTGACGCGGATCATGCGCTATGCGTTCGAACTCGCGCGGTCGCGTCCCCGCAAATTCCTGACCGTGGTGACCAAGTCGAACGCGCAGCGGCATGGCATGGTGATGTGGGACGAGATCGCAGCCGAGGTCGCCACCGAATTCCCCGACGTCACCTGGGACAAGATGCTGGTCGACGCCATGACCGTGCGCATGACGCTGCATCCGAAGAGCCTCGACACCATCGTTGCGACCAACCTCCACGCCGACATTCTCTCCGACCTCGCCGGCGCGCTGGCTGGAAGCCTCGGTGTGGCGCCGACCGGCAATATCGATCCACAGCGCCGCTTTCCCTCGATGTTCGAGCCGATCCACGGTTCGGCCTTCGACATCACCGGCAAGGGCATCGCCAATCCGGTCGCGACATTCTGGACCGGCGCGCAGATGCTGGAGCATCTCGGCGAGAAGGACGCGGCCATGCGATTGATGGCAGCCGTCGAGCGCGTCTGTGCGGCGGGCGTGCTGACGCCCGACGTCGGCGGCAAGGCCACGACGAAGGAAGTGACCGATGCCGTGATCGACGCGATCCAGGGATCGAACGTGTAGGCTGAATCCGGCGCGGTGCGCTCCCTCGCCCCGCTCTTCGCGAGGAGAGGGTTGGGGTCATTCGCGCTAGGTTTAGCTCTGGACACAAAGAATCTCGATATGATTCAAGCTTGGGATGAAGATTCGTCCTGAGATTTTGGATCATTGGCCGGAGGTGAGTGCGCAGCTTC
>NZ_JARWCR020000080.1:0-39617 GCF_029846695.2 Bradyrhizobium nivariense | reverse complement strand
CCCCAGCCCTCCCCCGCAAGCGGGAGAGGGAGCGCAGCACCGCTGTTGATACAACTCGCACTCATCTTGAGCAGGACACACCCATGAAGCGCGCCTGGATGGATCGCGTTATCGATTCGATCGAATGGATCGCAGCGGCCTTCGTCGGCATCGTCGCGCTCGACATCTTCCTGTCGGTGCTGCTGCGCAACACCCTGAATTATGCGATCCCCGATAGTTTCGACATCGGCCGCATGCTGCTCGGCATCCTGATTTTCTGGGGCATCGCCGCGACCTCCTATCGCGGCACCCACATCACGGTCGACCTGGTCTGGGGCAATGTCGGGCCGCGCTACCAGCGCTGGATCGACGTGTTCGCAACACTCGTGCTGCTGTTCGTCGTCACGGTGCAGACCTGGACGCTGTTCGACAAGGTCCGCGGCACCTACAACGACAACGTCCAGACCTTCGACATGCACATGCCGACCTGGCCGTTCTTCGCGATCGCCTGGATCGGCGACGTCTCGGCCGTGCTGCTGATCGCGATCCGCACCTACCGGTTGATCTTCCATCCGGAAGAGATGCACGACCCCAAGCTGAAGGCGACGGAGTAATCATGAGCACCGATGCCGTCGCCGTTATCGGCTTCGTTTCCCTGTTCGCCCTGATGCTGCTGCGCGTGCCCGTCGGCATGGCCATGGGTCTCGTCGGCGTCTCCGGTTTCTCCTACCTCGTCGGCGGCACGCCGGCACTGAAACTGGTCGGCCAGACCTCGATGCGCACGGTGACCGACTACACGTTCGGTGTCATCCCGATGTTCCTGCTGATGGGCTCCTTCGTCAGCAATTCAGGCATGAGCCGGGAGCTGTTCCGCGCTGCCAACGGTTTTGTCGGGCATCTGCGCGGCGGGCTCGGCATCGCCACCGTCGGCGCCTGCGGCGGCTTTGCCGCGATCTGCGGCTCCTCGGTCGCCACCGCCGCGACCTTCTCCGCGGTCGCCTATCCCGAGATGCGCCGCTTCGGCTATCCGCAGTCCTTTGCCACCGGCGTGATCGCAGCCGGCGGCACGCTGGGCGCGATGCTGCCGCCCTCCACCGTGCTCGCGGTCTACGGCATCATCACCGAGCAGGACATTGGCAAGCTGTTCATCGCCGGCATCATCCCGGGCATCCTGGCGATGAGCATGTACATGATCACGATCTTCCTGATCGGCTATTTCCGGCCGGACTTTTTGCCCAAGGGCAAGGTGCTGCCGTGGCGCGAGCGCTTCGCCGGCCTGAAGGACATCTGGGCGCCGGTGCTGCTGTTCGTGTTCGTGATCGGCGGCCTCTACGGCCTGCCGTATTTGCCGCGGTTCACGCCGACGGAAGCCGGCGGCGTCGGCGCCGCCGGCGCCTTCATCATCGGCGTGCTGACGGGTCGGCTCGACCGCGAGAAGATTCTGGCGTCGCTGCTCCAGGCGACGCGCACGGCGGCCGCCGTGTTCACCGTGCTGATCGGCGCATTGATCTTCGGCTATTTCCTCACGGTGACGCAGACCCCGCAGAAGGTGACGGAATTCCTTACCGGCCTCGGTCTCGGCCCCTACGGCGTGCTGGCGCTGATCATGGTGATGTATCTCGTGCTCGGCTGCCTGATGGACGCCATGGCGATGATCATCCTCACCGTGCCGATCATCTTCCCCGTGATAACCCACCTTGGTTTTGATCCGATCTGGTTCGGCGTCATCATCGTGATGACCGTCGAGCTCGGCCTGATCCATCCGCCGGTCGGCATGAACGTCTTTGTCATCAAGAGCGTGGTGAAGGACGTCTCCTTCTCCACCATCTTCAAGGGCGTGATCCCGTTCGTGGCGACCGACCTCGTGCGCCTGGTGATCCTGATCGCCTTCCCGCTGCTGGCGACCTGGCTGCCGACCCGGATGATGGCGCATTGAGAGGCGAAGCGATGATCACACCGGCGCTCGAGACAAAATACGTCTTCACAATCACCGCACACATTGGCGACGTCGTCACCGCCGGCGAGACCGGCATCGGCGTTCGCCGCATCATCCCGATCATCGGCGGCGAGGTGACGGGCGCGGTCACCGGTCGCGTGTTGCCGTTCGGCGCCGACTTCCAGACTATCCGCCCGAATGAGCTGATCGATCTCGAGGCCAAGTACGCCTTCGAGACCGACGACGGCGCCATTGTCTATGTCGAGAACAAGGGCATGCGCTTCGGGCCGGTGGAGCTGTTGCAAAAGCTCAAGCGCGGCGAGCCGGTCGATCCAGAACTGATCTATTTCCGCACCATGCCGAAGTTCGAGACCGGGCATGAGAAGTACCGCTGGCTGATGGAGCACATCTTCGTCGGCTCAGCCGCGCGCCATGCGGATCGCGTCGTGATCGACGTGCATCAGGTGATGTGAAGGCGTCGCGCGCACCCAAGGGCCGGCTAGTCCATTGACATTGCGGCATCTGTAGCGTATACGCTACAGATGCCGACGATCAAGAGAACCGACGAATTCTCTGACTGGCTTAGAAACCTGCGAGACCGGAGAGCGAAGGCAAAAATCCTCGCCCGGATCGCTCGGCAATCCCGGAGACGTTGCTCCGGTCGGAGGCGGCATCAGCGAAATGAGAGTCCATGAGGGCGCCGGATACCGGATCTATTACGTTCCCCGAGGCGAGGAGATCATCGTTCTCCTTTGCGAGGGCGATAAAGGCTCTCAGCCAGGGGATATAGCGTTGGCAAAGAAGATCGCGAGCGAATTGGAGGTCTGAGCGATGGCAAAAGTGAAATCATTTGATGCTGCAGAGTACCTCGACAGCCCCGAGATGGTTGCGGCCTATCTCACCGAAGCCTTTGAATCCGACGATCCGTCCGCAATAACGATGGCAATCGGCGCCGTAGCCCGCTCTCAGGGCATGAGTGCCATTGCCGAAAAGGCCGGTTTATCCCGTGAGAACTTGTATCGCTCGCTTGGCGGCGACGCCAAACCCGAATTCGGCACCGTGATAAGAGTTCTCCATGCCATGGGTCTCAATCTTGTGGCGCAACCCCAAAGCGGAACGAAGGCGGCGTAGCGGCCGGATAGCATCGGCATCCGCAATATCCATCCTAACCTTGCGCATCGGGCATTCGGGTACGGGCTCTGCACCCGGACTGTCGTCTTTTTCCGGACTATGCATCGGCTTCCCCGCGGTCAGCCGTATTGACTCCCCCTGAATTCGTTATACAACATAACTATTCTGACAAGGACGCAAATGACACAGGGAAACGCCGAGACCGCTGGCGCGGGCGCCTCCGGGCTTTTGAGGATCGAGCGGGCGGACCGGGTTTTAACCGTCGGTCTGAACCGGCCGGCCAAGCGCAATGCGCTCAACGACGGCATCATCCTGGAAATCGGCGAGTGTTTTGCGTCCCTGCCCGAGGATATCGGCGCGGTCGTCATCCACGGCATCGGCGATCATTTCTCCAGCGGTCTCGACCTGTCCGAGCTGACCGACCATGACGCCACCGGCGGCCTGCTGCATTCGCAGATGTGGCACCGGGTGTTCGACCGCATCCAGTACAGCCGCGTGCCCGTGATCGCGGCGCTGAGGGGCGCCGTGATCGGCGGCGGGCTGGAGCTCGCCTGTGCCGCGCATATCCGCGTCGCCGAGCCCTCGACCTATTTCGCGCTGCCGGAGGGGCAGCGCGGTATCTTCGTCGGCGGCGGCGGCTCGGTGCGCCTGCCGCGGCTGATCGGCGTCGCCAGGATGATGGACATGATGCTGACCGGCCGCGTCTATTCCGCGACCGAAGGCACCTCCTACGGCTTTGCGCAATATGTCACGGAAGCCGGCAACGGCCTCGGCAAGGCGCTGGAGCTTGCGACCAAGGTCGCCTCCAACGCGCCGCTGACGAACTTCGCCGTGCTCCAGGCGCTGCCGATGATCGCGGAAGCCAATCCGCAGACCGGCCTGTTGATGGAATCGCTGATGGCGACGGTGGCGCAGAGCGACAAGGAAGCCAAGCGCAGGATCCGCGAGTTCCTCGAACACAAGACCGCAAAGGTGAAGCCGAAATCATGAGTGCGCAGCCGTCCTCTTCCAGCATGGAGCGCGGCGCGAGCACTTCCCCGCTGCGGCCCATTTCGTTCGGCGATCCCGTCGTCAATGTCGAGCGGCGCGACGACGGCACGATCTACCTGCGGCCGAAGCAGCCGCTCGGCGACTATCCGGTCCGCATCACCGACCGCCTGCATCATTGGGCGAAGACGACGCCGGACCGCGTCTTCATGGCCGAGCGCGAAGGCAGCCGCGGCTGGCGCAAGATCAGCTACGCCGAGCTGCTCGCCGCGAGCCGGCACATCGCCTCGGGCCTGATTGCGCACGGCCTGTCGGCGGAGCGGCCGGTCGTCATCCTCTCCGGCAATTCGATCGACCACGCATTGCTCGCGTTCGGCGCGCACTATGCCGGCATTCCGTTCTGCCCGGTGTCGCCGGCCTATTCGCTGGTGTCGAAGGATTACGGCAAGCTCTCTTACCTGATGAAGCTGCTGACGCCCGGCCTCGTCTTCGCCGAGGACGCCGACAAGTTCGCCGATGCGCTCGCCGCCAACGTCTCGCTCGGCACCGAGATCGCCGCGTCCTACGGCCACGTGCCGGGCCGCGACGTCACCTCGCTCGCCGACCTCATCGCGACGCCGATCCGCGGCGATCTGGACGAGGTCCACGGCAAGATCGGCCCCGACACCATCGCGAAATTCCTGCTGACCTCGGGCTCGACCGGCAATCCCAAGGCCGTCATCAACACCCAGCGCATGATCTGCGCCAACCAGGTCATGCTGCGCGAGACGCTCGCCTTTCTCAAGGACGAGCCGCCCGTCATCATCGACTGGCTGCCCTGGAATCACACCTTCGGCGGCAACCACAATATCGGGCTGACGCTCTACAATGGCGGCTCGATGTATCTGGACGCCGGCAAGCCGGTGCCCGGCGGCATCGAGGAGACCGTGCGCAATCTCCAGGAGATATCGCCGACGGTCTATTTCAACGTGCCCAAGGGCTATGAGGCGCTGCTGCCTTATCTGCGCGACGACCAGGGCCTGCGCGCAAAGTTCTTCGACCGGCTGCATGCAATGTTCTTCTCGGGCGCGGCAATGTCGCCCTTCGTCTGGAACAGCCTCGACGAGCTCGCGGTGAAGGAAAAAGGCTACCGCGTGCCGATGCTGACCGGCCTCGGCGCAACCGAGACCGCACCGTTCTTCATGTCGGTCAATCCGCGCACCAGCCGCTCCGGCCATGTCGGATTGCCGGTCTCAGGCAATGACGCCAAGCTGGTGCCGAACAACGGCAAGATGGAAGTTCGTTGCAAAGGGCCGAACGTGATGCCCGGCTACTGGCGCCAGCCCGACATCACCGCAAAATCGTTCGACGAAGAGGGCTTCTACAAGCTCGGCGATGCGCTCAAGCCCGTCGATCCCGATGATTTCAATGCCGGCTTCGATTTCGACGGCCGCATCGGTGAGGATTTCAAGCTCGGCAGCGGCACCTGGGTCAGCGTCGGCCCGTTGCGCGCGCGCTTCGTTGCGGCCTGCGCACCGCTGGTGCGCGACGTCGTCATCGCCGGCATCAACCGTGACGAGGTCTCCGCACTCGTCGTGCTCGATCTCGACGGCTGCCGGCTGATCAACCCGACGCTGCCGGCCGACGATCTCGTCGTCGCGACCCGCGACCGGCTGGTGCGCGAGGCTTTTCGCGAACGGCTGACCGCCTTTCTCGGCGCGGCCACCGGCTCCTCGACGCGGATCACGCGCGCGATCCTCATGGACACGCCGCTCTCGATCGACAAGGGCGAAGTCACCGACAAGGGCTCGATCAACCAGCGCGCGGTGCTCGAGCATCGCAGCCTCCTGATCGAGGAGCTCTACGCTGCCAATCCATCCGATCGTGTGATATCGGTCGGCTAAGAAATCATCGCACCAGGAGAACGCCATGTTGTTGAAGGATCAGGCAGCCATCGTCACCGGCGGCGCATCGGGACTGGGCGCGGCGACTGCGCGAAAGCTGGCGGCGCAGGGCGCCAAGGTCGCGGTGTGCGACCTCAACGCCAAGCTCGCCGAGAGTGTCGCCGCCGAGATCAAGGGCGTGGCCGTGGCTTGCGACGTCTCCGATGCCGCCTCCGCCGAAGCTGCGATCGCGCAGGCGACCAAGGCCCATGGACCCGCGCGCGTGCTGGTCAATTGCGCCGGCATCGGCGTTGCCAAGCGCGTGGTCGGCCGCGACGGTCCGATGGCGCTCGCCGATTTCGACAAGGTGATCAAGGTCAATCTGATCGGCACCTTCAACATGCTGCGCCTCGCCGCAACCGAGATGTCCAAGCTCGAGCCGCAGGCGACCGGCGAGCGCGGCGTCATCATCAACACGGCTTCCGTTGCCGCCTATGACGGCCAGATCGGGCAATCGGCCTATTCGGCCTCAAAAGGCGGCATCGTCGGCATGACGCTGCCGATCGCGCGCGAGCTGGCGCAGTTCGGCGTCCGCGTGCTGACCATCGCGCCCGGCCTGTTCCTGACTCCGCTGCTCGCGAACCTGCCGCAGGAAGCGCAGGATTCGCTCGCCGCCGCGATCCCGTTCCCGCGCCGGCTCGGCCACGCCGACGAGTTCGCCGCGCTCGCCCTGCACATGGTCGAGAATTCCTACCTGAACGGCGAAGTGGTGCGCCTCGACGGCTCGCTGCGCATGGCGCCGAAATAGGGCGCGACGCATGTTCGTGAACCGGCGCGACGTCCAGATTCAGTGGGGCGACTGCGACCCCGCCAACATCGTCTATTACCCGCGCTATTTCGCGATGTTCGACGATTCGACGTCGACCCTGTTCGAAGTCGCCGGGTTCTCCAAGCAGGACCTGGTCAAAAAATACGGCCTGGTGGGCATTCCCATGGTCGACACGCGCGCCAAGTTCTACATCCCCTCGACTTATGGCGACTGGATCACCATCGAAACGAAGATCGAGAGCATCAAGCGCTCGAGCTTCGAGGTGAAGCACAGCGTCTACAAGGGCGAGGCGCTGGCGATCGAGGGTTTTGAGACCCGTGTCCTGGTCGGCCGCGACCCCGTTAACCCCGACAAACTGAAATCGGCACCGTTCCCCGCGGAAATGGTAGCCAAATTCACGGGGGACTAGGTCTGGAGCTAAATCGCCACATCACCCAAAGAGGGGGCTGAATTACCCCCCGATTTCTGCTTTCAAAGAAACACATAAAGGGAGGAATAGATGAAACGCTTTTACCTGACCGCCGCCGTCACCGCGGCCGCGCTGGCGCTGCCGGCTCTGCCCGCGCTGGCCCAGACCACCGAGATCACCATCGGCATCACCACCACCACGACCGGCCCGGGCGCAGCGCTGGGCATTCCCGAGCGCAATGCGCTGGAGTTCGTGCCGAAGGAGATCGGCGGCGTACCGCTGAAGGTCATCGTGCTCGACGACGGCGGCGATCCCACCACCGCGACCACCAATGCCCGCCGCTTCGTGACCGAATCCAAGGCCGACATCATCATGGGCTCGGCGCTGACGCCGCCGACGATCGCGGTCTCCAACGTCGCCAACGAAGCCGGCATTCCGCATTTCGGCCTGGCGCCGTTCCCGATCACGCCGGAGCGCATGAAGTGGTCGGTGGCGATGCCGCAGCCGATCCCGATCGTGGGCAAGGTGCTGTACGATCACATGAAGGCCAAGGGCGTGAAGACCCTCGGTTACATCGGCTACTCCGATTCCTATGGCGACCTCTGGTTCAACGACCTGAAGGCGCAGGCCGTGCCGATGGGCATGACCATCGCCGACGAGGAGCGCTTCGCTCGCCCCGATACGTCGGTGACCGGACAGGTGCTGAAGCTTGTCGCCGCCAATCCCGACGCCATCCTGGTCGGCGCTTCCGGCACCGCGGCGGCACTGCCGCAGACTGAGCTCCGCGAGCGTGGCTATCAGGGCCTGATCTACCAGACCCATGGCGCCGCCAGCATGGACTTCATCCGCATCGCCGGCAAAGCGGCGGAAGGCGTGCTGATGGCTTCGGGCCCGGTGATGGACCCGGAAGATCAGCCGGACGAGGCCGCCACCAAGAAGCCGGGCCTCGCGCTCAACACGGCGTATGAAGGCAAGTACGGTCCGAACAGCCGCAGCCAGTTCGCCGGCCATTCCTACGACGCGTTCGAGATCCTGAAGCGCATCATCCCGACGGCGCTGAAAACCGCAAAACCCGGCACGCCGGAATTCCGCGAAGCAATCCGCCAGGCGCTGCTGTCCGAGAAGGAGCTGGCGGCGAGCCAGGGCGTCTACAATTTCACCGAAAAGGACCGCTACGGCCTCGACGAGCGCTCGCGCATCCTGCTCACGGTGAAGAACGGCAAGTACATGCTGGTGAAGTAAGCGCGCCGGCAGGATTGAGACGACGAGAGCCGGCCCCATGGGCCGGCTCTTTTGTTTTGGCTATATGAGCGAGGTGCACCGAGCCCGTGGATACACCGCGTTCCTACGCCGCCTGCCGCAGCGGGGTCCAGGCGAACTCCGGATAGTAATTGTCCATCATCCGGTCGACATAGGCGGTGAGGTTCGGAAATCCTTCAGCGCGACGGCGCAGTCCGGATTCGAAGAACGGCGTCAGGATCCCCGCAAGCGCGCCGAAGGCGGTGGCGTCGACGCCGCAGGGCTTGTTGCCCATCAGATAGGACTTGTCGCCGAGCTGCACCGAGAGCGCGAACAGCGAACGCACCGCGAGATCGACGTCGTCATCGGGCGCGTGGCGGCCGAGGCCGGAGAGCAGATAGTTCTCGGCGACGCGGAATTGCGCGTCCTCCCGCAACTTTTCGCGGTTATGCTCCGGTGCGCCGTCGAAGAAATGCGAGGGGCCCTTGGCGAAATTGACCGGATCGACCCAGCGCGCCCCGACCAGCGCCCAATAGACGTGATGCTCGATCATCCGCTCGAACGCCCACGCCTGCGCGCGCTCCGCAAGCGACAGGCCGGCGTCGAAATCGAAGCCGTAGCGGCGCTCGATATGGGCGCGGATGAAGGTGGAATCGGCCACCGCCTCGCCGCCATCGTCGATGAAAGGCAGCTGCCCCTTGGGCGACGCCGGCGGCATCGCCCGCTCCTTCCGGTAGGGCAATCCCGCCATCTTGAGCTGCACCTCCGTCTTGGTGACAAAGGGGCTGATTTCCGGCAGGCCGAAGCCGGTGCCAAAGCCGTAAAGCGTGATCATGAAGGCTCTCCTGAAACGACCGAAAGAGTTGAGGGAACTTAACCGCCGGCTGCTGCCACCATGGTGGCAGCAGCCGTGATATGTTCTGCGAAACGGGCCCCTCGCCAGGCGCGGGCCATGACATGACGGACCAGCGCGTCCGCAGCCTGGACCAACGAGCGAGCCATCACGGTCGCGAGCGCAAGGCGGAGGTCGACGACCATGAGATCAAGGGATACGAGGCGGCTGAACCCCCATGCATACCAAGCTCGGACTTGCAAAGGAGGGACCTGTAAAGACTGGCTCCGCCACAGCGCAGCAGCCGGGCCGAAATGGGTTGGAATGATCATGGACAAATCCTCTTCAGTCGACGTGTTGTCCCGGTATAGAACTCCCCTGCTGCCAACATCCTGTCAGCAGCCGCGCGCCGCCTTCTGAAAAAACCACCGACAAGAGACCAGTCATGAGACGCGCCGACCGGCTGTTTCAAATCATCCAGGTGCTGAGGCGCACGCGTAAACCGCTCACGGCGGACGCCATCGCGGCCGAGCTCGAGACCTCGAAGCGCACGATCTATCGCGATATCGCGACGCTGATCGGCCAGCGCGTGCCGATCCGCGGTGAAGCCGGCATGGGCTACATCCTGGAAAAGGGTTTTGACCTCCCGCCTTTGATGCTGACACCCGACGAGATCGAGGCGGCGGTGCTGGGTGCGCAATGGGTCGCCGGCCATGCCGATACCGCACTGGCGCGCGCCGCCGAAGACCTGATGGCCAAGATCGCCGACACCGTGCCCGAGCGCCTGCGCCCCTTCGTGCTGGAGCCGGCAAGCCGCGCACGGCCGAGCTGGAACAGGGAGCCGGACCGTCTGGACATGGTGCGCACGCGCACCCAGATCCATGAAGGCAAGAAGATCATGCTGCGCTATCGCGACGAGCAGGGCCGCGCCACCGAGCGCATGATCTGGCCGATTTCGGTCGGCTATCTCGAAGCCGTGCGCCTGCTCGCGGCCTGGTGCGAGCTACGCTGCGACTTCCGCAGCTTCCGCACCGACCGCGTGGTGGATGCGAGCTATCTCGACGAGAGATATCCGGAACGGCGCGACGTACTGCGCGCGAAATGGCGGCAGAGCCTGGTCTGGGGCCCGCCAAAGGACACGTGACGACGATGGACGAGAACTCCCCCACGGACCTGTCGAGCTGTTGCCAGAGTTGCGGCGCCTGCTGCGGCTATTCGGCGAACTGGCCGCGCTTCTCGATCGAGAGCGACGAGGAACTTGCCGCGATTCCCGAAACGCTGGTCAACGACCGCCAGTCCGGCATGCGCTGCGAAGGCGATCGTTGTTCGGCCTTGCAGGGGGAAATTGGAAAAGCGACCGCGTGTGGCATCTACGCAGTGCGGCCGGAAGTGTGCCGTACCTGCATGCCCGGTGACGCCGAATGCGCGATGGCGCGGCGAAAATTCGGGCTGCCGATTATCGCGAGCGCATGATCCGGACCCGAAGGGCCGCGTTAGCGCAAAGTGTGCAGGGGTTTTCCGTCAAGATCATGTGCCAGCAAATGAGGCTTAGGCTGGAACGGCTTCGCTGATCTCGTCGTCGATCTCGTCGTCCAGCGGTGCAAGCACCGAGAGCGGCTTGGTCGACAGCGTGATCGGCTTGCGGCCACCCGACAGCGACGGCGAGGATTTGGCCGCGCCCTCGCGCGACAGCGCGTAGAGCGTCGAGCCGACGCGGCCGCCGTTCTCGATCAGGTCGCGCTCGTTACAGCTGCCAGCGATCGCGACCGCCAGCGAGTGCAGATGGCTGCGCCGATAGCAGAACAGCGCCAGCCTGGCGCGCGCGTCTGGGGAAACACTCTCAACCAGCCTCGGCAGGCCGCTCTCGCTGGCGCGATACATCTCGCCAAGGAGTTCGTCGCGGACCGGGCAGAAATCGCTTTCAAAGGCGTCGCGGCTTGAAAACATTGCAGTTCTCCCTCGTGTGGGAAGATGCAGTGCAATTCTCTAATGAAAGGTTAACCACGCTGCCCGGTAGTCACCCGGGATCCTTGCGCCCTGACCGCGAGTCAAACGTGCCGAGCCGGGCCGAAATGGGAGGTGCAGATCCTTTGCGGCCATCCTTCGAGACGCCCGCCTTTGGCGGGCTCCTCAGGATGAGGTCTGTTTCTAGTGAAAGGATTCTAACCCCTCATGGTGAGGAGGCGCGAAGCGCCGTCTCGAACCATGCAGGCCGCGCAGCCGCTCCGGAGCGGCGCCCGCCTCAGTTCGCCGCCATGAAGATGGAGAGACCGAAGCCGGTCAAATGGTGCAGGGCCTGGTCGACACCGATCAAGGTCCAGAACCAGGGATGTGCAAGGTCGACACCGAAATTGGCCGAGACGAGGCCCTTGGCGCGGTCGATCGTGATGTGGATCGCGAAGTCGATCAACGCCACAAACCAGAATTTCGGCGCCACGATCAGGATCAGCGGCAGCGCAACCGCAAGGTGAATCAGGCAGTGCACCAGGAGCGGCAGGGCCCAGCCGTGCTTCTGGTCCTTGCCCTGCGCCATCCAGGCGGTCTGGAGGACGAAATCGGCGATGATGTGCTTGAAGGTGAGCAGCAACATCCAACCAATGAGCGCTTCGACCGGAACCGCCGATGACAGGGGTGGAAACGACAAGGCGCCCTCATTGACGTGACAAGAAGAATTGGAGCGTTCAGCGCAACCTCTTCCTGGACCGGTCAAATCGCCGGGACCTGCGATTTATGACATCTCCCGCGGCGGAATGCAGCCGGGGGGAACCGGAAAATCGCCAACTGTGGCTAACTGGTGATAGGAAGACCAATCGCCGCGCCCGAGCTGAGTAAGGTTACCTTCGGCTCGAAATTTGCATTCCGTGACGTGCGCGCTATCATTGTCGGTAGGGAATATCGTTCTTTTTTCAGACGTTTACGAATTACAGGGCGTCCGCAGCAATCACATCCGCGAGCCGCCCGCCACCGGAAGCATAAGGCCAGAGTGCTGCCATGAGTACTGAGGGCCCCACCTCATCGCCGATCGAGCCACCGCCCCGGCGCCCCAAGGTGATCAAGACCAATCAGCAGCAGGTCTTCCTCTACGTCGTGCTGACCCTGCTGTTGTCGCTTGCCACCGTCTGGGGCGGCCGCGCGCTGGTGCACAATTCGGAGACGCTGACCTTTGCCGTCGGCGCCTCCACCAGCGACGAGGCCCAGTTCGCGGCCAAGCTCGCCGCTGTCCTGCAGAACAACGCCTCGCGCTTCCGGATCAAGATCGTCAACAACGCCGACAACGCCAAGGCGATCGCCCAGTTCGATCGCAAGCAGGCCGACCTCGCGGTGCTGCGCACCGACGCCAAGGTGCCGCTGCGGGCACGCACGCTCGCGATCCTCGAGCACGATCTCGTGCTGCTGCTCGGGCCCGGCAACAAGAAGATCAAGTCGCTCGCGGAGCTGAAGAAGAAGAAGGTCGCCGTCCTCGCCGACAGCGAATCCTCGCTCGCCTTCGTCCGCGGCGTGCTCGACATTCCCGAGGGTCCGGACGCTGCGAAGATCCAGATGGCGCCGCAGGGCGCAACGCTTGACAAGTTGTTCGCGCCGGCAAACGGCTTTGGCGCGGTCATCGCCGTTGTCCACGCCTCGAAGGCGGTGCGGGACAAGGCCTATGAGCAGGCCGCCAGGCGCGGCGGCTTCACGCTGAACGCGATTGACGAGGCGAAGGCGCTGGCGCGCAAGATCCCCGGCATTTCCAGCGAGACGCTGACGGCGGGCACGCTGTCTGTATCGCCGGAAATTCCCGACGACGATCTCGACACCATCGGGCTCGAATGGTTGCTGGTCGCCCAATCCAGGATGTCGCCGACGACGGCCGGGGATCTCGCGCGCATCGTCTACGAGAACAAATCCGCGCTCGGGCTCGACAACGGCTTTGCCAGCAGAATTGAGCCCGCCTCGGTCGAGAAGGACGCCTTCGTGATGGCGCATCAAGGGGCTGCCGACTACATCAACGACGACACCAAGTCGTTCATGGATAAGTACAGCGACCTGATGTATCTGGGCGCGGCCGCGCTCAGCGTCATCGGCTCGATCTTCGCCGCGATCTACGCCAAGATCACCCGGGTCGCGCCGGAGAAGGCCAGTGAGCTCTCGACCGCCATCCTCGACATCGGCGAGCGGATCGAGCACGCCCATTCGCTGGACCAGCTCGAATGTCTCCAGGACGAGCTGGAAGGCATTTTGCGCGGCGCGGTCATAGGCTTGCGAGATGGCACGATCAGTACCGACGGGCTCGACACCTTCAAGCTCGGCTACGAATTCGTCCGCGACGAGATCGGCATGCGCCGCGACTACCTCAAGCGCCATGCCGGCGAGGGCGAGAAGGTCGCTCAGGACGTGGCCCCGCCCCAGCAGGACGAGAGCAATATCGTGGTGGTGAAGACAGCTCAGAGTGCCTGACCTATCGATTTGAAGTCCTGCGGCGGCAGCTTGCCGCTATTTCCGCGAGTCACCAGACCGAGCCGGGAACCGTCTCCGCTCCACAACCGTTGCCTCGCGGACACAACCGGAGACCGCGCATGCGTGCACTCCTCATCATCTTCCTGCTGGGAATGCTGGCGGGGGTTGGCTATTTCGCTTATTCCGCGATGACGGTCGAGGGCGAGCCGATCCCGACGGAAGGCTATGTGGCGCTGGCGCTGGGGGCCGGGTTTTCCGTTCTTGTCGGTGTCGGCTTGATGGTGCTGCTGTTCTTCAGCAGCCGTCGCGGCTACGACGAACCGCCGCATTTCAGGTAACGGCTCGCGGGCCGGTGGCCCGGCTCGTCGTTGACGGCCTCGGCCCGGGCAGGCACTTTGGCGCCGAGGTTCCAGCCGGGACCGCAAAAGACAAAACCGAGCCGCCTTCCCGCATGTCCAAGCCGCTGATCTCCGCTCTGGCCCAGTTCGCGGCCGCCACGGCCGGCCGCAACATGACCAGGGCGGCCTATGTGGCAGTCGGCGTCGGCGTGCTCGGCATGGTGCTGCTGACGGTCAACCCGGCCTATGAGACGGCGCATCGCTGGGTCGATGCCGTGCTTTGGACCTGCCTGGTCTACTTCGTGTTCGAATGGGTGGTCCGGCTGCGCCATATGGCGCGACAGGGGCGCCTTGCACTCTACATGTCCTCCTCCGCCGGGCTGGTCGATGCTGTCGGAGCTCTGGCCGTGCCGGCCGCGCTGATTCTCGGGATCGAGCCGAAGACGGCGTGGCTGCTCAGCGTGCTCTGGGTGTTGAAGGTGGTGCCGGGCATTCCCGGCCTGCGGCAGCTCCGCCGCGTGCTGGTGCTCGAATCAGGGCCGCTGGTCAGCGTGCTCGTGATCTTCCTGATGGTGGTCTTCCTGGCCTCGGTCGCCGAATATTTCCTGGAGCGGGACGTGCAGCCCCAGACCTTCGGCAGCGTGCCGGCCGCGCTGTGGTGGGCGGTGGCCACCTTGACCACGACCGGCTATGGCGACGTCGTGCCGGTGACGCCGCTGGGCCGCATGGTGGCGGCGCTGGTGATGATCTCGGGCCTCGGTGTGTTCGGCCTCTGGACCGGTATTTTGGCAACCGGCTTTGCCGCGGAGACCCGGCGCGACAATTTCCTCAAGACCTGGGAATCCGTCAGCAAGGTGCCGTTCTTCGCGGCGCTTGGACCGGCGGCCATCGCCGACGTCACCCACATGCTGCGGACCATGGAGCTGCCGGCGCGCACCATGATTATCCGCAAGGGCACGCAGGGCGACTGCATGTATTTCATCGCCGCCGGCGAGGTCGAGGTCGACCTGCCCGGCAAGAAGGTGCAGCTCGGCGACGGTGCCTTCTTCGGCGAGATGGCGCTACTCGGCAACAATTTGCGCGGCGCCAATGTCTCGACCACCAAGGTGTCGCGGCTTCTGGTGCTCGACCTCGTCGACTTTCGCGTGCTGATGGCGCGGCATCCGGATCTCGCCGAGACCATCGATGCGGAAGCAAAACGCCGCGCGCTCGAAAACAAATAAATGGAGACAAGAATGTCGGACACCGCCGACGCGGCCAGCGGCCCCGTGCTCGAAATCACAGGTGCACGCGCCGCCATCCGCCTCAACCGGCCCAAACATCTCAACCGGCTCCAGGCCGAGGATCTCGGCGAGCTGGTAAACCTGTTCGACCGGATCGAGGCCGATCCCGATATCCGCGTGCTGGTGCTGACCGGCACCGGGCGCGCCTTCTCCGCCGGCTATGACCTCAACTCGGTCGCCGAGCGCGCGGTCAGCGCGAACGAGCAGCAGAGCGCAGGCTCCGCCTTCGAGGTGGTCGTCAACCGGCTGGAGGATCTCGGCGTGCCCTCGATCTGCCGGCTCAACGGCGGCGTCTATGGCGGCGCGACCGACCTCGCACTTGCCTGCGATTTCCGCATCGGCGTCGACACCGCCGAGATGTTCATGCCGGCGGCGCGGCTCGGGCTGCACTATTACCGGAGCGGCATCAAACGCTACGTGACCCGGCTCGGCGTCGACAATGCGAAAAAGCTGTTCTTGACCGCCTCGAGGATCAGCGCGCCGGAGATGCTGCGGATCGGCTATCTCACCGACATGGTGGCGGTGGAGTTTCTGGACGAGGAGGTCGACAAGCTCGCTGCGATCCTCGCCGGCAACGCGCCGCAGGCGATGCGCGGCATGAAGCGCGCGATCAACGAATTCGCCCGCGGCGAACTGGACGAGCAAGCCGCCGACCAGCGCCACCGCGACAGCATGCGCGGCGACGAGATCAAGGAAGGCATCAACGCGTTCGCGGAGAAGCGACCGCCAAAATTCTGATCACGCCCGCTTCGACCGCATCGCGCGCACCTGCGTGAGCTTGGGATCGCGGACGAACGCCCGGTAACGTTTGCTGTCGATTGCGTAGATCGCGATCCGGCCCTCATTGTCGGCATGAACGCCCCAGCCGAAACGTTTGCCCAGGCTCGACGCCCTCATGCACGCCTGCCCCCGGGAGAAGAACGCTTCACGGGCCGCATGCTTCGCCGTTTTCGTCGCGTTCCCATCGAGCTCGCGTCCCGGCGCAGACGTCGCGAAGATCACGTCGTCGGACGTGTATTTGTAGGGCGCCTTGGCGATCATCCCGTATTGCAGGCACGCCACCGTCGGTTTTCCCGCGCGCAGCGGCGGCTCTTCGCCAGTGCGCGCAGGACAGTCTTCAGCAACCTGGATGAAGGTGTTGAAGCAGTTGGTCGTGTGCATCGGCTTCGTCATCTGCAACTCCGGATCATTCACCCTCCAACAGCCGCCGCCGCATGCTGCGTGGCCATCTCGTCATCCGCCGCATTGATGCGCTGGAACGCGGGCCGCGAGGTCATGCGTTCGGCATAGCGGACGAACACGTCCTTCTTCGGCACGATGCCGAACATCATGGTCCAGCTGAACGCGACACCCCACAACACATCCGCGGCCGTCATGCGTTCGCCGAGCAGATACGGCCCCTTCGACAGCCGCGCCTCGAGCGCGCCCAGCATGGTGTCGTAGTCGGCATAGGGCGATTGCGTGATCGGCGCCGCCTCGCGCTGCATGAACTTGTCGATCAGAGCCGGCTCGAACGAGGCGCCGTAATAGGCGATCCAGCGCAGATAAGGGCCGCGCAGCGGATCGTTCAGCGCGGGCGTGAGCCCCGCCTGTGGAAACAGGTCGGCGAGATAGATGGTGATCGCGACCTGCTCGGTCACGAGCTGCCCGCCGTGACGGATCGCCGGCACCTTGCCGAGCGGGTTGATGGCGAGATAGGCCGGCTTGCGCTGCTCGCCGGCCTTCATGTTGAGGATTTGGAGATCGTAGGGCGCACCCAACTCCTCCAGCAGCACGCGCGTGCCGGTGGCGCGGCTTTGCGGCGAATAATACAGCGTGATGCGGTTCGGATCGGTCATGGCAGGTCTCCATCTGGCCGGCTGGCGATGGCGTTGTAGCGGATCATACCTGACATCCTGTGTCAGGTATGGTTTAAGGGATCATGCGCGCGAGCCGGATGCTGTCGATCCTCACCACCCTCCAGGCCAAGGGGCAGGTCACCGCGCCTGAACTCGCGGAAGCCTGCGAAGTCTCGGTGCGCACGATCTACCGCGACATCGACGCGCTCGCGGCGTCCGGGGTCCCTGTGTATGCCGACCGCGGCGCGGAAGGCGGCTATCGCCTGCTCGACGGCTATCGCGTGCGGCTGAACGGCTTGTCGCAGAGCGAGGCGGGAGCGCTGTTCCTGACCGGATTGCCGGGCCCGGCGGCGGCGCTCGGGCTGGATGCGGCGATGATCGCCGCACAGAACAAGCTGATGGCCGCGCTGCCCGCCAATTTGCGCGAAGACGCCGGACGGATGCAGGAGCGTTTTCACCTCGACGCGCCGGGCTGGTTCGGCGAGGCGGAAGAACCAAAGCATCTGCGCACCATCGCCGGTGCGGCTCTGCGCGGGACATTGATAAAAATCCGCTACCAGAGCTGGCGCGCCGAGAAGCAGCGCCGCGTCGCGCCGCTCGGTCTCGTGCTGAAAGGTGGCAGCTGGTATCTCGCAGGTTTGGTCGACGGCAGCGTGCGCACCTATCGCGTCGCGCGCGTGCTCGACTGCACCGCGCTCGACGATCGCTGCGAGCGGCCCGCCGGTTTCGATCTCGCCGCCTATTGGCGGGACGCAACGCTGCGTCTCGAGGCCGAGATGCATCCCAATGTCGCGATCGTCCGGCTGTCGCCCTTCGGCGTCAAGCTGCTCGACGCGCTGAGCCAGCCTTACGTCAGGGCGCGTACGCAGCTTGAAGAGACCGCTGATGCGGACGGCTGGCGCATCGCCAGAGTGCCGACCGGCAAGACGTCATGGCACGCCGCGGCCGAATTGTTGCGGCTCGGGCCCGAGGCCGAAGTGCTGGAGCCGGCCGATCTGCGCGAGAAGATGATTGAGCTGACGCAGGCGATGGCAGCGCGTTATCGCGCGGCGGCGGCGCAGAAAACATGACGGCGGCGCAACCCGCCGCGACCGACGAAACACTCCTGAAACACGATTCTCCCCTCGCTGCATGAACGCATTCGCGTTTTGGCTCGACCGAGATGCAGGGACACAACAACGGCCCTTGCGCCACACTGGAGAATGAAGATGTTTCGTAAGCTTGCACTTGGTCTGATCGCTGCCGGCTCGCTCGGCGTTGCCGCTCTCGCGCCGACCGCCGCGTCGGCCCACGGCTTCCATCATCACTGGGGTCCCGGCTGGGGCTTTGGCGGCATCTACGTCAACAGCGGCGTCAACAATTGCTACCAGGAGCGCGTCGTCCAGACCCGCCACGGCCTGCGCGTCCGCGTCGTGAACGTCTGCGCGTACGGAATCTACTGATATCAGCCGCCCACGACAAAGCCCCGATCGCTTCGCGATCGGGGCTTTGCGTTGAGCTAACCAGCCTGCCGCTGCCGGCGAAACCAGGCCCACGTCTCGCGCGTGGTCGCGATGTAGCCGCGGCCGCGATAGACGATCTCGCCGTCGACGATGCCGTTGAGTTTTGGCAGCGCGTGAAACGGGATCGAAGGATAAGCGTGATGCTCGACGTGGTAGGGCATGTTCCACGCAAACCATTTGACGATCGCGCCGGTATAGGTGGTGCGGGTATTCTCGAAGGGGCTGCGGGTCCGCTCGCAGCCGGTGTGCTCGGCATAGAGATAGGGCCGCAGGAAGAATTGCCCGATGATCAGCGGGACGATCCAGACCCAGAGCAGCAGCGCGGAAGAGAACCACAGCGAAAGCCCAAGTAGCGCGACGTAGACTCCGGCATAGACGCGCGCCTCGGTCACGATGACTGCACGCTTGTTTTCCGGGATCCAGGGCACGATGACCTTGCCGGTGACGGCATGGCCGAGCATCAGCCAGAGACGACCAGCGACCTGAAGCACGCCGCTATAGGCGATCGCGAGCTGCGTGTCGGATTTCGGCTTCACGCCGACGACGAGCTCCGGGTCCTTCTCGGGGTCCTGGGTGTAGCGGTGATGGTCCCAGTGATACAGGCAGTAATATTCGTATGGCAACCCGATGATGAAGCCCGAGAGATAGCCGACGGCGAGATTGAGGCCGCGGCTCCTGAACGCGGTCTTGTGCGCGGTCTCGTGCACCGCCATGAACAGGAAGGCGACGAGATAGCCCTGCACCGCCATCAGCGGCAGCGCCCAAAAGACGCCCCAGGTCGAAGAGACCCACCAGATCAGCGCGCCGACCAGTACGACCAGGCTGTAATGGCTGAGGCTTTGCGCGGCACCCCTGAGATTGGAGCGCACCGACAATTCACGCAGCATCGCCGGCGTCAGCGGCTTCAAGCGATGGCTGGACTCTGAAATCGTTGCGTCGCTCATGATCGGATACCTGCCCTACTTGACGAGGAGTTCTGCGATCTCGGCCTTGAGGAAGGCCTGATCGCGCGGATTGTTGACGGGATTGCCGGCGCGATGGCCGTGCACCGACGAGATCGGATGCAGCGCGGCAGACTTCGCGTTGACCAGCCGGCCGAGCTCATCCTCGTTGTCGCGGACGTCGAAGTAACGGTCGGTCGCGCCCGGCATCAGCAGCATGTGCGCCTTGATCGCCGCAAGCGCGCGATCGAAATCGCCGCCGAATGCGGCACAGCGGCTGACGTCGCCGTTCTGCCAGATGCCGATCTGGGCCAGGAGATCGTTGGCGTCGCGCCGGGCAAAAGCCGCGTCCCACGCACGGACGAGATAGTCCTCGAGCGAGGTGAAGCCCGCTTCGCGCCAGATCTCGTCGCGATAAAATCCGTGCGACATCGCCCAACCCGCGTAGACGCGCCCCATGGCGCGATAACCTGCGACAGGCTTCTCGACGAAGCGGCCGTCGCGAAAGGCGGGATCGCCGGTCAGCGCGGCCTTCACGCTTTCCAGGAAGACGTAATTATAGGGCGCGCAGCGCGCGCTGCCGCACACCACTGCGGCGCGCTCGACCATATCGGGGTAGCAGGCGGCCCAGTGATAGGCCTGCATGCCTCCCATCGACCAGCCATAGACGAGGGCAAGCTTCGAGATGCCAAACCGCTCGGTGAGCAGCCGGTGCTGGACGGCGACGGCATCGTGATAGGTCACGATCGGGAACGGCGCGGCGGTATTCGACGGCGAGGATGAGAGTCCGTTGCCGAACAGGTTCGGGATGACGATGAAGTAGCGCGTGGGGTCGAGCACGCCGTCGGGGCCGATCAACCATTCCGTGTCGTAATGCTGCGCGCTGAACGAAGTCGGATAGAGGATGACATTGTCCTTGGCCGGGCTCAGCGTGCCGTAGGTCTGGTAGGCGAGCTTCAGTGCGGGGAAGACGGCGCCCGACTGCAGCGTGACGTCGCCCGCCTCGAAACTCCCGTAATCGCGCTGCGCCGCCATGTGCCCAACTCTCACTCACGCGGCTCGCAAATCGCACCGCTGAAACGACGATGCATCAATCATGCCGAACCAGCAGACGCACCGTTGCGTCACGCCATATAACTGTACAAATAGTACAATTATTTGACGAAGGCAAGCCAAACGTCAATCAGCTCACGCAATAGCCGCCAAATAGCGCGCAACAGATGCCGCGAATGCGGCCTTGGCGCCTACGGCGATGTTGCGGCCCCACCAGGCGCCGTAGATGCGGTCGAAGCCCAGCGGCTCGACCGCAGCCGCAATCCGTCGCACCGCGGCGGCATTGAGCGGCGTGTAGTTCGGATAGGAGTACATGAAGCTGACGAAGCGGCGATCCATCGTCACCTGCGCAATATCGCCGGTGAGCAGCGCACCCCTGCCGTCCGCACCGCGCGCATGGTGCAGCATGGTGGCGCCGGCGAAATGACCGCCGGTGCGCAGGAGCAGCAAATCATCGGAGATGCGATGGCTTTCGCCGGTCCAGTGCACGATCGATGAATGCGGACGCGTCACCCATTGGCGATCATCGGCGTGCAAATAGACCGGCACCCCGCCGAACGCCTCGCTCCAGTCGGCGAGCGCGCCGTAGTAATGCGGATGCGAGATCGCGATCGCCTTCAGCCCGCCGAGTGACCGCACATGCGCGATCGCCTCCGGCGTCGCCAGCGGTACGCAGTCCCACATCAGGCAGCCGTCCGCGAGCGGCACCAGCAGCGCCCGCTGACCGATGGCAAAGCTCGGCTCGAGCGCGAGGCCGGTCAGGCCGAGATCGTCGCGCCAAACCATGCGGTGACGTTCCGAGAGCGCCTCGCGCGTGAGGAAAGTCTGCCCCTTCCAGCCGACGAACTGCCGTTCGTCCTCGCAGATCGGACAAGACGCGGGCGGATTTCCGCTGTCCGGGAATTGCGCGCCGCAGGTTTCGCAGGTCCAGAGAGGCATGGCCGTAATCCAGAATGAGACCGTCGCAGGCATGAGATGACGTCGCGATCCTACGATCGCAAGTGCCATCGGAACCAACGCGATGAGCGCAGGTTAGGTTCAGGTCCGTCCCGACACCGCGGACCCTCAGTCTCCGCCTGATGCGAGACCCAATTCGATCGGCAGCATGCGTTCAGCGTTTCAATGACATCGCGCCCCTCCCCGTCCCGCCTCTGGCCCCTGTTCGCACTCAACTTCTTCATGGCCGACATGCAGTCGGGTATCGGCCCGTTCGTCGGCGTCTTCCTTCAGGAACGCGGCTGGGCGAGCGGCCTGATCGGCACCGCGATGACGATCGGCAATGTCGCGGGCATGCTGATCACGACGCCGATCGGCGGCTTCATCGACGCCAGCCGCAACAAGCGCCTGTGGGTCGTCATTCCCGGCATCTGCGTGGTGCTCGCGTCCGCGATCATCCTGATCTCGCAGAATTTCTGGGCGGTGACGTTTTCGCAAGTGGCACAATCGCTGGCGAGCGCCGCGATCGTGCCGGCGGTAACGGGAATCACGCTCGGCATCGCCAAGCAGAAGGGCTTCAACGCGCTCAACGGCCGCAACCAGGCGTTCAACCACGCCGGCAACATGGTCGGCGCGGCGCTGTCGGGCTATCTCGGCTACAAGTTCGGCTATGTCTCCGTGTTCGTGCTGGCGGCCGTGTTCGGCGCCATCGCGATCGCATGCGTGATGATGATCCCGGCCAAGGCGATCGACGATCGCGCCTCGCGCGGCAGCAAGGAGGATGACCCCGACAGCCAGCCGGACGCGCTCACGATGCTGCTCAAGCATAAACCGCTGCTCGTGCTGGCGCTGACCCTCGCCCTGTTTCACCTCGGCAATGCCGCCATCGTTCCGCTCTACGGACTTGCGGCGGTGGCCGGGGGGCAGGCCAATGGCCCGAGCTTCGTCGCGACCACCGTGGTGATCGCGCAGGGCGTCATGATCATCACGTCGCTGATCGCAATGAAGGCGGCGAGCAAGCGCAACTACTGGCCGGTGATCCTCGTCTCCTTCATGTTCTTGCCCATCCGCGGCGTGCTCGCCTTCTTCGTCACGGGATGGTGGGGCGTGGTGCCGATGCAGGTGCTCGACGGCATCGGCACCGGGCTCCAGACGGTTGCCGTGCCCGGCATGGTCGCCCGCTCGCTCAACGGCACCGGCCGCATCAATCTCGGCCAGGGTGCCGTAATCACCGTGCAGGGCGTCGGCGCGAGCCTCAGTCCCGCGCTTGGCGGCTGGATCGCGCAATGGATCGGCTACGGCCCGACCTTCCTGCTGCTCGGCGGCTTCGGGCTCGCGTCGATGGCGCTGTGGCTGGCGTTCGGCGCGGCCGTGAAGAAGTATTGAGTCGCGACCTTCTCCCCTCCCTGTTCCCGCGGGAAGAGGCGACGAACATCACGTGCCAAAATTCTTCTGGATCGCCTTGTCGAGCGTCTCGCCGCCGACAAAACGCTGGCGCAGCTCGCGCTTGAGCAGCTTGCCGCTCGGGTTCTTGGGCAGGGCATCGACGAAGATGACGCGCTTGGGCACCTTGAAATGCGCCATCTGGCCGGCGCAATGCTTGATGACGGTATCCTCGTCGAGCTTCTCGCCGCTCTTGACCACGACGATCGCAGTCACCGCCTCGATCCAGCGCGGATCGGGCAGGCCGACGACGGCGACTTCGGACACCGCGGGGATGCGGTAGACCATCTCCTCGACCTCGCGGCTCGCGACGTTCTCGCCGCCGGTCTTGATCATGTCCTTGACGCGATCGACCACGGTGATGTGGCCCTCTTCATCGACGATGGCAAGATCGCCGGAGTGAAACCATCCGCCGGTGAACGCTGCCACGGTCTTGACGGGGTCGTTGTAATAGCCGGAGAGCAGATGCGGCGAGCGGTGCACGATCTCGCCGACCTCACCGACCCTGACATCCTCCATCGAAACATTGACCACGCGGGTCTCGACATTGAGCACGGGCTTGCCCGCCGAGCCGGCCTTGCGCAGCTGGTCCGCAGGACCCAGCACGGTCGCGAGCGGCGCGATCTCGGTCTGGCCGTAGAAATTCCAGAATTTGACGTTGGGCAGGCGGCGCTGGAGCTCGAGCAACACCTCCACCGGCATGATCGAGGCACCGTAATAGCCCTTCTGAAGCGTCGACAGGTCGGTCCTGTCGAAATTGGGCGAGCGCAGCATCGCGATCCAGACCGTCGGCGGCGCGAAGAAGGACGTGATCTTGTGCGTCTGGATCAAGGACAGAATGTTGTCGGCGGTCGGCTTGCCCGTGATCACGCCAGAGGCGCCGAGATAGACTTGCGGACCCAGGAACACGTCGAGCTGCGCGCAATGATAGAGCGGCAGCGCGTGCAGGAATTTGTCCTCCACGCTCATGCCGCCGTCGATGATGCAGCTGACATATTGCCACATCACGGCTTCATGGGTCAGCATCGCGCCCTTGGGCAGCGACTCCGTGCCGCTGGTGTAGACGATCTGCGCAAGATCGCGACTGTCGACGGACGCCTCCAGGAACGAGCCGTCGGGGCTGAGGAGATCGTCGAAAGTGGTGAGGCCCGCGGGCGCCATGGCGGGATCCTCGCCTGGCAGCCAGATCATCTTCTCGACCGCGCAATCCCTGGCGCTTGCGGCGCGCGCCGGCTCGACGAAATCAGGACCGGCCGCGAGCAGCTTTGCGCCGGAGCTCTTCAGGATGAAATTGATCTCGTCCGGATTGAGCATGAAGTTGATCGGCACCAGCACCGCGCCGATCCGGGCCACCGCGAACCGGAGCGCCGCAAAGGCATGCGAATTGCGCGAGAGCACGGCGAGGCGGTCGCCCTTCTTGACGCCGAAGCCGAGCAGGCCGCGGCCGAGCCGATTGCAGATCGCGTCCATCTCGGCAAACGTCCAGCTCACATTGCCGCAGCTCACCGCGAGCTTGCCCGGATCGCGTCCTGCCGAACGGCGCAGAAGATCGCCGATCGAATGCTCGCGCGCTTTCGCAATGATGGCTGCAGTATCGCTCGACATTTCCACTCCCCAGGATTTGCAATTTGCGCGAAGCGTAGTCGGCGCTGCCGGCCGCGTCAAATTGCCTGCGCGGTGGCGTCATGACGCAAGAATTGCCGCTTCGCCGGAGCAAGTTTGACTTGGTGCACCAACAATAAATATCGGGGGAAATGTCATGCATCGGATCGCGCGCGCCGCTTTTGCGGCCGGGCTGCTGTCTGCGTCTTTCATCGATCCATCGTCCGCCCAGCAGACGCCGCTCAAGATCGGCGTGCTTTCCGACTTCTCCTCGGTCTATTCCGACATCGGTGGCCAGGGGAATGTCGAGGCGACCAAAATGGCGATCGAGGATTTCGGCGGGCAGATGTTCGGCAAGCCGATCGACATGGTCAGCGCCGATGTGCTGAACAAGCCCGATGTCGCCTCTACCATCGCGCGAAAGTGGTGGGAGACCGAAGGCGTCGACATGATCATCGACCTGCCGACATCGGCCACCGCGCTCGCGGTGATGGAGCTGTCGAAGCAGTACGAGAAGATCATGATCGTGACGGACGCGGCGAGCTCCGACATTACCGGAAAGTCCTGCTCGCCCTACACCGCGCACTGGACCTACGACACCTACGCCAACGCGCACACGGTCGGCAGCGCCATCGTCAAGAACGGCGGCGACAGCTGGTTCTTCCTCACCGCGGACTACGTGTTCGGCCATTCGGTTGAGCGCGACACCTCCGACGTCGTGAGAGCGGCGGGCGGCAAGGTGCTCGGCAGCGTCAAGCACCCGCTCAACACCGCGGATTTCTCCTCATTCCTGCTTCAGGCCCAGGCCTCCAAGGCCAAGATCATCGGGCTGGCGAACGGCGGCGGCGACACCATCAACGCAATCAAGCAGGCCGGTGAGTTCGGCATCGTCGCCGGCGGCCAGAACCTGGCGGCGATCGTGATGTTCATCTCCGACGTGCACAGCCTGGGCCTCAAGCTCGCGCAGGGGCTGATCATCACCGAGGCCTACTATTGGGACCTCAACGACAAGACCCGCGCGTTCGGCAAGCGCTTCATGGAGCGCGTCAAACGCATGCCGACGATGAACCAGGCCGCGACCTACAGCGCGACGCTGCACTACCTGAAGGCCGTGCAGGCCGCCGGCACGAAGGACACCAAGACGGTGATGGCCAAGATGCGCGAGCTGCCGGTGAACGATGCCTTCACCGACAACGGCAGCTTGCGCGAAGACGGCCGCATGGTGCACAGCATGTACCTGTTCCAGGTGAAGAAGCCGGAGGAGTCGAAGGGCCCGTGGGACTATTACAAGCTGCTCGCGGAGGTGCCGGCCGACCAGGCGTTCCGGCCGCTGAAGGACGGCGGCTGTCCGCTGGTGAAGTGAGGCGGCGCGCGCGATGCTGGCGCGCTCGAACCCATCTACAATTTGTGCCCCTTTTGGCGTAGCGCCTCGATGAGGCGCTGCTTCAACTCGTCGGCGGTCTTCTGGCTGACGTCCTGGCCGATCTGCGCGCTTGCCTGCGCCAGCGCATCCGACTTCTCCAGAAACTTCTTCCCGGCCGGCTGGGCATAGAAGGCCTCGATCTGGCGCAGCTCATCGATGCCGAAGCTTTGGGCATAAAGGGCGGCGACTTGGTCGATCATCGACGTGAGGGCCGGGGTGTAGATCTCGGAGCCAGGCGCCGTCATCGCATCATAGTCGCGCTCGATCTCCGGCCTGTCCTGCGCGACCACGGGCCTCAGCTTGAGCAGGAGCTGCGGCAACAGCGTCCGATACTGATCCGCGACCTTCAAGGTGACCACGAGCTTGCGCGCCGCGCTCATCGCCTCCGGCGACGGCGCTTGCGCCGATGCACCGCAGACCAGGAGCAGGAGGGCGCCTGCGATCGTCAACACAACTCTGGACATGAACCTCTCCGTTGGACCTCTCCACGAAAATGCAGGCCCGCGATGCTCAATGACCCGCGGGCGCGACAGCGGCGATCGGCGCGCTTTCCAGGGTGGTATCGGCCTCCTCGACCTCCGTCACCCTCACGAACAGGTCCGGCACGCGTTTGGCCCGGTCGAGCAGCCAGGCGGCGGCGATCATGATGACGATGCCGACGGCGGAGACCGCGAGTTGCTCCCAGACGCCCTTGGTGTATTGCGTCAGGATCCAGTGCGCCGAGAACGACAGGAACACGCCCAGGCAGAAGACCGGCAGCGAATGCTGGCCGCAGAGGATCACGGGCCGCAGCCATGCCCCATGCAGCACCCGCCATTTGCGCGAAACGAAATGGGTCACCCAGATCGCCAGCGCCAGGAAATGCGTGAAGCGCAGCATGTCGAGGTCGGTCTTGTCGATCGGGTAGATCGCCTTGATCATCCATTTCGGGATCAGGGCTTCGAGCGCAGGGACGTGCCAGGTCATCACGATCAGCAGCGCGAAGGCGAGCCAGGCCGCGGCCAGCCCCATCGCCGCTTTCGACCACACCCATGTCGCGACCTTGTCGATCTGGCCGATGCCGCACCAGGCCGCGAACACGAACATGAGCTGCCAGCAGAACGGGTTGAAGTACCAGGTCGTGCCGGCCGGATAGGAGGCGACGTTCCAGTCGAACCAGCGCGACAGCACATAGAGCACCACGGACGCCGCGAGCGTCAGGTTCGGCCGGCGCACCAGGCACCACACGATGAAGGGCGAGGCGAACACCAGGGTAATGTAGAGCGGCAGCACGTCGAGATTGACCGGCTTGTATTTCAGGAGGATCGCCTGGCCGATCAGCTCGTCCGGATGCGACAGGAAGTTGAACACGTTGAACTCGTGCTCGTACATCGGATTGTCGAAGCGGCGCGCGGTGCGGGCGATTTGCGCCGTGAACAGCAGGAACAGCATGATGTGGGCGACATACATCTCGGCCGCGCGCCGCCACAGCCGCTTCAGCGCGGCGAGAAACCAGCCGCCGGCGACGATCGGCCCGTAGATCCAGCCGACCAGATAGCCGGAGATGAAGACGAAGAATTCGGCGGCGTCGCTGAAGCCGTAATTGCGCAAGGTCAGCCAGGCCACGACGTCGTGCGGGATGTGGTCGAGGAAGATCATCCACAGACCGATGCCGCGGAAGAGATCGAGCCGCAAATCGCGCTCGACCGGAGCAAGCAGCGCTGACTGGTCTCGTGTGATCATGACCCCGCCTCGTTCGGTGGGCGTCGCGCCGTCGCGGCGCCGAAAAATAGGATGCTAAAAAGCTTAAATCGAAAGTCACCTGGCCCTGTGGCCAGGGCCGACGGTAGCCGACCTTGCTGCGCGCGCAAGGGGCTTTGATCAGGCGGGCCGCACAAGCGTGCCGTGCTCTGCGTTGCACAATAGGGGCCCTTGGGGGGCCCTTCAAAAAAGGGCGAAAACAACCCCATGCACAGTAGCTAAGCCCTTGCGCCGCCTGCTGGATTTATTTGACGCGTCGGGCAGATCTCGGCGCGGTGGCGGCCCGGCCGGGAGCAAAGTCAGGTCAGCTCGTCGTCCCGGGTCAGCATCTCGCTGAGCATCGCCTCGGCCTTGTGCTGCAGCGGCAGCGCGCCGCTCTCGGCGGCGATCGCGATGGTCGCGCGCAGGGCCGCAAGGATGGCCGCCCTGGCCTTCGCGTCCGACGGCGGCGTCACCACGGCTTCACCGAACAGGGCCTCGGCCTCCAGGCCGGAAAACCCCTGCTGCCGCGCCGTGTTGCGCGCCTCGCGCAGGATGTTCTGCGCCGCCTGGGCATCGCCGAGGCGGTAGGTGGCGAGCGCCAGGTAGATCGAGCTGCGCAGCACCGCCGAGGTGTAGCCGACCGCCTTCGCCTCCTCACGCGCCTCGGTCAGCATGCCGCGCGCCCGGTCGAACAGGCCCTGCTCCAGATAGGCCATGCCGAGGTGGCAGCCGAGCACCGGCACGAACAGCCGGATGCCGTGCTTCTGCGCCAGCACAAAGCCCTCTTCGAGAATGGCCGCGGCCGCCGCCGGCTCGTTGCGGCCGAGCTTCAGCCAGCCGCCGCTATAGGTGGCGGCGACGCGGTCGTAGGGGCGATTGGTCTCTGCCGCGATCGCGGCGGCCTCCTGCTGGAGCTGCTCCGCGACATCCAATTCGCCCATGACGGCGTGGGTGAAGCTCTTCATCATGCAGCAGAGCAGCAGCAGATATCTTGGAGTCGTCCCGATCGGGGCACTGGCGTCCGGCCCCGCCAGCTGGGCATGAGCCAGCGCCAAGATCTGCACAGCTTCGCGGTAGCGGCCGGCGAGGAAATAGGCTTGCCCGAGACCATATCTTGCGAGGTTGAGCCACCCCAAATTGCGCCAGCCCTCCGCGAGGCGGACGACTTCTTCACTGACCGCGACCGCCTCGACCGGCGCGCCATAGAAGTTCTGTGCGCCGGCTCTGACCGTCATGGCAGCGACCTTGCGTCCGATGTCATCGATCGCGTCAGCCCGCCGTTCGGCCTCTTTTCCAAGGTCCAGCCACTCGGCAACCTGACCGGACGCGATGAACGCCGCGCGTGCTTCCATGCGAAGATCTATGGCGTCGGTCTCCCGCAAGGGCGCCATCGGCATTTTGTCGAGCGAGCCCATTGCGATCTCGAAATAGTTGGCTGCATCCGCAAAGGCCGAGCGGCTCAAACATTTTCGTCCCGCGTTTCTGCCGTGACCGAACGCCTTGTGCCAATCCTTGGCCCGTGCCGCGTGATAGCACAGCGTATCCGGCTCATCGGCGTGTGCTCCGTCGCTATCGAGTGTCTCAAGGATGCGCGCATGAATGCCTTCGCGCACCTTTTCGACCATCGAGTCATACGTCACCTGGCGAACCATCTCGTGCCGAAACTCAAGCGCGTCATCCAACTCACTGTCGACCTTGACCAGCAGTTCGGCGCGATCGAGCGCCGCAAGGCAATCCTGGAGGACATCCTCGGCCAGATCCGCGATCTTCCGCAGCGTGGCCACGTTTGATCGGGGCCCAAGCGCCGCCGCGATCTGCAAGACGGAACGCTGCTGCCGCGACACACGGTCGAGGCGCGCCGCGATCACGCCCTGAATGCTGGTGGGGATCCCGAGCTCTTCGATGGGACGCACCAGCGCGAGATCGCCCCACTGGCCGCGAAGCGTTCCGCTGTCCCTCAGTCCGCGACAGACCTCCTCGATGAACAGGGGGACATTGGCCGTATGGGAAATGATGCGGCTTTTCAGATCGGCGTTCGCCGCGGAGGGGCCGAGCATGTCAGCCAGCATGGCCAGCCCCGAATCGTCGTCGAGGGGCCGCATTGCAACGACCTCGGCGCGGCAGCGCGCGATCCATACCGGCGTGCCGCTAGGTCTGGAGGTGAGGAGCACAAGAAGATCGGGCACTTGCAGCGAAGCAATCGCAGCGATGACCGTATCGCTAGCCCGGTCGATCCAATGCAGATCCTCGACCAGAAGCACGGTGCGGCGACGACGTGCCGTACTCTCGACGATGGCGCAGCTCGCATCGCAAATCGCGCGCCCCCGCGCGTGGGGCTCCAACTCGTTCCACTGCGGCTCCGATATCGGCAAATCCAGCACGGCATCGAGGGCGCATTGCTGGATCAGCGGCCGATCCGTTCGCGGGTCTGCCGGGCCGTCCGAATCCTTCGCGGCGGCCTCCAGGATCGAGAGCAGCAGGCGCTTGAGCGTACTGAACGGCGCGCCCTGGAGGTTCGGACTGCACTCGGCGTCGATCAGGCGCCAGCCATCCGCCTTGAGCTCCTGGGCAAACTCATGCGCGAGACGCGACTTTCCGATACCGGCGTCGCCCAGCAGCAGGACGGTCTGCCGGCCGGCATCGACACCTTGAGCGGCGCGGCCCAGCAGGGCCCGCTCCGTGGTGCGGTCAACAAATCGCGAAATGCTGCGCGCCCGCCGTACGCGCCAGCTCGACAGATCGCTGGCGCCAACGATCCGATAGACCGGCAGCGGCTGGCTGAAGCCGCGCAGCGCTTTGCCCCCCAGAAATTCAAACCGGACGTGGCCATCCGCAAGCTCTTGGCAGGCTTCCGACACGTAGATCTGATTCGCCTCGGCGGCCGTCTCCAACCGCGCGGCGAGATGCTGGGCGGCACCGCCGATCTCGTAGACCTTGGAAAACTCGCTGGCGACCATGTAGGCGACCACGTGTCCCGAATGGAGGCCGACCCGCACCTGCAGCCCGGGATCGCCGAGGCTTCCGACCCGCCGGACCAGCTCGATCGCCGCGTGGCAGGCCAGCGGCGCATGGTTGTCGTCCGCGATCGGAGCGCCGAACACCGCTGCGAGTCCATCGCCCAGCTCCTTGCTGACGATGCCTCCGAACTGACGTACCGCGGCCCTCATGGCTGCCAAGGCCGGCTCCAGGCGCGAGACGGCCTCCTCCGGCTCCAACTCGGCAACAAGCCCGGTCGAATCGATCACGTCGGCGCGGAGAATCGTGACGAAGCGGCGCTCGCTTTCGGGATCGGCGCGTCGCGCGGCCGCCCCGCATTTGGGGCACCAGCTATCGCCTGGATCGATCGTCGACTGACACGCGACGCAATGCATTCCTGGGCCTTCAGAGGTCACGGCGCCGTTCTCGGCCGACCGGCGCACGCGATGAGCTTGACGCAAGATTACCTATCGGGAAATGCATGGCAATCGAACTTGCACAGAAGCATACCTGCATCACCAAACGGTGGCTCTCTGGACGAAGCACATTTGCGAGTGATAGCTTTTGCATGCGCGAAAATGGGGCCGCGCGTTCTAGGGGGCGTCGAGGCTTTCTCTCTGGCCCACGGGCTTTGCTGGGCTGCACGTTTCCCCGATTGGTTTAGATCATATCGAAGGACAAGGCGATGGGTGGCAGGACATACAGCGGCAAGGCATTTCGAGACTTGATGAACAGCAATTACTATCCTTTGGCGAATATGAAAAAGAGCGTCGCGAAGCTCAAGGCATCCGACGACATCGACCTGCCGACGTTGGAATACGGCCAGTACCACCTGATTTTGAACCCGGCATCGAACTGGCCGCAGGGAAGCGCCAAGTACTGGCATAAAGAGAAGGGCCGGGCCCGCGTCGACCTCAGCACCCAGCCGAACACGGTCCCCCTGTCCAAAGATGAGCCGGGTGTGATCCCGCTGACGCGATGTGATCTGCTCGATGCCTGTGTCCGGAAGTGCTTCAACTCGGAGCCCCCGATCCCGATGAAGACGAACATCATCACGCACCAGCCCAGCGATGCTTATGCCGGCCGGCATGAGATCCGGCTGGAGTGGGAGTACAAGAAGGGCGAGGACAAGGCGCCGACGCTGCTCAATTTGACGATGGTCTGTCCGCACAGGCCTTTATCCGGGGACTGAAGCGGCCAACCCGGTCGCTTGCGACGCTTCCGGGACAACCAAGAGGCAGGTCCGTTGTCGCCGCCCCCTCGCCCAGCCGCGAATACGCTGCTCGACGGACCGATCCTGCGCACGCTGCTCTCGTCTGGCCGAACGCGCTCGCGTTTTCGGCCGGCGCCTTGGTCGCGATCGCCGAAACCACCTATATGGGGCGACTTGGGGTTGAAGCACTGGCGGCGATGGCGCTGGTATTTCCCTGCGTGATGCTGACCATGAGCATGTCCGGCGCGGCGATAGGTGGCAGTGTCTCGTCGGCCATTGCCCGCGCGCTCGGCGCTGGCGACGGCGACCGTGCCGCAAGGCTCGCGACCCACGCACTTTTGATCGCCGTCTTCTTTGGCGGTGGCCGGCAACTGCTGGAATTGCTGGGCGGCCGCGGCGATGTGCTGGCGCAGGCGGTCGCTTATAGTCAGGTTTACTTCGGCGGAGCGATCCTGACCTGGCTACCGAGCATCATGGCCGGCATCCTGCGCGGCACCGGCAATATGAATGCCGTCGCTGATGATCATCAACTCCGCAATCTGGCAGATCATTCTCGGTGGCACACTGGGGCTTGGTCTCGGGCGATCTCCTTGATCGTCTTGCCCTTGAGAAGTGCTCGCGCCGGATCCGGGCAATCGTCTCCACGATCAGATCCCCAACCACCTGCTTCGTTACAAAGCGGGCAGCGCAACAGGCCTATCTGTAGGGGGTCAATTTTGGACGCCGATCCCCCCGGCTTAGGGGGTCAATATTGCAAGCCGAATGACAGCCTATCGCAAGGTCCCTGTTCTGGACTTCAGGGAGCGCTGGGTTTCGGCAGCGCCGGAAGCAGCGCGACCAAGCCTCATCCTGGAAGGCGGGTTCGAACTCTGGGTGGAGATCTCGCTCGCGACGGGCCCGAAAGCCAGCGCGGGAACTCCTCCGCTCATGCGTGCGGTGAACGGCCCGATCCTCGACATCCGCGAATACCGGGCCGCTGGCAAGGCCCTTTACGACGCCAGCGACATTCGCGTGCCCGTGCTCCTGGTCCACGCCGAATGGGACCCGGACGTACCCATCAACTCGGCGCAGGATTTCTTCCTCTCGCTGAAACACGCGCGATATCGGCGATGGGTCGAGAGATCGGCGAAGGCACGCACATGGTTCTGCTGGAGAAGAACCGGTTGCAGGCGTTCGACGCGATTAACCAGTTTCTCTCCGAACAGTATGAGTGTGACTAATTTAGCGTCCTCGCCCGGCCGCGAGAACACAGGTGCTTCGACTGATGTTCCACACGTCGGGCTGTGCCATTGCGAATGAGGGCTTGAAATTGAACAACGTTGCTCAGAGCCTCACGCACGGCATCGGGAGCGGAACGTCCGTTGCCTTAGCCCACACCCACCTTGGCCAGCGGCAGCCTAAAGGAAAACACGGCTCCGCGGGTGCGGTTCTTAGCCCAGAGTTCGCCACCGTAGCTTTCGATTATCGTTCGCGCGATTGGGAGCCCCAGCCCGGTCCCTTGCGGTTTCGTCGTAACAAATGCATCGAAGATTTTGGCTAGCTGATCCTCGGAGATACCCGGGCCCGAATCGGATATTCGGGCCTCGATGTTGTCAGTACCTGCCAGATTGGTTCGTATCGTCAGGTCATGCGGGTTGGCGACCTCTTCCATCGCGTCAACGCCATTCATCACGAGGTTGATGATGACCTGCTGCAGATGAATCGGATCGCAGCGCACCCATAATGGCTCTGTGGCAAGAATAGTACGTAAGATCGCTCCCCGCCTTGTGACTTCAGGAGACACGATCCTGACGACGTCGCGCACGGCGTCGTTCAAGTCGAGCGCCTGCAGATCAGCTTCCGTTCTGTTGTTAAGCAAATTCCGCAATCCGTTGATGATGTCGCTCGCACGTTGTTCATCACGGACGATATCGGAAAGGATTTCTCCAAGCTGAGCTACATCTAATGGATGAGCCCTGAGCAACATCTGCGCGGCCTCGGTGTTGCTCAAGATCGCACCAAGCGGCTGATAGAGCTCATGAGCAATGGAGGACGAGAGAACGCTTGCGGTCGTGATCCTGTTCAGACGGACGACCTCTTGCCGGCGACTAGTCGCCTCCGCCTGGGCGACAAGGCGTCGCCGTCGCTCGACGAGCAGCAATGCAATGATACCCGCCTGCAGCAGGATGGCCGCCAAGATAGCCGTCATTTGCGGGCGATACTGCTCCCAAAGGCTGGGCACTCGAAAAAACACTTCGCTGCCTGGAGGCAATTGGCTTTCGCTTATGTTCCAGCGCTGCAGCTCTCTCCAGTCGTATCTGGGCCACGCCGCTGGGATCGGCGGCGTCTTGATACTGCCCGGCGACTCTCCCTTCAGAATGCGCACGGCAACAGCGGCGGATTGGCGAGCGACGTCGGATATGTTCGTCATCCGGCCGCCCACGATCCCATGACCGAAGAAGGCGTCCTGTTCCGAAAAGATAGGCGCGTTGGCAACTGCGTGAATGCGGTCTATGGCTCGTTTGCCTTCGTGCACGACGCCGTCGGCGTCCACCAACATCTGCCCGTAGACGATGAAACTCCGGGGAGGCAGGTTAGCCACCTGCATGAGAATTTCTTCCAGAGACAGTCCGTTGGAGTAAGTGATTTCGAGGCGACTGGTCAGCGGCTGGAACAGCTTGCGCATCTCCTCCAACCATAGCTTCTCGATGGGAGAATTTCCCATCACGATGAAGATCTTGGTCGTCTCCGGGACCAACTTCAGGATCTGGTCGAGAGTGCTTGATACATCGACAGAGACCGGAACCATAGCATCGCTCGCCGGTGCGTTCGAAGACATCTGCTGGGCGAGAGCCGCGTACAAGGTTGGGATCGCCGGAAAAACCCGCTGACGGTTCTGCTGAAAGAATCGCGCCGCGGGGCCGCCGATGGTCATGATGAGGTCGAGTTTGCGCTCGGAAAACACTGCATTCAAATAGTCGACAAAGGCATCCTCGTTCCCGTCGGGAAAGCGGGCCGCCGACAGGGAGGCCTCGAAGATATCGATGGGATCCTCCGACTGCAGCCTCAACTCCTCGCGGATCTTTCTTGCATAATCATCCCAAGGCGAAAAATCCCGACCAACGGAATGGACAACCAGCACGCGCTTCGGCTGGGAAGACGCCGCAACCGTCATCCCCAGGAGCAGGACGATCCAACTAAAAATTATGCGAATTATCATGCGAATAAGGCGGCCATTCTTCGCGCGACACCACCAGCGGATGTCACGATATGCCCCCAACCTCGATCCTACGACTTTGGCCAGCCCCTAGGGAAGTCATTGTGAACATCAATCTTCACCACGATCACCTGCAATCCTTAAGGAATTCGGGCGCTTCCTCCGGGAAAATCCTGCCGAGGGCATCGAGAAGCAGTTTTGATAGAAATGGCTTCGTCAGATACGCCACGCATCCGGCATCGAACGCCTCCTGCCTGGTGACCTCATTATCGATGGCGGTCATCATAATGACCGGCAATTCCCTACCCGACGAGATCAATTGCCGTTGCAGGTCTATGCCTGAGATTCCGCCAAGGTGAACATCCAGCAGCAAACAATCCGCTTCGCACTCCGGATAGGCCTCCAAGAACGACTCCGCCGATGCAAATGTCCGGACACAGAAGCCATGGGCCGATAAAAGGCGGGTTAGGCCTTGCAGCATGCTGCGGTTGTCGTCAACGACGGCTATAGTGCGCATGACGAAGCAATCACTGTCTGTTTGCAGTATCCCCTGGCAAGAAAAGCAAGTCCTTTACGCTCGCGGTTATGGCTGCTGCGAACCGCTAGGGCTTCATTTCTATTCCCAGCTTCGCTCGCATGTCCTTGAACACGACCGCGATCGCCTCAATGATCAGTTGATCGGGATTGGCTTTGCAATAAACGATCACTTCGTGTTCCGCTTCTTTTCCCTTTTTGAAGTCGAGATAGTGTTTCCGAGCAAGCCCATTGTACCAGCCGCTGTACCAGGTGGTCAGCATGTCGGCGTCGCCTTGCCACGTCCCCGCCAGCTGAGCGCAAGTCAGCTTTTGAACGTTGATGAAGCCATTGGCGTCGGCGTACGTGCTGAGGTCCACTTGGGCACGCGCGGCAGGAAGGGCGGTTATACAAAGTGTCGCTGCAAGAATTAGGGATCGATACATTTTTCTCTCCACGTCGTTGCGGGCCTATCGTCGAGAAGACATTTTAATTGCCGGACTGAGATGCCGATGGCGAAAGCGCGTTCGCCAAACCTTCGATGATCCGGCCCTTCGGTTGCTTGTCTCAGTAGCAGGGCGGATACGGATAGTAGCCGCAGACGGGCCGAGCGTAGGCATAGGCATAGGGCGCAGCATATGCTGCTGCCCCGACTGCACCGGCATACATGGCGCCCCGGAAGGCTGAGCGCCGCGCGACACCGGCAAACGACATCGGCGTAAACGGCCGGCCGATGATGTCGATGAACAGCGCAGCCGCTCCGTCCGCACCGGCGAGGTCGCCTTCGAGGGTCTGCACATTGAATGTGAGCTTGTCGCCTTCGAGCTTCGGGTTCTTAAGCACCACCACGGCGTCCTTCACCGCACCGTCCTTGCCCAGCACCGAGACCGTGGCGTTTGGAGGATTCTTGGTAAAACTGTCGTCGCCCGATCCCCATTCGGCAATAACGTCAGCGGTCGGTTGGTGACCCGCGGATCGCACCGGGCGATCGGCAAAGATGATGGAGCTCGGGGTTACGCCCGTCAGAATCAGAGTGTCCCCCTGCAGGGTCGCCCCGCGCGAGTTGAGCACGAACAACGACGGCACGATTTCGGGTTTGGCCGGAGCGGAAGGGGTGCCGATCGTCTTCATGGCAGACGGTGCCGGTACATTTTGGGCGAAGCTTGCCTCCGCGCCCCCTATCACCACCGCCGCGGCCAGCAGTCCTGCGATCTGTGTCAGTCTCGCGTGCATCATGTTTCTCTCCTGTTGGAATTCGGGTGACGTCTCGCGACATCGTCGCCGGGCATCACGCTCGTTGCCAACTATGGAAAGCCTAAGCAGCATCCGCTATGCAAAAACGACCAGACATGGAAATGTCGCGGAGCGCTCGGCAAGAAGAGAGAACGCGGCCGCGCCGTTTTTGCATAGTCCGGCCAATGAACATTCTGCAGAATAGACCTTTGGCATCAACCAATGACGGTAGGCTCGCCGTGGTCAAACACCTCCGTCGCGCAAATCGAAACTCAATTAGAGAATGCGAACTGGGAGCTATCGCAGACGACCGTTCAAGCACCCGCGGATGGCTATGTGACCGCGGTGGCTCCGACCGTCGGCGACAGGGCAAAGCAGTTGCAATCCGCGATGTCGTTCATCGTTGAGAATGAGATTACAATTATTGGAATGTTTTCGCAGAATGGCTTCCAGACGATCAAGCCCGGCGCTCACGTCGATATCGTGTTCGACAATGATCCCGGACGCATCTATCGCGCAAAGATCATCGCGATTCCCAAAGGAGTCGGCCAGGGCCAGATTGCCACTTCCGGCACGCTGGCGCGCACCAACGCGCTCGGGGGTACATCGGCTTTTCCGGCGGTCATTTCCAAACCCGATAAGATGAGCCGCGACTCGCTGCGGCTCGGAATGTCCGGAACTGCACAGCATTCTCCCAGAAAGCGGGCGTGATTGGTCTCCTCGCCTCTATTCTGGTCTGGGTCAGTGCCTATACCGCTTATCTATAGGAACGCGGTGTTGTCGTAACGCCGCCTGCGACAAAGTGCACGCTGCCGCAATGCACAACGCTGAGTTGACCACTCAGGCGAGGCCGAGCTATGGTCGTGTTTCCTGACTTTCCCGAGGGTCAGCCGCCGCAAATGGCAGTTTGACGCCCCGCCGCATCGAAGACTTTTCGGATTTGTCCGGCAGTCCCTGACGAAGGCGAAAACCTATGACCGGCGCCCCGGTGATTCACGTTGTAGATGACGACCCATCGTTTCGAACGGCAATTGCCCGCTTGCTAAAGATCTCGGGCTACCAAGTCGCGGATTATGAATCCGCAGCTTACTTCCTGCGAAACATCAAGAATGCAAAACCGGGCTGCCTGCTGCTCGATGTCCAGATGCCTTCCTTCGGCGGATTGCAGTTGCAGGAAGAACTTGCCAGGTTGTCGCCAAACTGGCCGATTATCTTCATGACCGCGCATGGAGATCTTCCCACCAGCGTACGTGCAATCAAGGCCGGCGCCGAAGACTTTCTCGCCAAACCCGTCTCCAAGGACACATTGCTTCCCGCGATTGAACGGGCGCTCGTTCGCTATGAACGTATACGCGAAGGCCGGGATCAGCAAAATTCGCTTAAATCCCTGGTCGAGACACTAACGCCACGCGAGAGCGAAGTTTATTCACTGATGGTACGCGGCAAATTGAACAAGCAAATTGCTCATCTGCTGGGTACGTCCGAGCGAACCGTCAAGGCCCATCGGCATGCGGTTATGCAGAAGTTACAGGTTCAATCATTTGCGCAAGCCGTTTCTATTGCGGAGCGCGTCGGATTGTTGACTGCGCCCTCTGCGGGCGCCAACTCATAGAGCCGGATACCAACGCTCCCGCCTTACCCAGTCCGCATGAGGTCAGGCAACTCCCGGTTTGCCCCGAAGGACAATACCGCCCAGACCTCCAGAGTGCTGTCTATCTCAGAAGAGCCGACTTGCCGCGCTCACGATCGGGGGCTTTCCATGGAAATGCATCGGTGGATCGCAAGGTTGCCGCAAACGCTATCCGGGCCGACAAACCTGGCCTGCCATGATCTTGTGGAGCAGGCGGAAATGCTGGCGCTTTCAGAGCCGGACGAACCGCTCCACATTTCGGCCGTTTGTCGTGCGCTTGCGGTCAGCGAGCGAACGCTTCGCAAAGCTTTTCACAAGGTCCATGGCATCCCACCGTGCCGGCACCTCAGGATGTTGCGATTGTCCGAGGCTCGACGTGCTCTTTTATCCGCAGATAGCCAACTCGTAACCGTAACGGAAATCGCGACGGGCTTCGGTTTTGTGGAGTTGGGACGCTTTTCAGTCGAATACCGCAGAGTGTTCGGCGAAAGTCCCTCGAAGACACTGCATCGCGCATCGCCGGATACGACGCTTGCAGTCAAAGGCGCTGCTGACCACAGATCCAGTCTTCCGTTTGGAATGTAGGCCGGCGTGACTTTCGAGCATCAGTTCGGACCGATTTTGCATAGCGGCGATTTGTGGCGAACATTCAATCCCTGGACTGACACAGTCCAGTTCTCGGGGGGGATATGAGATGACGCGCGTACGCCACCTGTTGCTCATTGTTTGCCGGCTTGCATTTCGTGCGAATTAAGAACGTGACGACTGCTCGATCACCGAGCGGCTGAACATCTTGGTCGAGTCCAACTCCGCACTATCTGCCTGCCTGATCTGTGATCAACCCCAAGGAGTTGGCGGCGCCCGAACGCTGGTCGGTCAGCGACTGCCCTTCGCTCAAACGCTGTTTGATCATTCCCATGACCGAAGTGACATCCTCGAACGCCCGATCGTGAGCATCGTCTCCAGCCTTCGCAAGAGTTGTCAGGTCGAATGTAACTATTCTATCTTGTGTTTCGGCATGGAATAAGGACCCCGTTTTCGGGGTGATCGGCATCCAATCGGGACCCCGGGATAAGGGTCCACAGTGGCTTCCATCGAGTCATGGAAGCCGAGGTTGGGATGCTGGTGGTGGAG
>NZ_JARWCR020000079.1:0-42694 GCF_029846695.2 Bradyrhizobium nivariense | reverse complement strand
CCCCGCAAGCGGGGCGAGGTGAAAGAGCCCCTTGCGGCTCCTCGTCGAACCCTCCCTCCCTCCATCGCGACCAACTGGCCGAAACCGAGGAAGGCGCGGCATTCGTCCCTTCGACAAAAGGCTGGGACCAAAACGGCGAGATCGAATTTGTCCCGCCCAGTGCTAGCCCACCCGGCGGCATGCATGTTAAGCGGGGCGCATGACCGATGCTCTCTCGATTGCCCGCGATCTCATCCGCTGCCCCTCGGTAACTCCGGCCGATGCCGGTGCGCTGGGCGTGCTTGAAAAAGCTCTCACCGCAGCCGGATTCATATGCCACCGCGTGACCTTCAGCGAGCCCGGCACCGCCGACGTCGACAATCTCTATGCGCGGATCGGCACTGACGGGCCGCACATCACCTTTGCCGGCCATACCGACGTGGTGCCGCCGGGCGACGAGAGCGCCTGGAGCGTCGGCGCGTTCTCCGGCGAGGTGAAGGACGGCTTTCTGCACGGCCGCGGCGCGGTCGACATGAAGGGCGGCATCGCCTGCTCGGTGGCAGCGGTGCTGGAGCATCTCGCCGCGAACGACGGCAAGCCGCGCAGCGACGACATGCCGCGCAGCGACGGCAAAGGTTCGATCTCCTTCCTGATCACCGGCGACGAGGAAGATGTGTCCATCAACGGCACCATCAAGCTGTTGAAGTGGGCGGCGGAGCGCGGCGAGAAATTCGACCATTGCGTGCTCGGCGAGCCCTCCAATGTCGAGACGCTCGGCGACACCATCAAGGTCGGCCGCCGCGGCTCGCAATCGGGTACGCTCTTCGTCGACGGCGTGCAGGGCCATGTCGCCTATCCGCACCGCGCCGCCAATCCGGTGCCGGATATCTCGCGGCTGATCGTAGCGATCTCCGACGAGCCGCTCGACCATGGCAGCGCCCAGTTCCAGGCCTCCAATCTTGAATTCACCTCGGTCGACGTCGGCAACACCGCCAACAACATCATCCCCGGCCAGGCCCGCGCAAAGTTCAACATCCGCTACAACGACAACCACACCCAGGCGAGCCTGCGCGAGCTGGTCGAGACGCGGCTGACGAAAGCCTGCGGCAACCGCATCCGGGCCCGCATCGTCTGGGAACCCTCGAACTCGAACGTGTTCGTGACCAAGCCCGGCCCGTTCACCGAACTCGCGGTGTCCGCGATCGAGGAGGTGACGGGCCGCAAGCCGGAGCTGTCGACGTCAGGCGGCACCTCGGATGCACGCTTCATCTCGAGCTACTGCCCGGTGATCGAGTTCGGTCTGGTCGGCCAGACCATGCACCAGGTCGACGAGCGCGTGCCGGTCAGGGATCTGGAACAGCTGACGAAGGTGTATCGCGGGATCTTGCAGAGGTATTTTGGGTAGGCCTCAGCACCCGCCATGCATTCCGCTGTCATCGCCCGCCTTGTGCGCGATTGTGCACTGGGGCGGGCGATCCAGTATTCCAGAGACGGTTGTGATTGAACCGAGAGGCTGCGGCGTACTGGATGCCCCGCCTCCGCGGGGCATGACACCAATAATGGGGCGAGAACGCCCGCCCCCGTCAATAATCCACCTTCATCAGATACAGCCCGTCCGGCGGGGCGACGATGCCGCAGGCGGCGCGGTTACGCGCGGCGAGCGCTGCGGAGAGATCGTCCGCGGTCCATCGGCCTTCGCCGACCCACATCAGCGACCCCACCATCGAGCGCACCTGGCTGTGCAGGAACGAGCGCGCCGACGTGACGATGGTGATCTCGCGTCCGTCGCGCAATACGTCGAGCTGGTCGAGCGTCTTCTCCGGCGACTTGGCCTGGCACTCGGTGTCGCGAAACGTCGTGAAATCGTGCTTGCCGAGCAGGCGCTGCGCCGCCGCGTGCATCGCATCGGCATCGAGCCGGCGCGGCACGCGCCAGGCGTGGCCGGCATCGAGCGCGAGATTGGCGCGGGTGTTGACGATGCGGTAGCGGTAGTGGCGCTTCACGGCCGAAAAACGCGCCTCGAATGTTTCAGGCACGAGCTCCGCATCGAGCACCGCCACCGGATGCGGGCGCAGATGCGCATTCAACCCGTCGCGAAAACGGCCCTGCGGAAACTGCTTGTCGATATCGACATGCGCGACCTGGCCTCGCGCATGCACACCGGCATCGGTGCGCCCGGCGCCGTGCACACGCGCATCCGCGCCGGTCATCGCCTTGACGGCAGTCTCCAGCGCGCCCTGCACCGAGGGCAGCGTCTCCTGCACCTGCCAGCCGAAGAACGGCGCGCCGTCATATTCGATGATGAGCTTGTAGCGGGGCATCTTGTCCAGTTTCGCTGTCATCGCCCGGCTCGACCGGGCGATCCAGTACTCCGCAGCCTATCCGTTCGACCGAGAAGCCTCGGCGTACTGGATACCCCGCCTTCGCGGGGTATGACAGCGTCAGGTGAATTTGGCTCCCGGCTTCAGCGGCACGCCGCGCAGGAAGTCCGCGGCCTGCATGCGCGCCTTGCCTTCGCGCTGGAGCTCGAGAATGCGAATCGCGCCCTCGCCGCAGGCGACGGTGAGGTGATCGTCGAGCACTGCGCCCGGAGTGCCGGCCCCCTTAGCAAGCTCGCAGCGCAGGATTTTGACGCGCGCATTTTCCTCGACGCCTGCGAGTTCGGCCCAGGCGCCGGGGAATGGCGACAGGCCGTGGATATGGCGCAGCACCTCGCGCGCGGGCCTGGTCCAGTCGATCCGCGCTTCGGCCTTGTCGATCTTGGCGGCATAGGTGACGCTGTCCTCGCTCTGCTGCTTGAGCTGAAGCGCGCCGCGGGCGAGCGCGGCCATGGCGCGCACCATCAGATCGGCGCCGAGCCGCGAGAGCCGGTCGTGCAGATCGAGCGCTGTCATGGTGTCGGAGATCGCCAGCCGTTCCGCCATGGCGACGTCGCCGGTGTCGAGGCCGACATCCATCTTCATCACCATCACGCCGCTCTCGGCGTCGCCGGCCATGATCGCCCGGTTGATGGGAGCCGCACCCCGCCAGCGCGGCAGCAGCGAAGCGTGGAGATTGTAGCAGCCGAGTTTTGGGGCATCGAGGATCGCCTGCGGCAGGATCATGCCATAGGCGACGACGACGGCAGCATCGGCGTCGAAGGCGCGAAATTCTTCCAGCGCCTCCGGCGTCTTCAACGTCTTCGGCGTCAGTACGGGAACGCCGAGTTTTCGCGCGGCCTCTTCCACCGGGGTCGGTTGCAATTGCAGGCCGCGCCGGCCGCCGGGCTTCGGCGCGCGGGTGTACACGGCCGCGATCTCGTGGCCATGCGCGACCAACTCAAGCAGCGTCGGCACGGAGAAATCGGGCGTGCCCATGAAGATCAAGCGGAGGGGCATGACAGAGAACCTCACTCCGCGCGCTTGGCGGCTTTCTCGAACTTTTTCAGCACGCGGTCGCGCTTGAGTTTTGACAGATAGTCGACGAACAGCACGCCGTTGAGATGGTCGATCTCGTGCTGGATGCAGGTGGCGTAGAGGCCTTCGGCGTCCTCCTCGTGCACCTTGCCGTCCAGATCAGTGTAGCGCACCCGCACCTTCGCGGGACGCTCGACCTCCTCGTAATATTCGGGGATCGACAGGCAGCCTTCCTCGTAGACCGACAGGTCCTCGGAGGAGGCGATGATTTCCGGATTGATGAAGACGCGCGGCTCGGGCTTGGTCTCGCCGTCCTGGTCGGGCTTGGCGAGGTCCATGGTGATCAGCCGCAACGGCTGCGCGATCTGGATCGCCGCGAGCCCGATGCCGGGCGCGTCGTACATGGTCTCGAACATGTCGTCGGCAAGCTTGCGGATCTCCGGCGTGACCTTCTCGATCGGCTTGGAGACCAGACGCAGCTGCTTGTCGGGCAGGATGATGATTTCTCTGAGGGCCATGGCCGCGATTTAATCCGGGCGCCCGATGCGGTCAATGCGGCCGGGAACCCCGTTAACCACCCTCCGCTAACCATAAAACTTCAGGTTTCGTTAACCATAAAAATTAAGGGAGCATTTACCATAAATGTTCGCTATTCGTTCGTGCGGTCGAGCGAATCGGCTAGAAGCGGAGGCATGAACGAGATCATTTTCTTGGCTGGCGACTGGCCGGTGCGCACCGTGGACGCGCTGATCGGCTTCGGCGCGCTGGTCCTCATCCTGCTGGTGGTCATTGCGGTGGTGATCGCGCGGTCCTCCCGGCGCGGCGCGGAACTCGCGATGGCCAACGCCATCCGCGCCGACGAGCTCGAGGAGCGCGTCAGCCAGATGCTGCACGCCCAGAGCGAGGCTTCGGGCCGGGTCGACGCCATGACCCAGACGCTCGCCGGTCGCCAGGCCGACATGGCGCGTGCGGTCAACGAGCGGCTGGATTCGGTGACCCACCGTGTCGGCCAATCCATGGAGCATACCACCCGCAACACCATGGAGAGCCTGCGCGCCCTGCACGAGCGGCTCGGCATCATCGACAGCGCGCACAAGAACCTCACCGACCTCACCACGCAGGTGACGACCCTGCGCGACGTGCTCGCCAACAAGCAGTCGCGCGGCGCCTTCGGCCAGGCGCGGATGGAGGCGATCGTCCAGGACGGTTTGCCGAAGGGCGCCTACGAGTTCCAGTTCACGCTCTCGACCGGCAAACGGCCCGATTGCGTTGTGTTCCTGCCCGACCAGCGGCCGCTCTGCATCGACGCGAAATTCCCGCTGGAGGCGATGACCGCGCTGCACGACGCACGCAGCGACGAGGAGAAGCGCATCGCCACGCAGCGCTTGCGCGGCGACGTGATGAAGCATGTCAGCGACATCGCCGAAAAATATCTCGTCGCCGGCGAGACCCAGGAAATGGCGTTGATGTTCGTGCCGTCGGAATCGGTCTACGCCGAGATCCACGACGGTTTCGACGACGTGATCCAGAAGGCCTATCGCGCCCGCGTCGTGCTGGTGTCGCCCTCGCTCTTGATGCTCGCCATCCAGGTGATGCAGCAGATCATGAAGGACGCGCGCATGCGCGACGCCGCCGACCAGATCCGCACCGAGGTGATCAAGCTCGGCGACGACCTCGGCCGCCTGCGCGACCGCGTGACGAAATTGCAGAAGCATTTTTCCGACGCGAACGAGGACGTCCGCCAGATCCTGATCTCCGCCGACAAGATCGAGAAACGCGCTGGGCGCATCGAAGAGCTCGATTTCAGCAAGACCGACGCGCCCGAAGGCCCGCATCTGGTGGCGACCGGCGCTGCCGAGCTGTTCCCGCGGAAGCTCCAGGCCGGGGAGTAGGATTGAGGCACGCTGTCATGCCCCGCAGGCGGGGCATCCAGTACGCCGCGGCGGTCGTGATTGAACCGAAACGCTGGTGAGTACTGGATAGTCCGCCTTCGCGGACGATGACAGCGGAGGAGAGGCGGCATGGGCACGCGGTGCTACTACGTCTACATCCTCGCCAGCAAGATCGGCGGCACCCTCTATATCGGCGTGACAAATGATCTCATTCGCCGCGTAGCCGAACATAAATCGAAGGTCATCGAGAGCTTTACAGAGAAGTACGATGTCGCCCGGCTCGTCTACTTCGAGCAGTTCGACGACCCGGAAAACGCGATCAAACGCGAGAAGCGACTCAAGAAATGGAACAGGGCCTGGAAGGTTCGGTTGATCGAGCAGCACAATCCGAACTGGGATGACCTTTATCCCGGGATAGCCGGGCCACCATGACGCTGTCATGCCCCGCGCAGGCGGGGCATCCAGTACGCTGCGGCGGTCGTGATTGAACCGAAACGCTGGTGAGTACTGGATCGTCCGCCTTCGCGGACGATGACACTGTGGGATGTTGAGAGCTTCCGCCTCGCGGACCTCGGCAAGAGTCTTTTCCTCCAGAATCTGCTAACACCCTCCCATGACCGCACCCGACGCGACCTCCTCCGCCGGCGCTGACGCGCCCGCCACCTCCTGGCGTGACAGCCTTGCCGTTTACCTGCAGCCGCGGGTGCTGATCGTGCTGTTCCTCGGCTTCTCGTCCGGGCTGCCGCTGGCGCTGTCGGGCTCGACGCTGCTGGTGTGGATGCGGGAATCCGGCGTCGATCTCAAGACCATCGGGCTGTTTGCGCTGGTCGGCACGCCCTACACGCTGAAATTCCTGTGGGCGCCGCTGGTCGATGCGCTGCACGTGCCGCTGTTCACGCGCGCGTTCGGGCGGCGGCGCGGCTGGCTGCTGTTCTCGCAATTGCTGCTGATCGTCGCGATCCTGCTGCTGGCGCTCACCGATCCAGCGCGCTCGCCGTTCTACGTCGCGCTCGGCGCCCTGCTGGTGGCGACGACCTCGTCGACGCAGGACATCGTGGTCGATGCCTTCCGCGTCGAGAGCCTGCCGGAGAGCGAGCAGGCCGCCGGCATGGCGTCCTATGTCGCGGCCTATCGCATCGGCATGCTGGTCTCGACCGCCGGCGCGCTGTTCATCGTCTCGGGCTTCGAGAGCACCGGCATCACCCGCACATCCGCCTGGATGTGGGGCTATATGGTGATGGCGTCGATGGTGCTGATCGGGACGATCACCGCGCTGATCGCGACCGAGCCCGAGCAGTCGGTGCGGGCGGAAGCAGCGACGCAAACGGAAACCGCGTTCGCGCGCGTGCTGCGCGCGGCGATCGGCGCCTTCTCGGAATTCCTGTCGCGCAAAGACGCGCTTGCAGCACTCGCCTTCGTCGTGCTGTTCAAGTTCACCGACGCCTTCTCCGGCACCATGACCGCGCCGTTCGTGATCGACCTTGGCTTCTCCCGCAACGACTATGCGGCGATCGTGAAGGGCGTGGGCCTCGCTGCGACGCTGATCGGCGGCTTTGCCGGGGGCTTCGTCGCGCGGCGCTATTCGCTTGCGACCAGCCTTTGGATCGGCGGCGTGGTGCAGGCGCTCGCGAACCTCTCCTTCTCCTGGCTGGCCTTCGTCGGCACCAGCCAATGGGCGCTCGCCTTCGCCATCACGGCTGAGAATTTCACCAGCGCCATCGGCACGGTGATCTTCGTCGCCTATCTATCGGCGCTCTGCCAGAACCCGCTGCACACGGCGACGCAGTATGCGCTGCTCACCGCGCTTGCCGCTGTGGGGCGGACCTATCTCTCGTCAGGTGCCGGCTTCGTGGCGGACATGACCGGCTGGCCGCTGTTCTTCGTGGTCTGCATGCTGGTGGCGATCCCGAGCCTGGTGCTGCTGGCCTGGCTGCAGAAGCGCGGGCATTTCGAGGCGCTGGGGCCGGTGCGGGTTTAGCGCAACGCTCGCTGTCATGCCCCGCCACCGGGTCTCGCCTTCGGCGAGCCCGATGACAGGCTCCGGCGGGGCATCCAGTATTCCAGAGACAGTTGTGATTGACCGAGAAGCCGCGGCGTACTGGATCGCCCGGTCAAGCCGGGCGATGACACCGGAAGCGCGGTGAGGACATCGCGCGTGCCGCTACTGCTTTTTGATCAGGCTCCACTTCGTGATCACGGCTTCGCTCATCTGGCCGGGATCGCTGGCGCAGGCGACTTCGTCGACTTTGACCGAGATCTCCTTGCCGGCGAACGTCTTCAGCTGTGCGGCCTGCGCGTCGCCGCTGGGAACGAGCTGGAAGGTTTCGGGCCCGGTCTCGAGATTGCACAGCCCGCTCGGCGGCGGCAGCCGGCGCGGCTCGGAGGTGATCTGGTAGGTCGCGACCCGCTTGCCGACGTTCTTGACGTCGCGCACTTTCATCGTGTTCAACTCGCCCGAGAGCACCTCGCCGGCATTGATCGGCTTGCCGGGCTTCGACGGCGGCGGAGCCCCGTCGTCCTGCTGCGCGGAGATGGCAGGCGTTGCCAGCAACGTCATCGTCGCGACCAAAGCCCATCGTGTGGCGAAAAGTTTCGTCATGTCGTCCGTTCCGTAAGTCTGGATGGCTAGAACAGGGTGCGCTGCCGCATCGCGGCCGATAGCGTACCTTCATCGAGATAATCAAGCTCGCCGCCGACCGGCACACCATGGGCGAGTCGGGTTACTTTTACGTTGGCGTCCTGAAGCAGGTCGGTGATGTAATGCGCCGTGGTCTGGCCATCGACGGTGGCATTGAGCGCCAGGATGACTTCATGCACCTGCGCGTCATGCGCGCGCGCGACCAGCGCCTCGATGGTGAGGTCCTGCGGGCCGACGCCGTCGAGCGGCGACAATGTCGCGCCCAACACGTGATAGCGCCCTTGGGTCGCATTGGCCCGTTCCAGCGCCCAGAGATCGGCAACATCGGCGACGACGACGATGATCGAGGGATCGCGCTTCGGATCGATGCAGACCGTGCAGGGATTTTGCGTGTCGATGCTGCCGCAGGTCTTGCAGACCTGGACCTTGTCGAGCGCGACCTGCATGGCCGAGGACAGCGGCATCATCAGCGCTTCGCGCTTCTTGATCAGATGCAGCGCGGCGCGCCGCGCCGAGCGCGGACCGAGGCCCGGCAGCCGTGCGAGAAGCTGGACCAGCCGCTCGATTTCAGGACCCGCGACAGCGCCCATATTACTGGCCGAACATCCCCGGCGGCAGGCTGAGCCCGCCCGTGAGCGCCTGCATCTTCTCCTGCATGGCGGCTTCCGCCTTGCGGCGGGCGTCACCGAACGCGGTGACCAGCAGGTCCTCGAGCACCTCGCGCTCCTCCGCCTTCATCAGCGAGGGATCGATCTTGACGCCCTTGACGTCCATCTTCGCGGTCATACGCACGGCGACGAGACCGCCGCCGGAGATGCCCTCGACCTCGACGTTGGCGAGCTGGTCCTGCATCTCCTGCATCTTGGATTGCAGCTGCTGCGCCTGCTTCATCATGCCGAAAATATCGACCATCGGTGCTGTCCTTGGTTGGCGCGATGAATCATCATCGCGCCTTCGCTTATTGTTTTGAGCATGATCCAATCGGAAAACCGCTTCACACTTTGCGCTAGCGCGGCCCTTCGGGTCCGGATCATGCTCTAGAGATCGTCGCCGTCGGAACCGTCGGGCGGATCGTCACTGCCATAGTCGGCGTTAATATCGGATTCCGGCGCCTCGGGGGCAAGTCTGCGGACTTCGACGACCTTCGCACCCGGAAAACGCGACAGCACCTCCCGCACCCGCGGATCGGCCTCGGCGGTGCGCGCATGTTCCTGCTTGGCCGCCTGGTTCACCGAGCGCAGCGTCGGCTGGCCCTGCTCGTTGGAGACGATCACGGTCCAGCGGCGCCCGGTCCAAAGCTCGAATTTTCGCGCGAGATCGGAAATCATGGTCTTGGAGGCGTTGGGCTCGAGTGCGACTTCCAGCCGGCCCTCCTCGAAACGGACGAGGCGCATGTCGCCTTCGAGCGCGCCCTTGGTCAGGAGGTCGCGCCGCTGGCCGGCGAGCGCGACGAGCTGGGTGAAGCTCGTGACGCGCAACACGGGCGCCGCGGCTTGCGGGTCAGCGGCGGGCGCAGCCATTTGCGGACGGGCCCCACCTCCGCCGCCGAACGAGGACGGCGACGAATTCGGCATGCGAACAGGCGCTGCGGACGCAACCGGCGCGGCGCCCGCGCTACGCGCGGCACTGCCACCGCTCACGACCGGCGAACCGCCGCCGTTCTGCTCCAGCATCTTGATCGCTTCGTCCGGCGTCGGCAGGTCGGCGACATAGGCGATGCGCACCAGCACCATCTCCGCCGCCGCGGCGGGCCGCGTCGCGGCCTGCACCTCGGTGATGCCCTTGAGCAGCATCTGCCACATCCGCGACAGCACGCGCATCGATATCTTCGAGGCGAAATCCCGCGCGCGCACGCGCTCGGTCTCGCCATAAGCGACGTTGTCGGCGGTCGCCGGCACGATCTTCACGCGGGTGACGAAATTGACGAACTCGGCGAGATCCGAGAGCACGACGATCGGATCGGCGCCGACGTCGTACTGGTCGCGGAACTCCCTGAAGGCGCTGGCGATGTCGCCGCGCGCCAGCGAATCGAAGAGGTCGATGACGCGGGTGCGGTCGGCGAGCCCCAGCATCTGCCGGACAGCGTCGGCCTTCACGGTGCCCGCCGCATGCGCGATCGCCTGGTCGAGCAGCGACAGCGAATCGCGCACCGAGCCTTCCGCCGCGCGCGCGATGATGCCGAGCGCCTCCGGCTCGATCTCGACGCTTTCCTTGGCGGCGATGTTGGCGAGATGCTTCATCAGCACGTCGGCCTCGACGCGGCGCAGGTCAAAACGCTGGCAGCGCGACAGCACCGTGACTGGAACCTTACGAATCTCCGTCGTGGCGAACACGAATTTGGCGTGCTCCGGCGGTTCCTCCAGCGTCTTCAGGAAGGCGTTGAACGCCGCCGTCGACAGCATGTGGACTTCGTCGATGATGTAGACCTTGTAGCGGGCGCTGGCCGGCGCGTAGCGCACGCTGTCATTGATCTGACGGACGTCGTCGACGCCGGTGTGCGAGGCCGCGTCCATCTCCAGCACGTCCATGTGCCGGCTTTCCATGATCGCCTGGCAATGCACGCCGAGCGTCGGCATCTGGACGGTCGGGCCCTTCACCGAGCTATCCGGCATCTCGTAGTTGAGCGCACGGGCAAGGATGCGCGCGGTGGTAGTCTTGCCGACCCCGCGGACGCCGGTGAGAATCCAGGCCTGCGGAATGCGGCCGGTCTCGAACGCATTGGAGACGGTGCGGACCACCGCCTCCTGGCCGATCAGATCGTCGAAACTGGAGGGACGGTATTTGCGCGCCAGCACCCGGTAGGGCGTGCTGGCCTGGCCGGCGCTGTCAGGGTTGGGAGGGGCGCCAGCGTCGGTCATCGGTCGATCCGCAATGGAATGTCTTTCGGCCGGCTTTTGCGGAAAGGAGCGCGCTGGCGGCTTGAGCCGCCGGCGCAATTCGCTCGGAAAAACTGGTAGGAGACTGACGAGCGACCCGATCCGGACCTCGTTAGGGCTGCTTCCTTCCGGACCTGACCCGGTTGGCGAGTGGCTCGTCCACCGCCAATCTCCCGGTCCCTATTTGGGGCCAAAAGGACCGGAAAGCAAGCGGGTATCGGCTTGAACGGGCTGGGCTTGGTTCTCGCTTGCCCAGCATCCGGGCAACTCCCGGTCTGCCCAGCCGATAGGCTGTGCTTTCACTGCCGGAGGCGCCTTGGTAAGAACGCTGCCGGAACTCCATCCAACAGAAAAGCGATTGATCCCAATGGTTACACGTCGTGATGTTGCATCGATTGTCGGACTTGGCGCCATTGGCGCAGCGACCGCGGGCGCGCTGGTGTCCCCGGCCGTGGCCCAGGCGGCCGATCCGAACGAATCGACCTTTGCCCGCATCCGCCGCACCAAGAAGATGCGGATCGGCGCAGTCGGCGGCGGCGCGCCCTATTACATGAAGGATCTCGCCAGCGGTCAGTGGAAGGGCTTTTACGTCGACATCGCGAAGGCGCTCGCCGACGACATGGAGGCCGAGCTCGAGATCACCGAGACCACGTGGGGCAATTCGGTGCTCGATCTGCAGTCCAACAAGATCGACATTTTCTTCGGCCTCAACCCGACCCCGAAGCGCGCGCTGGTGGTCGACTTCTCGGTGCCGGTCTTCAACAACGCCTTCGGCATCCTCTGCAAGAAGGATTTCAAGCCGAAGAGCTGGGCCGAGCTGAACTCGCCCGACGTCAAGATCGCGGTCGACCAGGGTTCCTCGCACGACCAGGTCGTGAGCCGCCTGACGCCGAAGGCGCAGATCTCGCGGCTGAAGTCCGCCGACGACGCCACCGCCGCGCTTCAGACCGGCCGCGTCGACGCGCAGTGCCTGATCACCATGCTGTCACTGACGGTGCTGAAGAAGAACCCCTCGCTCGGCCAGTTCGTGCTGCCGACGCCGATCTTCGCCACCACGTCGAATGCCGGCTTCCGCCGCGAGAGCGACAAGACCTGGCGCGACTACGTCAACACCTGGATCGACTTCAACAAGGGCCTCGGCTTCATCCGCAACGCGATCATCACCAACATGGAGCTGGTGGGCGTGACCGAGGCGGACATTCCGCCGGGCGTCTCGCTGTAACGTGTGATGAATTTGGGGTGGGTTCGATCCGCTAGGCGCGGTGCTCTCCCGCTTGCGGGAGAGGGCTGGGGTGGGGGTGTCTTCGCTGGCAAGACTTGCCCAGAGGAAAGAGCCCTCACCCGGCGCTTCGCGCCGACCTCTCCCGCAAGCGGGAGAGGTGCAGCGAGACTGCCGCTCTGCCAAACCAAACTTCTTCGCGACTGAGGTCCGAAAGAATATGTATCAGTGGGACTTCGGCATCCTCTGGAGCTATCGCTGGCTCTTTCTCAACGGGCTTGGCGTCACCGTCGGCTTCACCGTGGTCATCGTGGTGCTCGGTCTCGTCTTCGGCCTGTTCGGCGCGTTCGGCACCCTGTCGCGCTTTCGAGCGGTGCGCCTGGTCGCGCTCACTTTCATCGAGGCGTTCCGCTGCACGCCGATCCTGGTGCAGCTGATCTGGTTCTATTACGCGCTGCCGATCCTGGCCGGCGTCGAGATGACGCCGATCACGGCCTCGGCGCTGGCGCTCTCGCTCTATGGCGGCTCGTTCTATTCGGAGATCATCCGCGGCGGCATCATCTCGATCGACCGCGGCCAGTCCGAAGCCGGTGCCGCGCTCGGCATGACGCCGGGCCAGTCGATGCGGCGCATCGTGCTGCCGCAGGCAATCAAGCGCATGATCCCAGCGCTGATGAACCAGTCGATCATCCAGTTCAAGAACACCTCGCTGGTCTCGGTGCTGGCGGTGCCTGATCTGGTCTATCAGAGCCAGGTCGCCGCCCATGACAGCTACCGGCCGCTCGAGACCTACACGGCGGTCGCGGTCGCTTACGCGGCGATCCTGATCCCCCTGACCATCCTTGCCCGGCGCGGCGAGAAACGACTGGCGGTCAGCGAATGAGCGACACCCCTTCCAAGATCGAGATCCGGGCGCTGCGCAAGAGCTTTGGCAGCAACGAGGTCCTGAAGAGCATCAGCCTCGACGTCGCCAAGGGCGGCGTCGTGGCGCTGATCGGCCCGTCCGGCTCCGGCAAATCGACGCTGCTCCGCTGCGTCAATCTCCTGGTCGCGCCCGACGGCGGCAGCGTCCGCGTCGGCGACACCCGCTTTTCGTTCGGCGAGGGTGCGAAGCTCCCCGATGTCAAGACGTTGGCAAAATTCCGCGCCACCACCGGCATGGTGTTCCAGCATTTCAATCTGTTCCCGCACATGACGACGCTCCAGAACGTGATGGAGGGACCGGTCACGGTGCGGCGCATGGCCAGGGCCGACGCCGAGAAGCTGGCGCGGGCCCAACTCGCGAAGGTGGGCCTAGCAGAGAAAGCCGATCAGTATCCTGCGACATTGTCCGGTGGACAGAAGCAGCGCGTCGCGATCGCCCGCGCGCTCGCGATGGAGCCGGACGTGATGCTGTTCGACGAAGCAACCTCGGCGCTCGATCCCGAGCTCGTCGGCGAGGTGCTCAGCGTCATCCAACGGCTGGCGTCCGAGGGCATGACCATGGTGATCGTGACCCACGAAATCGCCTTTGCCCGCGAGGTCGCCGACCGCCTCATCTTCATGCGCGACGGCATCGTCGTCGAGGAAGGTCCGGCGCGGCAGGTCATCGACAATCCGCAGCAGGCAGCGACGCGCGCCTTCCTCAGCCATTTCCACCGCACCGGCGCGCTGCCGCCGGCCAATACAGCATCGTGATGCCAGATATCGATCGGGTCTACCTCGTCACCGGCGCCGCCAGCGGCATCGGCCGCGCCACCGCAAAACTGCTCGCGGCGCCCGGCACCGCGCTGCTGCTCCATACGCGCTCCAACGCAGCCGGCCTCGACGCCACGGCAGCGGAAGCCGAAGCGCAAGGCGCGATCGTCGCAAAATGCCTCGGCGATCTCGCCGAGGAAGCCGCGGTCACCGATGCCGTCGCCGCTACGCAACGCGCCTTCGGCCGGCTCGATGGACTGATTCTGGTTGGTGGTCATGCCCGGCGCGGCAGCGCGATCGGCACGCCGGCGGATCAGTTCCGCCAGGCGATGGACGAATCGGCGCTGGCGTTCACACGGTTGGTGGACGCCGCGCTGCCGCTGCTGCGTGCAGGGCGAGATGCGCGGATCGTGGCGGTATCCTCATTCGTCGCGCATGCGATCCGGCCCGAGTTCGCCCCGTTTGCCGCGACGGCCGCGAGCCGCTCCGCGCTGGAAGCCTTGGTGCGCCTCACTGCGGTCGAGCTCGCCAAGGACGGCATCACCGTCAACGCAGTTGCACCGGGCCTCATCCTCAAGGACAAGCCGAGCGAGAGCCGGCTTTCACCCGAGCAGATTGCCGCGACCGAGGCGCTGATCCCGATGCGCCGCCGCGGGCGGCCGGAGGAAGTGGCCGAGATCATCGCCTTCCTGGCGTCACCAAAAGCATCGTACGTCACCGGCCAGATCTGGCACGTCAATGGAGGCCTGACATGACCGAAGCGACCGTCGAACGCATCAGGCTGTTCCTGATCGAGAGTCCGATCAAGATGACGCGCCTCCAGGGCGTCGGCAACGTCAAGGGTACTGTTAAACGTGTGCTGATCGAGCTCACCTCGAGCGACGGCGTGGTCGGCTGGGGCGAGGCGGCGCCGTGGGAGGTGTTTACCGGGACGCCGGAAGCAGCGTTTTCCGCGCTCGACATTTATTTGCGCGGAATCGTGCTCGGCAAGCCGGTGCGCCGCATCCGCGCGCTGACGGCCGAGCTCGATCGCGCGCTGGTCGGACATGCCGAGGCCAAGGTCGCGATCGAGATGGCGCTGCTCGACATCGTCGGCAAGTCGTCGGGACTTTCGGTTGCCGACTTGCTGGGCGGCCGCGTGCGTGACACGATCCCGCTGTCGTTCTCCATCGCCGATCCGGATTTCGCCGCCGACCTCGAGCGCATGCGGAAAATGGTTCCGGACGGCAACGTCATCTACAAGGTCAAGACCGGCGTGAAGCCGCATCGCGAGGATCTCGATCATCTCGAGGCGATCCGCAACGAGTTCGGCGACAAGGTCGACCTTCGCGTCGACTACAACCAGGCGCTGGCGCCGTTCGGCGCCATCAAGATCCTGCGCGATATCGAGCAGTTTGCGCCGACCTTCATCGAGCAGCCCGTGCCGCGCAAATATCTCGACGTGATGGCGCAGCTCACCGCGGCGCTGGAAACGCCCGTGCTCGCCGACGAAAGCTGCTTCGACCGCCGCGACATGATGGAGGTGGTGCGCCGCGAGGCGGCAGACGCCGTCTCGATCAAGCTGATGAAGGCCGGCGGCCTATTCGAGGCGCAGGCGATCATGGCGATCGCCGACATCGCCGGCCTACCCGGCTATGGCGGCACGCTGTGGGAGGGCGGCATTGGGCTGGCCGCCGGCACGCAGCTGATCGCGGCGACGCCCGGGATCTCGCTTGGTTGCGAATTCTACATGCCGCATCATGTGCTGACCGAGGACGTGCTCGAAGAGCGCGTCGCGAATCGCGGCGGCCACGTCGTGGTGCCCGATGGCCCCGGCCTCGGCATCCGCGTCACCGAAGCCTCGGTCCGCGCCAATGCGCGCGTGCTGGCGGAGGCGTAAGCCACGATGTCGTCCTGGCGAAAGCCAGGACCCATTACCCCAGGAAGAAGTACGGCGCGAACTCGTAACCGCGAGTCGTCGCCAAACCAAACCCTGTGGTGATGGGTCCTGGATCAGCGCTTCGCTTGTCCAGGACGACGACCGCGTATGCAGCGGCAGCGGAGCGCGATCCTTCCCCTATGGGACTCGGTATCGTATGGTCAGGCCAAACAAGCCGCCCCATCGGGCCTTTGGAAACTCATATGTCTGATCCCGCCTGGTCGCTGCACTCCCGCCTGAAAGAGGACACTATCGACATCGGCGATTTGCCGCTGTCCAAGATATTGGTCATCAAGGACGCGCATTATCCCTGGCTGCTGCTGGTGCCGCGGCGCGCGGACGCGGTCGAGATCATCGATCTCGACGAGGTGCAGCAGGCGCAATTGATGACGGAGATCTCCCGCGTCTCGCGCGCGCTGAAGGAGATCACCAGATGCGACAAGCTCAATATCGCAGCGCTCGGCAACCTCGTGCCGCAGCTTCACGTCCACATCATCGCGCGCCGCACCGGTGACGCCGCCTGGCCGCGGCCGGTCTGGGGCGTGATGCAGCCCTTGGCGCACGACGCCACAGAGGTGCAGAATTTCATCAGCGAGCTTCGCCGCAAGATCTGGTTGGGTTGAAAGAACAAGAAATGTCAGCATTCAACTCGTTTCCGCTGGGACAACCGGCCTTCGTCACCAACGTCCTCGACCGCGCCGCGCATCTGCGCCGCGACGACGAAAAGCTGTTCGCGATGGAGCAGAAGCCGTCGTCGCGCGCCTATGTCGTCTACCGCGACTCGCTGCTGGTGAAGCGCGAGGGCGAAGACGTGCGCGCCCTGCTGTCGATCGACGAGGCGCTGAAATGCGGCGCCAATCCCGGCACGATCTTCTTAGGTCTACGCGACGGCGCCGCGATGTTCGGGATGGGCTTGTCGCAGGCCGCGTCCGAGAAGCTGATCGGCCGCGACGATTACGCCGTCACCGAGCTGCGCGGCATGGCGATGCAGGGCGCGGTACCGCCGCAGGAGCTGTCGGCGATCGCAATGGCGAAGTCGATGGTGGGTTGGCATCAGCGCCACGGCTATTGCGCCAATTGCGGCACGCGTACCGGGATGAAGGAAGGCGGCTGGAAGCGGGAGTGCCCGAGTTGCAAGGCCGAGCATTTCCCGCGCACTGACCCTGTCGTGATCATGCACGTCGCCTCCGGCGAAAAATGCCTGCTCGGCCGCCAGAAGCAGTTTCCGCCGGGCATGTATTCGTGCCTCGCCGGCTTCGTCGAGGCCGCCGAGACCATCGAGGACGCGGTACGCCGCGAAATCCTCGAAGAATCGGGGATCCGCTGCACCGACGTGCAGTATTACATGACCCAGCCATGGCCCTATCCGTCCTCACTGATGATCGGCTGCAGCGCGCGGGCCGTGAGCGAGGACATCGTCGTCGATCATTCCGAGCTGGAGGATGCGCGCTGGTTCACGCGCGAGGAGGCCGCCCTGATGCTGGCGCGGACGCATCCCGACGGGCTCGCCGGTCCGCACCCGTTCGCCATCGCCCATCACCTGCTCGGCCGCTGGGTGCACGACAAGAGCGGCACTTGAGCTGAGACCCCCCGATGGCCGCATCAGGGATCGCGCCGCGCATCCTCTGCATCGGCATTCCCGTGCGCGACCTGACCTTTCGTGTCGATGCCGTGCCCGCGCGCGGCAGCAAGGCGAATGCCAGCCATCTCGCGGAGATCTGCGGCGGCAACGCGCTCAATGCCGCGATCGCCATCGCGCGGCTTGGTGGCCGCGTCTGCTTCGCGGGCCCCATGGGCGATACCAGGGAGACGTCGAGCGGCTTCGTCCTCGAACGGATGGCCGCCGAAGGTATCGAGACCACACACGTCGTGCGCATGCCGGGCCTCACGACGCCCGCCTCGGCGATCATGATCGAGCCCTCGGGCGAACGGACGCTCACCATCTATCGCGATCCCGCGTTGTCGACCGCGAAGCTGCCCGACGCCGACGCACTGCTCGCCGATTGCCGGGCGGTTCTCGTCGAAAGCCGCTGCGCCGCGTTTGCGACCTCGCTCTGCACTGAGGCACGCCGGCGCGGCATTGCCGTCATCGTCGGCGTCGACCGCGCGATGTCGTTGCAGGACAGCCTGCTGACGGCCGCCTCGCACCTGCTGTTCGCCAGCGAACAGGTGCAGGAGACGGCCGGCATCGCCGACGACGGCGCGGCGTTGAAGCGCCTGGCCGTGCTCACGCCCGCCTTCCTCGCCGCCACCCGCGGCCCGCGTGGCACGATCTGGCTGGACGAAGCCGGGGAGCTGGAGGAGACGCCGGCGTTCGCGGTTCAGGCGGTCGATACGCTCGGCGCCGGCGACGTCTTCCATGGCGCCTTCACGCTTCGCCTCGCCGAAGGCAGCGACGTGAAGGAGGCGCTGCAATTCGCCGCGGCCGCCGCAGCGTTGAAATGCACCCGCCACGGTGGCGGCCTGGCCGCCCCGCAACGTATTGAAGTCGAAGAGTTTTTGAGCATGCCGCCGGCGGCGGCACACGACCGGGCGCCAAGATTATAGGCTTGCTATAGAAGGATTTTCTCTATATCAGGGAAATTGACCCTTGAAATGGAACAAAGTTCTGCAAATGACCGATCTCGCTGTCCAACTCCCCGAGACCAGCCGCCGCCTCGACGCCATCGACCGCAAGATTCTGATGGTCCTCCAGGACGATGCCTCCCTGTCCGTCGCCGAGATCGGCGACCGCGTCGGCCTGTCCTCGACCCCCTGCTGGAAGCGCATCCAGCGCCTGGAGGCCGACGGCGTGATCATCAAGCGGGTGGCCCTGGTCGACCAGAACAAGATCGGGCTCGGCATCTCCGTGTTCGTGTCGGTGGAGAGCGCCGACCATTCCGACGCCTGGCTGAAGAAGTTCGCCGAAGCCGTCAGCGCCATGCCCGAGGTGATGGAGTTCTATCGCATGGCCGGCGACGTCGACTACATGCTGCGCGTCGTCGTCGCGGACATGCAGGCCTATGACGTGTTCTACAAGAAGCTGATCAGCGCCGTGCCGCTGAAGAACGTCACCTCGCGCTTCGCGATGGAGAAGATCAAGTCGGTGACCACGCTGCCGATCCCGGCGGTGGTCGCGGCTTAGGGTCTCACCACAAGAAGCTGTCATCGCCCGGCTCGACCGGGCGATCCAGTACTCCGTAGCGCCCGCGGTAAACCGAGAGGCCGCGGCGTACTGGATGCCCCGCCTGCGCGGGGCATGACACGGTGCGTGTGGTACGCACTCGCCACCTCAAATCTTTTGATTGTACGCGCCGACTTCGGGATGCGTGCGCAGCACGCTGTCCACCATCTCGAACATGTCGCGCATGCGCTGCTCGGACACCGGGCTCTCGACCACGACGACGAGTTCGGGCTTGTTGGAGGAAGCGCGTACCAGGCCCCAGCTTCCGTCCTCGACCGTGACGCGCACGCCGTTGACGGTGACGAGGTCGCGGATCGACTGGCCGCCGATCTTGGCGCCCTTGGCGTGCAGGCCTTCAAAATGCTTCACCACGGCGTCGATGACGCCGTATTTGACCTCGTCCGCGCAATGCGGCGACATGGTCGGCGACGACCAGGTTTTCGGCAGCGCGTCCTTCAGGTCGGCCATCGACTTGCCCGGCGCGCGGTCGAGCATGTCGCAGATCGCGATCGCCGAGACCAGGCCGTCGTCATAGCCGCGGCCGTACGGCTTGTTGAAGAAGAAGTGGCCGGACTTCTCGAAGCCCGCGAGCGCGCCCATCTCGTGGGTGCGGCGCTTCATGTAAGAATGTCCGGTCTTCCAATAGGCGACCTTCGCACCCTGCTTCTGTAGCACCGGATCGGTCACGAACAGGCCGGTCGACTTCACGTCGACGACGAACTGCGCGTCCTTGTGGATCGCCGACATGTCGCGCGCCAGCATCACGCCGACCTTGTCGGCAAAGATCTCCTCGCCGGTGTTGTCGACGACGCCGCAGCGATCGCCGTCACCGTCGAAGCCGAGACCGACATCGGCCTTGTGCTGCAGCACCGCGTCGCGGATTGCGTGCAGCATCTCCATGTCTTCAGGGTTCGGATTGTATTTCGGGAAGGTGTGATCGAGCTCGGTGTCGAGCGGGATCACCTCGCAGCCGATCGCCTCCAGCACCTGCGGCGCGAACGCGCCGGCGGTGCCGTTGCCGCAGGCCGCGACGACCTTGAGCTTGCGCTTAAGCTTCGGACGGCTGGTGAGATCGGCGATGTAGCGCGCCGGATAGTTCTCGTGGAACTGGTAGGAGCCGCCGGCCTTGTTCTTGAACTCGGCGCCCAGCACGATCTCCTTGAGCCGCGTCATCTCGTCAGGGCCGAAGGTCAGCGGACGGTTGGCGCCCATCTTCACGCCGGTCCAGCCATTGTCGTTGTGCGAGGCCGTGACCATGGCGCAGCAGGGCACGTCGAGGTCGAACTGCGCGAAATAGGCCATCGGCGTCACCGCGAGCCCGATGTCGTGTACCTTGCAGCCGGCTGCCATCAGGCCGGAGATCAGCGCATATTTGATCGAGGCCGAATAGCCGCGGAAATCATGGCCGGTGACGATCTCTTGCTTGACGCCAAGCTCGGCGATCAGCGCACCCAGCCCCATGCCGAGCGCCTGGATTCCCATCAGGTTGATTTCTTTTTGGAACAGCCAGCGCGCGTCGTATTCGCGAAAGCCGGTCGCCTTCACCATCGGCTCGGATTCGAAGGCGTAGGTGTTGGGCAGCAACACGGATTTCGGCTTGGGGAACATTGAGACGGTCTCGTGAAAAAGAGCCAGGATTTGATGCAGCCTTAGCGAATGCCGGGCCGCAGCGGAAGGCGGGAATGGCAGCTTATGGATGATAATTGCGGCAGTTTGGTAACGGGGAAGATTTGACCGCGAGAGCGGACGGAATAGAGATTTTTGAAATATGCGGCCGCCCGAGCGTTTGGGAGACCCTTACTGCTCCAGCACCATCTGGCCGTTGGCGTATTCGAAGCGCTTGAGGCGGGAGAGGAAGGAGAGGCCGAGCAGGTTCTCGGACAGCGCCTCGTCGGGCAGCACCATGGCATCGACGTCGCGCACGATGAGGCCGCCGACATCGAGCATGGCGATGCGGGTGCGCGCGGCCTTGATGGTGCCGTTGGCGGTGGAGACGGTGGCGTTGTAATCGCTCCGCGAGGGACGCAGGCCGAAGCGGGCGGCCGAGGTCTCGTTCAGCGCAACCACGGAGGCGCCGGTGTCGACCATGAAGCCGATGCGCTGGCCTTCAATCCGGCCTTCAGTCTGGAAATGGCCGCGGCCGTCGCGAGGGATGTTGAGGCTGCGGCCGCCGGCCGGCGCGGTGGACGCGACTGCTACCGTCGTGCGCGGCACCGACGTTGCCGAGGCGGAGCTCATCCTGTCCGCCGTCTGCGCCATGAAGGTGCCGAGGCCGATCATGATCGCCGCGAAGATCATTAGGTTACGCATCACACCAACCCGGAGCCGAAAGCTCGATTTCACCACGCGGCAGACCTTTCCGCGAGCCAAGCCCCGACCGGGCGGTTGTCATTTTGACCAAAAGGATGAGCGGACGGTTAATGCGCCTTCGTGGCGTCTCATGTCCCGCGCGGCTTGACCCGCCGGGTCGGCAGCGCATTCGCCGGATCTTCCGGCCAGGGATGCCGCGGATAGCGGCCGCGCAAATCGGAGCGGACGGCACTGTAACTGCCGCGCCAGAAGCCGGGGAGATCGCGCGTCACCTGCACCGGGCGCTGCGCCGGCGACAGCAGCTCCAGCACCAGCGGCACCTTGCCGGCGGCGATCGAGGGATGGATGTTGAGGCCGAACAATTCCTGGAGCCGCACCGCGATGGTCGGCCCCTGCTCGGCCTCGTAGTCGATCGCGAGCACGCTGCCGGTCGGCGCCTCGAAATGGGTCGGCGCCTCGCGATCGAGCCGCGCGCGCATCTCCCACGGCAACAATGCCATCAACGCGTCGGAGAGATCGCCGGCGGAGATATCCTTCAGCGCGATCTTGTCGTAGAGCGCCGGCACCAGCCAGTCGTCGCGCCGCGCGATCAGCCCGTCGTCGGAGAGATCGGGCCAGCTATCGCCTTCGGCCTTGCGCAAAAACATGACGCGGTCGCGCCATTGTCTTGCTGCCTTCGACCATGGCATCCGGTCGAGGCCGGCGGCGATCAGCCCATCTGCGAAGATGCGCGCGGTGTCCTCCGAGGGCGACACGGCGAGCGTCGCCTCGGACAGCGTGATCGCGTGCATCGCGCGCCTGCGCCGCGCCCGCAGCGCCATCGCGCCGCGATCGAACCATATCTCGTCGACGGATTCGATGTGCTCGGCGAAATGCCGTTCGATGTCGTCCTGCGTGATTTGCGCGGCGAGCAGGATGCGTCCGCTCGCCGCCGTGCCCGTCATCTCACCGATCGCGATATAGGGCGCGCGGGCGAGCGACGAGGTCTGATCGACGGCCGCGCCTCGACCGTTGGCGAGTACGAAGCTGCCATTGCCGCGGTTGCGCGCGACGCGATCCGGGAAGGCGTAGGCGAGCATCAGGCCGGTCGAAAGGTCGCCTTCTCCGGTCGCCGCCTTCTCCGACGCCGCCACCTGCGAGGCCCAGCGCCGGGCGAGGTCGCGCGCGCTTGCGGCACGCGGCGAGCGGTCGCGGCGGAACTGGTCGCGACGGTGCTCGAGATCGACGCTGTCGCCGCCGAGCCCGCGCTCGGTGATGATGGCGGCGATCTCGGCGGCGGCTTCGCCCTCGCCGGCACGATGCGAATCCACGATCATGCGCGCCAGCCGCGGCGGCAGCGCCAGCGCACGCAGGCTCTTGCCCTCCGCGGTGATGCGACCATCACCATCGAGCGCATTGAGCTCGGAGAGCAGGCTCTTGGCTTCTTTCCAGGCCGGCTGCGGCGGCGGGTCGAGAAACGACAGCGCTGAGGGATCGGCGACGCCCCATTGCGCGAGATCGAGCACCAGCGAGGACAGATCGGCGCTGAGAATTTCCGGCTGGGTGTAGGGCGCAAGCGAGGCCGTCTGAGGTTCGTCCCAGAGCCGGTAGCAGACACCGGGCTCGGTGCGGCCGGCGCGGCCACGGCGCTGGTCCGCCGCCGCGCGCGAGACGCGCACCGTCTCGAGCCGGGTCAGGCCGATGTCGGGCTCGTAGCGCGGCACGCGGGCCAGACCGGAATCGACCACGATGCGCACGCCCTCGATGGTGAGCGAGGTCTCCGCGATCGAGGTCGCCAGCACCACCTTGCGCGTGCCCTTCGGCGCCGGCGAGATGGCACGGTCCTGCACGGCTGCGTCGAGCGCGCCGAACAGCGGCACGATCTCGATGCTGGAATCCTGCACGCGCTCGCCGAGGAAATTCTGGGTGCGGCGGATTTCGGCGGCGCCCGGCAGGAACGCCAGCACCGAGCCACTATCTGCGCGCAGAGCCGAGGCGATCGCATCCGCCATCTGCCGTTCCACCTGCAGGTCCGTCTTGCGGCCGAGATAACGCGTCTCGACCGGGAAAGCACGCCCCTCGCTTTCGATCACGGGCGCTTCGCCGAGCAGCCTTGCAACACGAGCGCCATCGAGCGTTGCCGACATCACGAGGATGCGCAAATCCTCGCGCAGGCCCTGCTGCGCATCGCGCGCCAGCGCGAGACCCATGTCGGCATCGAGCGAGCGCTCGTGGAATTCGTCGAACAGGACGGCGGCGATGCCCGACAGCTCGGGATCGTCGAGGATCTGGCGGGTGAAGATGCCTTCGGTCACCACCTCGATGCGGGTCGCGCGCGAGATCTTCGAGCCGAAGCGGACGCGATAGCCGACGGTCTCGCCGGCGCGTTCGCCGAGCGATTTGGCCATGCGGTCGGCGCTGGCGCGCGCAGCGATGCGCCGCGGCTCCAGCACGATGATCTTCTTGCCCTTGGCCCAGGGGGCATCGAGCAGCGCCAGTGGCACGCGCGTGGTCTTGCCGGCGCCCGGAGGGGCCACCAGCACGGCGGCATTATGCGCCTCCAGCGTGCGCGAGAGGTCGTCGAGCACGGCATCGATCGGGAGGGGCGTGTCGAAGCTGCGGGGCAAAAAATTATCCGGTCGTCATGCCCGGGCTTGTCCCGGGCATCCACGTTCTTTCATCTGGCAGTGAACAAGACGTGGATGGCCGGGACAAGCCCGGCCATGACGGAATTATGCGCGACGTTGGATCGTTAGCCCTGCACCGATGGGCGGCCGACGCTCTCGTAGGTGAAGCCGGCCGCAGCCATGTCCTCGGGGCGGTAGATGTTGCGGAGGTCGACGACGACGGGCTGCGCCATGGTCGCCTTCAGCCGGTCGAGATCGAGCGCACGGAACTGCACCCATTCGGTGACGATGACGATCGCATCGGCACCTTCCGCGCAGGAATAGGCATCCTCGCAATAGGTGATGTTGGGCAGCTCGCCCTTGGCCTGCTCCATGCCGACGGGATCGAAGGCCTTCACCTTGGCGCCCATGTCGATCAGGCCCGTGACCAGCGGGATCGACGGCGCATCGCGCATGTCGTCGGTGTCGGGCTTGAAGGTGAGACCGAGCACGGCGATGGTCTTGCCGCGCAGCGAGCCGCCGAGCGCCTGGCTGACCTTGCGGGCCATCGCCCGCTTGCGGTTCTCGTTGACCGCCAGCACGGATTCGACGATGCGCAAGCTCACGTCGTAGTCCTGCGCGATCTTGATCAGCGCCTTGGTGTCCTTCGGAAAGCACGAGCCGCCGAAGCCGGGACCGGCGTGCAGGAACTTGGTGCCGATGCGGTTGTCCAGGCCAATGCCGCGCGCGACCTCCTGCACGTTGGCGCCGACCTTTTCGGAGAGGTCCGCGATCTCGTTGATGAAGGTGATCTTGGTCGCGAGGAAGGCGTTGGCGGCGTATTTGATCATCTCGGCGGTGCGGCGCTCCGTGAACATCAGCGGCGCCTGGTTCAGCGACAGCGGCCGATAGATGTCTCCCATCACCTTGCGGCCGCGCTCGTCGGAGGTGCCGACGACGACACGATCGGGAAACTTGAAGTCGCGGATCGCGGCGCCCTCGCGCAGGAATTCGGGGTTCGAGGCAACGACGATTTCGGCCTTGGGGTTGGTCTCGCGGATGATGCGCTCGACCTCGTCGCCGGTGCCGACCGGAACGGTCGACTTGGTCACGACGACGGTGAAGCCGGACAGCGACTGCGCGATCTCGCGCGCCGCGGCATAGACGTAGGACAGATCGGCGTGGCCGTCACCGCGGCGCGACGGCGTGCCGACCGCGATGAACACGGCATCGGCATCCGCGACCGGCTTCGACAGGTCGGTGGTGAACTCAAGCCGCTTGGCCTTGACGTTGGTCGCCACCAGTTCGTCGAGTCCGGGCTCGTAGATCGGGATCTCGCCGCGATGAAGTGCAGCGATCTTCTTCTCGTCCTTGTCGACGCAGGTGACGTCGTGACCGAAATCCGCAAAGCAGGCTCCGGACACCAGTCCCACATAGCCCGTTCCGATCATCGCGATTCGCATGAAAAACCCTGTTTGGCTTGGTTAACGAAACCCCAATTCGGGGCGGTTTAGCATTTTCCTGAGGTGAGGGAACAGCCCGTGTGCAAAAACCGGCACACGAATTGTACCGGTAAAGAAATCGTAAGCCGCAAGGCGCCACACTGCTCCGCGTTCACACAGACCCCGGCGGAACACGCCTCGAAAAGGGACACCATGGCACCATCAGGCACAATCGCCGCGAGCGGGGGGCTCAAGGCCCCGATTGCTGCGCGTGTCGATTGGGTCGATTACGCCAAGGGCATCTGCATCATCATGGTCGTGATGATGCATTCGGTGCTGGGGGTCGAGCTTGCCGCCGGCGAGACCGGTTTCATGCATGTCGCCGTGGCCTTCGCTAAGCCGTTCCGGATGCCGGATTTCTTCCTGATTTCGGGCCTGTTCCTGCCACTGGTGATCGACCGGGACTGGCGAACCTATCTCGACCGCAAGGTGGTGCATTTCGCCTATTTCTATGTCGTCTGGGTGACAATCCAGTTCGGCTTCAAGGCCCCCGCATTCGCCGCCGAAACCAGCTGGCGCGACGCCGGCTTGCTGTATCTGGAATCCTTCGTCGAGCCCTTCGGCACGCTCTGGTTCATCTATCTCCTGCCGATCTTTTTCGTCGTCACAAAACTGACACGGCGAATCCCGCCGCCCGCGATCTGGCTCATCGCGGCTGCGCTGGAGACGGCGCGTGTCGCAACCGGCTGGACCGCGATCGACGAGTTCTGCGCGCGCTTCGTCTATTTCTATTCGGGCTACCTGTTCGCGCCTCACGTGTTCGCGCTGGCGGATCGCGCCCGCAATCATCCCGCATGGGCGCTGGCAGCGCTCGCGACGTGGGCGCTGGTCAATGCCGGCATGGTCACGCTTGGCGCCAGCGAATGGAAGATCATGTCGCTCGTGCTCGGCTTCGCCGGCGCCTGCGCCATCATCACGATGGGCACGCTGCTCGCGCGCGCCCGTTGGTTGAATTTTTTCCGCTTCTGCGGCGAGCATTCGATCGTGATCTATCTCGCCTTCTTCCTGCCGATGGCGGCGACACGGACGCTGCTATTGCGCACGGGCATCATTCCCGACATCGGTGCGGCGTCGCTGATCGTGACCCTCGTCGGCGTGATCGGAGCACTCGCGATCTGGCAGGCGGCGCTGCGGCTCAACGCCAATTTCCTGTTCGAGCGTCCCGATGCATTCTGGATTGTACCGAAGAAGGTCGGGGTGCGGTTGCAGGCGGCGGAGTGACTGTCATGCCCCGCGAAGGCGGGGCATCCAGTATTCCAGAGGCGATCATTGTTGATCGATAGGCCGCAGCGTACTGGATTCCCCGCCTTCGCGGGGAATGACAGTGGAGTGTGGGGAATGACACCGGGGGATAGCTGCGTCACCGCCTCAAAAATCCCGCTCGCAAGGCTGTCAAAGCCCGCAAAAATTCATACATTGCGGCATGCCCAAAACCTCCCCGAAAGCCGCCGAACCCACGTCCGCCAAGCCCGTTGCCACCAAGCCCGTCGCCGCCAAGGCCGCCGGCAAGGGCGACCACATCTTCCTGGTCGACGGTTCCGGCTACATCTTCCGCGCCTATCACGCGCTGCCGCCGCTGAACCGCAAGTCCGACGGCTTGCAGGTCAATGCCGTACTCGGCTTCTGCAACATGCTGTGGAAGCTGTTGCGTGACATGCCCCCCGACAACCGGCCGACGCATCTGGCGATCGTGTTCGACAAGTCCGAGGTGACCTTCCGCAACAAGATCTATCCCGAATACAAGGCGCACCGCCCGCCGGCGCCGGACGACCTGATCCCGCAATTCGCGCTGATCCGCGAAGCCGTGCGCGCCTTCGACCTGCCCTGCCTGGAACAGGGCGGCTTCGAGGCCGACGATCTGATCGCAACCTATGTGCGCGAGGCCTGCGAGCGCGGCGCCAGCGCGACCATCGTGTCCTCCGACAAGGATCTGATGCAGCTCGTCACCGATTGCGTCACCATGTACGACACCATGAAGGACCGCCGCATCGGCATTCCCGAGGTGATCGAGAAGTTCGGCGTGCCGCCGAACAAGGTGGTCGAGGTGCAAGCGCTGGCCGGCGATTCCACCGACAATGTGCCTGGCGTGCCCGGCATCGGCATCAAGACCGCCGCGCAACTGATCGTCGAATATGGCGACCTCGAGCAATTGCTGTTTCGCGCCACCGAGATCAAGCAGCCGAAGCGCCGCGAGGCGCTGATCGAGAACGCCGAGAAGGCACGGATCTCGCGCAAGCTGGTGCTGCTCGACGACAAGGTCGATCTGGGGGTGCCGCTGGACGATCTCGCCGTCCACGAGCCCGATGCGCGCAAGCTGATCGCGTTCCTGAAGGCGATGGAATTTTCCACGCTGACGCGCCGCGTCGCCGACTACTCGCAGATCGATCCGGCCAATGTCGATGCCGATCCAGGTTATGCGAGCGGCGCCAGCGTATTCTCGCCGCTGCCGCCCTCGGACGTCGTGCCCACGCCGGGAACCGGCACGCCGGCGCAAGCTCGGCCGGGCGAGCGCAACGTGTCGGCGAGCAAGGAGGACAAGGCCGCCAGCCCGAAGGGCGCGCCAATCTCGCTCGTCGCCGCGCGCGAAGAGGCTTTGCGCAAGCTTCCGGTCGACCGCAGCAAGTACCAGGCCATCAAGACACTTGCGGAATTGAACGCGTTCATCGCGCGCATCCATGATGCCGGCCATGTCGCGGTCGAGATCCGGGGAAACTCGATCGACCCGATGCAGGCCGATCTCTGCGGCATCGCGCTGGCGCTGGCGCCGAACGAGGCCTGCTACGTGCCGCTGGCACATAAGCAGTCCGGCGGCGGCGCCGGCCTGTTCGACGCCGGCCTGGCGCCCGATCAGGTCAAGCATGCCGAGGCGATCGATGCGCTGCGGCCGGTGCTGGAATCATCAGGCATCCTCAAGGTCGGCTTCGACGTCAAATTCACCGCCGTGATGCTGGCCCAGCACGGCATCACCTTGCGCAACACCGATGATGCGCAACTGATCTCCTACGTGCTCGATGCCGGTCGCGGCTCGCATGCGCTGGAACAGCTGTCCGAGCGCTGGTTCGGCCACGCCATGCTGAAGGAGGGCGAGCTGCTCGGCAGCGGCAAGGGCAAGATCACGTTCGACCAGGTGCCGATCGACAAGGCCGCGCAGCTGTCGGCGGAAGGCGCCGACATTGCCTTGCGCGTCTGGCGCGTGCTGAAGCCGCGCCTCGTCGCCGAGCACATGACCACCGTCTACGAAACGCTGGAACGCCCGCTGGTCGCAGTGCTCGCGCGCATGGAGCGGCGCGGCATCTCGATCGACCGCCAGGTGCTGTCGCGTCTCTCCGGCGACTTCGCCCAGACCGCGGCGCGGGTCGAAGCCGAGATCCAGCAGATCGCGGGCGAGCCCGTCAATGTCGGCAGCCCGAAGCAGATCGGCGACATCCTGTTCGGCAAGATGGGACTGTCCGGCGGCACCAAGACCAAGACCGGCGCGTGGTCCACCACCGCTCAGGTGCTCGACGAGCTCGCCGAGCAGGGCCACGACCTCCCGAAGAAGATTCTGGAGTGGCGCCAGGTCTCAAAGCTGAAATCGACCTACACCGACGCGCTGCCGACCTACGTCAATCCGCAGACCCATCGCGTGCACACGACCTACGCGCTGGCCGCGACCACGACGGGCCGGCTGTCGTCGAACGAGCCGAATTTGCAGAACATTCCGGTGCGCACCGAGGACGGCCGCAAAATCCGGCGCGCCTTCATCGCAACACCCGGGCACAAGCTCGTCTCCGCCGACTATTCGCAGATCGAGCTGCGGCTGCTCGCCGAGATCGCCGACATTCCCGTGCTGAAGCAGGCGTTCCGCGATAGCCTCGACATTCACGCGATGACGGCATCGGAAATGTTCGGCGTGCCGATCAAGGGCATGCCGAGCGAAATCCGGCGCCGCGCCAAGGCGATCAATTTCGGCATCATCTACGGCATTTCGGCGTTCGGTCTCGCCAACCAGCTCGGCATCGCGCGCGAGGAGGCCTCCGCCTACATCAAGAAATACTTCGAGCGCTTCCCCGGCATCCGCGCCTACATGGACGAGACGCGGGATTTCTGCCGGAGCCACGGCTACGTCACCACGCTGTTCGGCCGGAAGATGTACTATCCCGACATCAAGGCTTCGAACGCCTCGGTGCGCGCCTTCAACGAGCGCGCCGCGATCAACGCGCGGCTCCAGGGCACCGCCGCCGACATCATCCGTCGCGCCATGACGCGGATGGAGGATGCCTTGGTCCGGAAGAAACTGTCGGCGCAGATGCTGCTCCAGGTGCATGACGAGCTGATCTTCGAGGTGCCGGACGCGGAGGTCGAGGCGACGCTGCCCGTCGTGCAGCACGTGATGCAGGACGCGCCGTTCCCGGCCGTGCTGCTCTCGGTGCCGCTGCATGTCGACGCCCGCGCAGCGAACAATTGGGACGAGGCGCATTGATCGGACGGTGTCGTCCCGGCCTTGGCCGGGACGACACTGGAGGGACACGCACAAGCTGAATTGTCCTCGGTGCAATTGCGCGATGGCGGCGCGATCCTACGCATATTAGAACGGCGCGATCTCCCGCACAGGTTCAGCCATGCCCCACACTTCCGCCCTGCTCGGCTTCGCCCTCGTCTGCCTCGGCCTCGTGCTCACGCCCGGGCCGAACATGATCTACCTGATCTCGCGCTCGATCACGCAGGGGCCGGCGGCGGGCATCGTCTCGCTTGGCGGCGTGGCGCTCGGCTTCGTGTTCTACATGCTGTGCGCCGCGTTCGGCATCACGGCGCTGCTGCTCGCCGTTCCCTTTGCCTATGACGCGCTGCGCTTCGCCGGTGCCGGTTATTTGCTGTGGCTTGCCTGGCAGGCGGTGAAGCCGGGCGGACGCTCGCCGTTCCAGGTGAAACAACTGGCGATCGACAGCCCGCGCAAATTGTTCGCAATGGGGTTCGTCACCAATCTGCTCAATCCGAAGATCGCGATGCTGTATCTCGCGCTGCTGCCGCAGTTCATCGATCCCACCGTCGGCAGCGTGCTGACGCAGTCGGTGGTGCTCGGCGCGATCCAGATCGCGATCAGCGTCAGCGTGAATGCGATGATTGCGCTCGCCGCCGGATCGATCGCGCTGTTTCTGACGAGCCGGCCGAGCTGGATGCTGGTGCAGCGCTGGCTGATGGGCACGGTGCTGGCCGGGCTCGCGGTGCGGATGGCGGTGGAAGCGAAGAAGGTGTGACGAGCGACGCTGTCATGTCCCGGCTTAACCGGGGCATCCAGTACGCCGCAGCTTCTCGGCCCAATCACTTCCGTCTCTGGGATACTGGATCGCCCGCTTTCGCGGACGATGACAACGTCACCCCTCAATCCAGCTTGGCCTCCATCCCGCGCTTCACCGCCGGGCGTGCCATCAGGGCCTCGTACCAGCGCTTGACGTTGGGGAAGTCGGCCAGCTCAACCTTGTGGCGAGGGTGGCGCCAGGCCCAGCCCAGGATGGCAAAATCGGCAACCGAGAGCTCGCCGGCGACGAAATCGCGGGCCTCTAGCCGGCGGTCGAGCACGCCGTAGAGCCGGCGCGTCTCCGCCATGTAGCGCTTGAGGCCATAGGCACGGTCCTGCTCGTTCTCGAGCGCGATGAAATGGTGCACCTGGCCCGGCATCGGCCCGAAACCGCCCATCTGCCACATCAGCCATTCATAGACGGGGATGCGGCCCGCCAGCGATTTCGGCAGGAATTTGCCGGTCTTTTCGCCGAGATAAAGCAGGATCGCGCCGGACTCGAAGATGCCGACCGGCTGGCCGTCCGGCCCCTCGGGATCGAGGATCGCGGGGATCTTGTTGTTGGGTGAGAGCTTCAGGAACTCCGGCGCCATTTGCTCGCCCTTGCCGATGTTCACCGGGATCACCTTGTAGGGCAGCCCCATTTCCTCCAGCGCGACCGAGATCTTGCGGCCGTTCGGCGTGTTCCAGGTGTGCAGCTCGATGGTCATTTTTCGCGTTTCCTTGCCCGGGCAGATATCTGGCATCCACCTACTCCAGAAGGTTGCACCCTCACAACCGGCGGACCGGGATGGCCGATCCCTGTTGACTGGAGCCGTCCCCTCTGGAATGTCGCAGCCGTCGCGGATAAATTCCGCCACTTCCAAAAACGCTCCCGAGGGCCCGCCGTGTCTAAATCAGCCTCCCGCGCCCGCCTGTTCGAGATCATCCGCCGGCGCTCCTTCGGCCGCGGCGAAGTGACGCTCGCGTCGGGCCGCAAGAGCGATTTTTACTTCAACCTCAAGCCGACCATGCTCGACCCGGAGGGCGCGACCCTGCTCGCCGAGCTGACCTATGAGGCGCTGAAGGACGATCAGCTCGATTTCATCGGCGGGCTCGAGATGGGCGCGGTGCCGCTGGCCGGCGCGCTGGCGCAGATCTCCTGGATCAAGGGCCATCCGATCGCGGCTTTCTTCGTGCGCAAGAAGCCGAAGGAGCACGGTGCCAAGCTCGCGATCGAGGGGCTGCCCAGGGGCGAGACGCTCGAGGGCAAGCGCGTCGTGATCGTCGAGGACGTCACCACCACCGGCGGCTCGGCGATGAAGGCGGTGGAATCGGTGCGCGAGACCGGCGCCGAAGTGGTGCTGGTGCTGACCATGGTCGACCGCGAGGAAGGCGCCGACGACACCTTTGGCGCGGCCGGCCTGCCGTTCCGCTCGCTGTACAAGGCGTCGGAGTTTTTGAAGGCTTGAGCGGCGCTCGTGTCCCGGGCGCTGCGCAGCATCCGGGGCACGAAGCCACCTCCCTCAACCGCTCATTTACCATCCGGCCTTATGGTGAATGATGTGCTGAGACCTGATGGTCCGGCCGGTTGGGTAGCGTCGGGTGGAGTAAGCGTTTGCGTACAGTCATGTCCCATGCGCGCCGGCGGCGTCGCGCGATGCTTGTGGCCGCCACACTGGGAGCACCGCTGCTTGCGGCTCCGGCCCCGGTTTCGGCCGAAGGCCTGTTCGACTTCTTTTTCGGCGGAATGCAGCAGCAGCGGCCGCAGCGTGAAGTGCCGCCGCAGGCGAGCTCCTACGCCGACCCCTTCACCGGCCAGCAGAATGCCGCAAGCCCGCAATACGTGCCGCCGACACGTTCGGCCGCCGCCGGCGGCTCGGGACCCGCATTCTGCGTGCGCAGCTGCGACGGCAAATATTTTCCGCTGATGCGCGGCCTCGCCTCGCCCGCGCAAATGTGTCAGGCATTCTGTCCTGCCAGCACGACAAAAATCTATTTCGGCTCCTCGATCGACGGCGCCGCGTCGCAGACCGGCGAGCGCTACGCCGACAGCGAGAATGCGTTCGCCTACCGCAAGGCGCTGCGCGCCGACTGCACCTGCAACGGCCGCGAGCCGGTCGGCCTCGCTCCGGTCGATCTGGCGCTGGACTCGTCGCTGAAAGCCGGCGACGTGATCGCCACCACCGACGGCCTCGTCGCCTATACCGGCATCCGCGTCGGCAACGACCAGGCTGCCGACTTCACCCCGGTCGCCTCCTATCCCGGCCTCACCGCGCAAGTCCGCGCGCGCCTCGGCGAGATGAGGGTGGCGCCGGTGCGCGCCGACACGGTGGCGGCGGATGCCCCGGCCGCGGAGATCGTGCGCGAGACGCTGCCTGACGTGACGTTGCCGAAGACGCAGAAGCCCGCGAAGCGGGCGGGGCTGGACTGAAATCCTCATGGTGATGAGCGCGGAACGCGCGTCTCGAACCATGAAGGCCCGGCGGCTACGGCTCGGCCTTCATCCTTCGAGACGCTTGCTGCGCAAGCTCCTCAGGATGAGGGTTGAGACCGTCACCGCCCGATAATCACGCCGATCACATTCGGCGCCGCCAGATATTTCTCCTCGATCGCCGCGCGCGCGGCGGCGCGGTTGTCCGCCGTGAGCAGGCCGCGCTTCTCGGCCAAGATCATCCAGCAAAAGCCCCACCAGTCGGTGAGCATGCCCTGATCGTCGACGAGGTCGTAGCCCTGCTCGGCCGCGAAGATGCGCGCATGCGCTTCGTCCAGCGTGTCGAGGAACAGATGGTCCTCGGCCGCGAACAGATCGTCGCTGACGTCGTCGATGGTGTAGCCCCAGATCGACTGGCACACCGCGTTGAACTCGCGGTCGAACTGGTCGTCATCGACGGCGTAGCGCCGCGCCGCCTGATGCAGCCGCGACAGCGAGCGCGCGAAATCGGCGATCCGGGTGAGCGCAAATTGATCGAAGGCAATGGTGGACATGTAGTCCTCGCGGAGTCTGACAGGCGCTAGATATTGTGTCGGCAGCGCGCCGAATCACAATGATATATCAAAGGCTTGCTAAAGTGTTCTTAATTTGTTCCGATGCGAGGCGCCATCGTTTGAGAACGTCGTCCTGGCGAAAGCCAGGACCCATTACCCCGGTCAGCGTTGCTTGCAGACTTGAGCCACATTCATGAGCACAGGCAGCTACTTCGTCTACATCCTCGCAAGTCGTCATCACGGTACGATCTATATCGGCGTCACCAATGACATCCGCATGCGCCTCGAACTGCACCGCTCGGGTCGCGGCTCCAAGTTCGTGCAGAAGTACAAGATCTTCCGCCTCGTGCATGTTGAGCTCTTCGCCACTCCGCAGGAGGCGATCGCGCGCGAGAAGCAACTGAAGTTCTGGAAGCGGGACTGGAAGATCAAGCTGATCGAGGAGGAAAATCCCGATTGGAATGATCGGTCCGGCCTCATCTAGCAGGCGGGGTAATGGGTCCTGGCTTTCGCCAGGACGACGGTGTGGTGGCAACATTCCCCCAGGTATCGTCCCGCTTTTTAGCGAGCCACTTCGCTTCAATTCACAGCCGACATCAGCCTGTCGCCGCAAGCGCTCGCATAAAACCTGCCGCCGCATTGGCGCTTGATGGCGGCGCAGCGGGTGGCTGGCGTTGCGTTTTGCGGAAGGGAGACGGCGCAGCTGAGGCCGTCGGCGCTGCGGCCCATCTTGCCGGCGGCGAAGGCGGCGCTGGAGACGGTGATGCAGACGACGAGGAAGGTGGCTGCTGCGATTTCGATCAGCAGTTTCGTCAGAGGTCTCACCATAGGTCTCATGGGGCGTCTCCTCCACACTGATGGCTGAATCTGCCGCCATTCTAGCACCAAATCCACGTTTCCCCGTATGCGTCCGGGTTCCCAAATCGGCCCGTTCCTTGCATAATTTTACGCCAGCGCAGTGCACGGCCGCACCAGCGATGGTTCCGGTGCAGGGGCAAGACGCGTAGGGTCAGTAGTGTTCTCGCGACCAGGAAGTGACGCCTTTGCAAGATTCATCGTTCCAGCCCAATTTTCCCGCTCCCGGCCAGCCCATCGACGAGCTCGCGCTGGCTGAGATCAAGGGCGCGATCCTGGCGAAGCTGCGCCTTGCCATCGGCAAGGATGCGGGCATGGCGACCAAACACGACTGGTACCAGGCCGCGGCGCTGGCGCTGCGCGACCGCATCGTGCATCGCTGGCTGTCCGCGGAGAAGCGCAGCTACGATGCGGGGCGCAAGCGCGTCTACTATCTCTCGCTCGAATTCCTGATCGGCCGCCTCTTCACCGACGCCCTGAACAACATGGGGCTGCTCAATATCTTCGAGGTCGCGCTCGGCGATCTCGGCGTCTCCCTGCCTGAGCTGCGCAAATGCGAGCCGGATGCTGCGCTCGGCAATGGCGGCTTGGGGCGGCTTGCCGCCTGCTTCATGGAAAGCATGGCGACGCTGTCGATCCCCGCGATCGGCTACGGCATCCGCTACGATTACGGCCTGTTCCGCCAGATCATCAACCAAGGCTGGCAGCAGGAATATCCGGACGAATGGCTCGGCTTCGGCAACCCCTGGGAATTGCAGCGGCCCGAAGTGATCTATGACATTCGCTTCGGCGGCGGTGTCGAGCATGTCGACGACAAGGGTCGCGACCGCGCGATCTGGCATCCGTCCGAGACCGTGCTGGCGATGGCCTATGACACGCCGATCGTCGGCTGGCGCGGCCAGCACGTCAATGCGCTACGGCTGTGGTCGGCGCGCTCGCCCGATCCCTTGAAGCTCGACGCCTTCAACACCGGCGACTATGTCAGCGCCAGTGCCGAGCAGTCGCGCGCGGAGGCGATCTGCAAATTCCTCTATCCGAACGACGAGAGCCCGGCGGGCCGCGAGCTGCGCCTGCGCCAGGAATATTTCTTCGTCTCGGCCTCGCTCCAGGACCTGATCAAGCGGCATCTTGCGTCGGACGGTCAGCTCCGCAGCCTGTCGAACAAGGTCGCGGTGCAGCTCAACGACACCCATCCGAGCCTTGCCGTCACCGAGCTGATGCGGATTCTGATCGACGACCACAATTTCCGCTGGGACGAGGCCTGGAAGATCACGGTCGCAACGCTGTCCTACACCAACCACACGCTGCTGCCCGAGGCGCTGGAGACCTGGCCGGTGGAGCTGTTCGAGCGGCTGCTGCCGCGGCATCTCGAGATCATCTACCGCATCAACGTGCAGCATCTCGCGCTCGCAGAGGCGCGCGCCCCCGGCGACATCGACTTCCGTGCCTCGGTCTCGTTGATCGACGAGAGGAGCGGGCGGCGCGTGCGCATGGGCCAGCTCGCCTTCGTCGGCTCGCACCGCATCAACGGCGTCTCGGCGATGCATTCGGACCTGATGCGCGAGACCGTGTTCCACGACCTCAACCATCTCTATCCCGGCCGCATCACCAACAAGACCAACGGCATCACCTTCCGCCGCTGGCTGATGCTGGCGAATCCGAAGCTGACCGATCTGTTGCGCGAGACCTGCGGCGATGCCGTGCTCGATGACCCGACCCAGCTCAGCCTGATCGAAGCCCGCGCCAGCGACGTCGAATTCCAGAAGAAGTTCCGCGCAGTCAAGCTTCACAATAAGACGGCGCTGGCGCGCCTGATCGGCGAGCGGCTCGGCATCAAGGTCGATCCGACCGCGCTGTTCGACGTGCAGATCAAGCGCATCCACGAATACAAGCGCCAGCTTCTCAACGTCATCGAGACAGTCGCGCTGTATCAGGCGATCAAGGACGATCCCAACGGCAACTGGGTGCCGCGAGTGAAGATTTTTGCGGGCAAGGCCGCCGCGAGCTACCGCTACGCCAAGCTGATCATCAAGCTGATCAACGACGTCGCGGACGTCGTCAACAACGATCCCGCGATCGGCGGCAAGCTCAAGGTCGTCTTCCTGCCGGACTACAATGTCAGCCTCGCCGAAGTGATCATTCCCGCGGCCGACCTGTCCGAGCAGATCTCGACCGCCGGCATGGAAGCCTCCGGCACCGGCAACATGAAGCTGTCGCTGAACGGCGCCCTCACCATCGGCACGCTCGACGGCGCCAACATCGAGATCCGCGACCATGTCGGCGCGGAGAACATCGCGATCTTCGGCATGGAAGCCGGCGACGTGATGATCCGGCGCAAGCAGGGGCTGGACGCCTCCGACGTGATCCGCAATTCGCCAAAGCTCCAGCGCGCCATCAATGCGATCGGCGTCGGCGAATTCTCGCCCGGCGATCCCGGCCGCTTCGAATCCATCGCGCACGCGCTGCGCTACCTCGACCATTACATGGTCAGCGCCGATTTCGATTCCTATTACGAAGCGCAGCGCAGCGTCGATGCGCGCTGGCAGGTGGCGCCGGCCTGGACCCGCGCCTCCATCCTCAATGTCGCGCGTATGGCGTGGTTCTCCTCCGATCGCACCATCCGCGAATATGCCGAGGAAATCTGGAACGTGCCGGTGAATCCGGCCACGCCGCTGCTGCCGGATTTGCGCGACGTGGCGGGCTGATTTTCCGCTGCGTGAAACCGACGTTACGCCCTAGGTAATTGCGCAAGCCGGCGGAGGACGTGATATGACGTCCGTCATTGAAAGCCGGAAACAACAATGCACGCCAAGCTCCCGCACCCGTTCGACGACGCCACCCGCGTCACTGCCGGTGACAGCAGTTGGCAGGGGCACACCAGCGACGATTACTGGGCCTTTGTCGGCCCGTTCGGCGGCGTTACCGCCGCGACCATTTTGCGCGCGCTGATCGACCATCCGCAGGCCGCCGGCGATCCGCTGGCGCTCACCGTCAATTACTGCGCGCCGATCGCGAAGGGGCCGTTCGATCTCGACGTGCGGCTGGTGAAGGCCAACCGCTCCAGCCAGCATTGGAGCGTCGAACTGTCGCAGGGCGGCGGCGAGGTCGCAACGCTTGCCACCGCCGTGTTCGCCGAGCGCCGGCCGTCCTGGGAGCACAGGGTGGCGAAGTATCCGGACGCCACGGCGTTCGAGGCAACGCTGCCGTTCCCGAAGATATCGGCGTCGTGGGCCAACCAGTATGAATTCCGCTTCGTCGAGGGCGAGATGCGGATCGGCCCGCCGCAGGCCGAGCTCGCCAGCACCTATTCGAAAATCTGGATCGGCGACCGCGCGCCGCGCAAGCTCGACATGCTGTCGCTGATGTCGATGTCGGACGCCTTCTTCGGCCGCATCTTCCATGCGCGGCGCGAGCTGGTGCCGTTCGGCACGGTGTCGCTGACGACGTATTTTCACACCGACAGCGAAGAGCTCGCGGTCGAGGACATCACGCGCGTGCTCGCGACGGCCGACTCGAAGATCATGCACAAGAGCTACGCCGACCAGAATGCCGAGCTGTGGTCGCCGAACGGAAGGCTGCTCGCGACGACGACGCAGATCGCGTATTTCAAGGCGTAGCTGCTTCCACGATCTCGTCATTGCGAGCGCAGCGAAGCAATCCCGACTCTCTCCGCGGAGGGATTCTGGATTGCTTCGCTACGCGCGCAATGACGGTGGAGAGGTATCGCGAAAACAAAACGGGCGGCCTCGCGGCCGCCCTTTTGCATTTCAAGCGATACGAGATTACTCCGCCGCGAGCTTCACGTCCGGCGCAGCGGCGCGGACCTCGGCGTCGACCTGGGCTTCGAACTTGGCAAAGTTCTTCTGGAACATGCCGACCAGCGCGCGGGCGGTCTTGTCGAACTCGTCCTTGTCCTTCCAGGTGTTGACCGGGTTGAGGATCTCGCTCGGCACGCCCGGCAGCGCGGTCGGGACCGCGAAGCCGAAATATTTGTCGGTGCGGAATTCGACATTGCGAAGCGAGCCGTCGAGCGCAGCGGTGAGCAGTGCGCGCGTCACCTTGATCGGCATACGCGAGCCGGTGCCGTACTTGCCGCCAGTCCAGCCGGTGTTGACCAGCCAGCAGTCGACATTGTGCTGGGCGATGAGGTCGCGCAGCATGTTGCCGTAGACGCTGGGGTCGAGCGGCAGGAACGGCGAACCGAAGCAGGTCGAGAATTCCGGCTGCGGCTCGTTGCCGAGACCGCGCTCGGTACCGGCGACCTTGGCGGTGTAGCCCGACAGGAAGTGATACATCGCCTGCGCCGGCGACAGCTTTGCGATCGGCGGCAGCACGCCGAAGGCGTCGGCGGCGAGCATCACCACGTTCTTCGGCTGCGGCGCGCGGCCGGTGCGCGAGGCGTTCGGGATGAACTCGAGCGGATAGGCCGAACGGGTGTTCTCGGTCTTGGAGCCGTCGTCGAAATCGACCACGCGGGTGCCTTCGTCGAGCACGCAGTTCTCGAGCACCGCGCCGAAGCGCGTCGAGGCCGCGTAGATCTCGGGCTCGGCTTCCTGCGACAGCTTGATGCACTTGGCGTAGCAGCCGCCTTCGAAATTGAAGATGCCGTTCGGGCCCCAGCCGTGCTCGTCATCGCCGATCAGCGTGCGGTTTGGATCGGCGGACAGCGTGGTCTTGCCGGTGCCGGACAGGCCGAAGAAGATCGCGGCATCGCCCATGGCGCCGACATTGGCCGAGCAGTGCATCGGCATCACGCCGCGCTCGGGCAGGTAATAGTTCAGCGTGGTGAAGACCGACTTCTTCATCTCGCCGGCGTAGTAGGAGCCGCCGATCAGCACGATCTTGCGGGCGAAATCGATCGCGACGACGTTTTCCGACTTGCAGCCGTGGCGCTTCGGATCGGCGCGGAAGCTCGGCATGTCGATGATGGTGAGCTCCGGCGTGAAGCTCGACAGCTCCACCGCTTCGGGGCGGATCAGGAGCGTGCGGATGAACAGCGAGTGCCAGGCGAGCTCGGTGAAGACGCGGGTCTTGATCCGGTAGGCCGGATCGGCGCCGCCGTAGAGGTCCTGCGCGAACAGCGACTTGCCTTCGGCGTGCTTGAGGAAGTCCTGGTACAGCGTCTCAAACTGCTCGGCGGTGATCGACTGGTTGCCGGCCCACCACATCTTCTTGTCGGTGGTGGCGTCGCGCACCGTGAACTTGTCCTTCGGGCTGCGGCCGGTGAACTCGCCGGTATCGGCGCAGAGTGCGCCATCGGCCGACAGCACCGCCTCGCCCGCGGAGAGCGAATATTGATAAAGCTGCGGTGCGCCGAGATTCCAGTGAACCTGTTTGAGATTCTTTAAGCCGAATTTGTCGGCACCGAAGGCACCGTTGCGCACGCCCGTCTCTTGCACGAAAAAATCCTCCTAGAACCCGCGGCACTCAGCGCGATCATGCTTTGGCGCCGCCGCGGTCACCGTGAATGATAGGCCATCCGGCCTCGGCTGGGCGACCTAATACTGATGAACGCTGGCGTTGCCAAGCCGATCCCGCAGGATTTGGTTTATTCAAGGACCGCGCCAAACGTCGCGCATGTCAGCTCTGAGCAGGCGCATCAAAGAAATCACGAATGATCGCGCAACCAAATGCGCGTTTCAGCGTTATCCGGGGTTTTTGCGCCGCACAATCCCAAGAACAAATTACAAGACCCTCCTATCGTACCTCGCCTTCGCCGATGAGTGCGAACGGCCCCCACATCGCGGGATAGGCGTTGCGCGGTGACGAGGTGTCATCAACGTACGTTAACATCGCGCGACGCAAGGCTTCGGCACGCCCGATTTTTGGTTCGTTTTTGAGCAGCTCGAAAGTCGATGTGGTCAAGCGGGTGGCAGCTTCCGAATCCACTGCCCAATGCGAGACCAGGAGCGCGCGGGCGCCGGCATAGAAGAACGAGCGCGCCAGTCCCGACAGGGCCTCGGCGCCGGGCTTGTCGCCTGCGATGGTGTTGCAGGCCGACAGCACCACCCAATCCGCATTGAGCTTGAGCTGGGCAACTTCACTCGCGGTGAGCAGACCGTCGTCGAGCTCGGTGGGCTGATCGGGAATGGAGAGCGCGAGCGAGGGCTCACCCAGTCCCTTGATATCGCCAGCAACGAGGCCGTGGGTGGCAAAGTAGATGATGCTGTATTGAGCAAGCGCTGCACGCTTGAGCGTCGTTTCGCTGGCGTCGCGGCCGAGATGGATATCGGCCGCAGCCGCCCCGACATCCCTGGCCACAGCGTTCAATTCGTCCGCGGTATCCGGCAGCTGCGGCAACGCCTGCGCAAGCCGCGCGCGATCGACGCCAGCACCGCGCCAGAAGTCGGTATAGGCGATGGTCGCGATGCTGCGCGCGGCGACCTTGCCGTTCGCGGCGCGCCGCTCGGCGGGCCCTTCCAGCGCAGGATTGAACACGGGATCGCCAAAACCGGTCATCGGCTTCACGCCTTGGTCCCGACGCGCGAAGGCGCGCAGCGATTTCAGGCTGACCACCGACGGCAGCACCGAGACGGCCTGACGCCGCAGCAACCAGGCGGCGCCGCGATAGCCTTCGAGCGTGTCCGGGATCGCAGCCTGCGGCTTCTCCGTGACGAGCAGATGAAACGGCAATGCGGTCAGTGCAGCCGACGGCACCACCAGCAGGCTGCGCTTGTCCTTCGTCAACGCCTCGACCGGACCGAGCAGCGCGACATGGACTTCGTTGGCGAGCGCGAGATCGAACAATCCGGATTTGCCGGACGCATCGCGCGCCTTGCCGACATCGAGCCCTTTGCGGAATGCAGTCACCTTCTGCGTCAGCGCATCCGCGCCGAGTGGAATCGCCTTCCAGTCGACGCCCTCGCGCGTGATCGCGATGACATAGCTCTGCTTGTCAACGACGGAGTAGAGCACCATCGCCTCGTCGGCCGACAGCAGCAGCTGGATGTCCTTTACCGTCAACGGCAGGGGATTGGAGAGCGACGCATAGTCGGGAAACTCGACCGCGAGCAACTTCTGCAAGCCCGCACGCTCGTTCGCAATCGTTGCAATCCGCGCGCGGCTGCGCTGCTCGGTTGCGAGATCGCGCTGGGCGAATTGCTTCGACACCGCGGTGACGATCGCCTTGTCGAGGGTCTCGGATTCAGCCGCGAGATCCTGGTCCCGGCGCACCAGCTCGGCGAGCCGGTCGCTGCCGGCGGCAAGCCGAACCGCGAGCTTGTTCACGGCGGATGCGGCGGAGGATTGCGTGCCGCGCTGGATCGCGGCAAGGGCCTCGTCCAGCGCCTTGTCGCCGGGCAGCAGATCTTGTTGGCGCCCGGCGAACAGGACCGGCAACACGACGCGCAACTGCGCGCGATCGCCCCGAAGCGTCTTTTCCGCGAACGGCAATGCGTCCGCGGTGCGCCCGGACAGGTAGAGGAAATAAGCGAGATTGCTGGTCGAGGTCGCGACCTCAGGATGATCGGGCCCGAGCGCACGTTCGCGGATGACCAGCGCGCGGCGATAGAGCGGCTCGGCGTCGCCGTAGCGCTGCTGGTGCTCGTAGAGACCGGCGAGATTGTTCAGGGAGCGGGCGACGTCGGGATGATCCGGTCCCAGCACCTTCTCGCGGATCGCGAGCGAGCGCTTGATCGGCGCTTCCGCGTCCGTATCGCGGTTGAGATCGCGATAGACCTGCCCGAGATTGTTCAGGACCGTGGCCACCGCCGGATGCTCGGGGCCGCCGGCCTTCTGGTAGATCGCGAGGGCCCGCTGAAACAGCGGCTCGGCGTCCGCATAGTGCTGCTGTTTCACATAGAGCGTGGCGAGATTGTTGAGGGACTGGCCGACGTCGGGGTGCTCGCGCGACAGCCCTTTCTCGCGAACGGCGAGCGCGCGCTTGAACAGCGGCTCGGCCTCGGCATAGCGGCTCTGCCGCTGGTAGAGCGCGGCGAGATTGGTCAGTTCGGCTCCAATCAGCGGGGTTTCGAGACCGAGCGACTTTTCCATCAGCACGATGGCGCGCTTGTAGAGCGGCTCCGCCAGATCGTCGTGGCCCTGACTGGCATGGACCTGGCCGAGGTTGTTCAGCGCAGCGGCGAGTTCGCGACCGGTGTCGCTCTTTTCCAGGCTCGCGACCATGCCTTGCGCCAAAGGCAGTGCTTCCGAATATCTGCCGGCGCTCATGAGCGCGTTGATCCGCGCGCTCTCCGCGGCGAGACCTTTCTGGGCAAGACCAGGTGTGGCCAGCAATGCGGTGATCGCGAGCGTCAAACCCGCAACCAGCGTCAGTCGATTCCATCCTGCCATGACACTCTCGCCGCCGCCTTCTGACCCAGGCTGTGTAAAAACGCGGCTCCGCATCACCTCCATGCAACGAAGGCGGCCGTCGGTGTCGCTATTGAGTTCGCTGCCCGCGCCTCACGCCCGCATGGCTGCCAGCAATGGCTCGACGCCG
>NZ_JARWCR020000078.1:0-44474 GCF_029846695.2 Bradyrhizobium nivariense | reverse complement strand
GCTCCTCTCTAGAACCCCATCAGGTGACGGCCACCGCGCCGATCCCGTACAGAAGCAGGTTCCCGGCGAGAGGATGGCGCAAAAAGGGATTGACTAACCAAGCCCGTTACAGAAGCCCGCATGAGCGTAGCGACATGCGGGACAGACCTACCCGGATATCGCTACGCTCATCCGGGCTACCGGAGCTTCAGCGCGGCCTCATCGCGCCAGCCACTCCGCGACTTCCTTCTGCGACTCCGCACGCGCTACCGCATCGGTGCCGAGATGGCCGTGCTCGGGCGCGGCGGTGTCGGTGCTGCCGGCGAGCGCGTGCAGCGGCGTGTTGGCGCTGTCGAAATCGTGATAGGCGCTGGGATAGACCACGATGCGCGCGAGCGCGCTTCGGCCATGCGCGCCCTCGACCATCTGGCGACAGGCCGGCGGCGACGAGACGTCGTCATTGGCGCCGATCAGCACCAGGGTCGGCACCCGTGTGCTCCACCCCAAGCCTGCGGAAATCCTGCAGTCCGGATAGAACGCGATCGCCGCGCGGAAATCGGGACCAGCATCGCGCGCCGCACCCTGCGGACGCACGGCCCAGAGCAGCGCGCTGGCGCCATTGGCCCAGCCGATCAGGCTGACTCGCTCGCGCGCCACCCAGGCCTGCTTCATCAACCAGGCCCGCGAAGCCGCGATGTCGGCAACGCGCTCGCGCCGCGCCTTGACGCGCATCTCCTTGACGCGGCATTGCGGCCCGAGCTCGCGCGAGCCGTAGCTGTCAGGGAGCAGCACGGCATTGCCGGCCTTCAAGAGGCGCTCAGCCCAATCGCGATAGCGCGGCAGGACGGAATCGGAATGGCCGCCGAGGCCGCCGCAGCCGTGCAGCGCGATCACGGTCGGAAACGGCCCCGCGCCCTCAGGCTTATAGAGCTGCGCATGAAGCACGCCGGACGCCAGCGGAATCTCGACCGGCTGCGGCGCCGGCGACGCGTGCGCGGCCGACATCAGGAAGGTCAGGAACAGGGCGGTTAACGGAAGGCGCATCGGACTCTGCCGTTGGATCCTTCGCTCAAGCATTATCACGCGGAAACGGCGGCAAAACATCACAAACCGGTGGGTTTACCGGGCGGACAAGCCACCCTATCTATGCTACATCCCGTCCAACACATCGTGCCCTCCAGGGTCTTCCACGGAGCGGCCTTCCACGGAGACTTTCGACCGTGCTGAACAAGTTCGGCCCCTCGGGCCATGGCGAAGCGCAGGTGCAATATCTCGACGGCGACTTCCGTGTGATCTCGCCGGGGACCTTCGTGCGTTGCGCGATCACCGACACGCGCATCCCGCTCGACGAGTTGAAGTACTGGAGTGTGGACCTGCAGGAAGCCTACGCCACGCCCGCCGCCGTGCTCGAGCGGCATTACCCCGGCGCGCCGAAGCCGCAGTCGTAAGGCCGCGGCCGCACGCCTATTGTTGCTCCGTGCCATCCGCGCCCACGCAGCTCTTCACGAAATTCTTCCTGGGCTCGCCGACGATCTTCTGATCGATCGCCTGCTTCAGGCAATCGACCCGCGCCTGGGCCATACAGAGCTGCATCTGGTCGCGCTTGTCCTGTCCCTTCAAATTTTGCGTCGTAGCGAGGCACGTCACCCGCTTGGTCGCGGGAACCGGCACCGTGCTGGTCGGATTTGCCGGAGCGGCCGGCGGCGTCGTTTGTGCAAACACCGGCGCAACGATCAGACACACAAGACTGGCGGCGACGGCCGCGGACGGCGGTTTCATCGAATTCTCCTGGTCGTCTGAAACTGGTAGGAGTTTTGCGATGAATGCCGCGTGAATGGCAGGCGGCCGCAGGGTGGGCAAAGCGCAGCTGCCCTGCAGCGTAGCACGAGCCGTGCAGCAGCTTATCGCGAGCACGGGGATGGTCTGCGTCGCCGCCGCGACGATTCGTGCGCCTGACGTGTGAGTGTCACAGCAAACGATCTCCGTCGTGCCGATCCGCGTTGCATCGAATCGTACTTGCACTCCGTGGTAAAGTCATTTCGCGCTGTGGTGGAGTTTTCGGTGCGGTTCAGCGCCCTTAAGTTGTTTGACGAAGTCTTGCTGAAACAGAGGGCTGCTATGGTGCGTGTTAGGTAATTAGCCCTGTTGCTTTTATCGCGCAGACGATCAAGTCAACCAAACAGCCATTGAGCTTTGGAATTGGCGCAGTCTGTGAACGGGCTCATATCGAAGAGCCATCCGACGGGCTACGATCACCTCGAAAATTCGCGGTGGAATATTTGTAAATCGAAAATCAAACGATGGGGGTGATCATGCCCACCATATTAGACCTGCTCTATCGTGAATATTGCCGCGCCCGCCTCGCTGAAATGCGGAAACAGCTTCTGATCGCAGCTGAACGCTCTGAAGCTCCCGAAGCGCATCATCATCCGGATCAGGGTGACGATGAGAGGACGGACGCACAACGCAAGACCGATCGCGGCACGCCGAATTGAAGCAGCCCCGAGACCGGCGATCTCTCCCGCGTAGCAGTGACCAAGCAATTGGCAACAGTTTGGGAGGCAGCAATGAATGCACCCGAGTACTATACCGTCATGGTGGCCTGCGTCTCGTGCCTGACCATTATCGGATTGATGGCCGTTGGGGCGTGGTGAGCATGATTGACTGCTGAACCGCAATCGCAGACCGTTACCGAGGCCGCTGGCAAGCACGTCCGGTCGGACCTATGGCGCCGGACGCAGCACGCGCCGTACAGCATGGTCCGTCAATGGCCGCCGGAAGGCCTTCGCCTCGCCTCGGTTTGCAGACGTGATTCTTGCTGTGAGGTGAGCGTTGCCGCCGCTTCGTTCGACTGCGGCGGCTTCGCTTTAGATCCGGATGTCAGCCTCCGGGCGGGGTATACGAAGAACGCAGCTTCGCCGCGTTCTGGCGGACCTGCTTGATCTCGTTCTGCGTGAACAGCCGCGTCAATTTCACGTTCTGCAGGGTGCCCGCCGAGACGGTCAGGCCGGAGATGGCCGGAGCCGCAGCCGGATCAGGCACATCGAAAATCACCAAAACGCCTGGGCCGTCGGCCGCAACGCTGTACATCGAAATCAGCTTTCCGCCGGCCGCTTCGATGAGTTTTCTTGCCGCCTCCTGGCGATCGGTCGTGGGATTCTCCAAAATGGCATTGAGAGCGCGTGGTGTGTATTGTCCGGTGAGGCAAAAATGCATGGCATGTCCTCCTCTGGGTTTTTGGCAATGACTTTCCCGGCCGTTCCGAACTCGTCGTTACGGCCGCCGCATCTGAAATGATGAAGGTACTGCCCGCCGTGGGCATAAACGCCGCCGATAATTTCCGGGAGTTCGGCACGTCCCGGTGACGGCTCTCATGAAAGGCTACATCAACTCCCGAACGTGCGGAAGGGAATTCATCAGCCGCGACATGTCGCCACGATCAATTGACGCATCACGCCGGGTGAACTGTTTTTCCATCACACCGTGGCGTCCACAAAGGAGAGAGCGATGCGCAATCTGATCTTTCGCCGAGTCACTTTGCTTCCGGTCGTTCGGGGCGGCATGGATACGGGGCGCGTCTTCGCCTTCGCTCTCTGGGCTACGGCGGAGTCGCTTTGCCCAACCTACGAGATCATCGCCTGCTGAACCGTCGCTCGCGCGCTTTGTAGAGATGGTCGCTGATCAACTGCCGAAGCGCTGCCGGATCATCGAATTCGAGCTGGACCGCGAACGGCACGATGCTGTCGGGCACGTCTTCGCGGCCGCGCAGGCGTGCGAGATCCTTTTCCGTCGTCACCAGTGTGTGCTGCTCGCGCTGCGCCTCCGCGGCGAGAGCTGCGATCTCGTCGTTTGAAAACATGTGATGATCGGCGAAGGAGCGGGTGCGCGCGACCTCGATGCCGCTGGCGCGCAAGCTGCGGAAGAATCGTTCGGGATCGCCGATACCCGCGAATGCGAACACCGGCTTGCCCAACAGTCTTGCGACCGACTCGGCGTCGGGTCTCAGCCGCGCGCGCAGCTCCGGCTTGTTGCGCTTGGCAAGCTCGGCCGCGACACCGTTGGCGGCGCGGCCGTCGCCGATCAGCACCAGTGCGTCAGTACGCGCGAGCTGCGCGTTCAGCGGCGCGCGCAGGGGGCCGGCCGGAAATACCTTGCCGTTGCCGAGGCCACGTTCGCTGTCGATCACGATCAGCGACGCGTCCTTCAGCAGACGCGGGTTCTGAAAACCGTCGTCCATCAGGATCACGGTGGCGCCTTGCGACTTCGCCAGCGCGACACCGTCGAGGCGATCGCGCGCGACCGTAACAGGGACGTCGCGCGCCATCATCAGCGGCTCGTCTCCGATGTCGGAAGCGGTGTGACGCATCCGGTCGACCATCACCGGGCCCGTCAGGCGTCCGCCATAGCCGCGGCTGAGCACCACCGGCGTCTCGCCGAGCTCGCGCAAGAGCTTCGTCAGCGCCAGCACGGTGGGCGTTTTCCCGGCGCCGCCGACATGGTAGTTGCCGACGCAGATCACGGGGATGCCGGCGTCCACGCCTTCGCTCAGCATCCGCCGTTCCGTGATCGCGCCATAGAGCGCACCCAGCGGCCCCAATGCGTACGACTCGAGGGAACGTGGCCGGTACCAGAAGGCCGGCTCACGCATTGGCGGCCCCCATCTCGATCCGCAACTGCAACAGGTAGGGCTCGAGCGCGGCCATGGTGCGGTTGAGCGCGCCGCCGAGATCCTGGACCACGCCGGCGCCCGACCGTTGCATCTTGTCACGCAGCGCCGGATCGGCCAGCAACTGCCCGAGTTGCTTGATCAGCAGTTCCTGCGTGTCGGCCTGGCGCGCGCCGCCACTGTGATCGAGCGCCTCGTAGACATCGGCGAAATTGAAGACGTGCGGACCATGGACGATCGCAGCGCCGAGCTTGATCGCCTCGATCGGATTCTGACCGCCATGGCGGATCAGCGATCCGCCCATGAACACGATTCCCGAGAGGCGGTAGAACAGGCCGAGCTCGCCCATGGTGTCGGCGACATAAACGTCGGTGGTCGCCGTCGGCAACTCGTCGCGCGAGCGCAGGGCCGGCTTCAGGCCGGATGCCGTGATCAGGCCTGTGATCGAGGAGCCGCGATCCGGGTGGCGCGGCACGATCACCGTCAAAAGCTGCGGGAAGAAACCCGCGAGGCTGCGATGCGCCGCCACCAGCATCTCCTCCTCGCCCGGATGGGTCGAGGCCGCGACGATGATCGGACGCCCGCGCGTCATTGCCATCAGGCGTTCGAGCTTGGCGGGATCGGCCGGCGGCGCCGGAACGTCGAGCTTGAGATTGCCCGTGGTGAGCACGTCGCGGCCGCCGAGCGTCGAGAAGCGCTCGGCATCGGTCTTCGACTGCGCCAGACAAATGTCGAACCGCGACAGCAGCGCCGAGATGGTGCCGTGCATACGGCGCCATCTCGGGAAGGAACGCGGCGACATCCGCCCGTTGATCAGCACCATCGGCACGCGGCGCGCAGCGCCCGCCAGGATCAGGTTCGGCCACAAATCGGATTCGATGAACAGCGCCAGCGACGGCTTCCAATGGTCGAGGAAGCGCGCGACATAACGCGGTGAATCGTACGGCACGTATTGATGGATGACATCGGGCGGAAAGCGTTTTGCCACGACCGCGGCCGAGGTGACCGTGCCGGAGGTGAGCAGAATGCGCAGGTTCAGATCGCGCAGTCGCTCGATCAGTGCGGCCGCGGCCAGCACCTCGCCGACGCTGGCGCCGTGAATCCAGACCAGCGGGCCGTGCGGCCGCACGTCCCGGGACAGGCCCCGCCGTTCGCCGACGCGCGCGGGATCTTCCTTGCCCTGCTTCAGCCGCCGCTTGATCAGCGCAGGCGCGAGCGGCACCAGGCCGCGAGCCAGGCGCCGATACATCCGCAGCGTGATCGGCAGCGAGCCTGGCAGCGATTTAGGCATCTGCAGGTCCCGGGCGACCGAGTTGCGCATAGGCGCGGCGGGTCGCCTCGTTCAAGGTCTCTTCCAGTTCGAGCCGCAGCGCTTCCATGGTGGCGGCGTCCGCATCCGGCGGAACGTGGATTTCCTTGATGCCGACCAATGCGCCCCGCCCGAACGGCAGGTTGATGGTGGTGCGGTCCCAGTTCTTGAGCCGGACGAAGCGGCTGGTCGCCATCGCAAAAGGCATGATCGGCCGCCCCGATTCCCGTGCCAGCATGATGATGCCGAGCCCGGCCACGCGCGAGCGTTTGGGGACATCGGCCGTCAGCGCGACATTACAACCGTCCTGGAGCGTCCGCACCATTTCCTTGAAGGCGCCGACCCCACCCTTGCGGTGAAACGCGCCGCCATGGTCGCCGGACCCGCGGATGGTGCCGATGCCGAGCCGCTCGGCGGCAATCGCGTTGAACTCGCCGTCGCGGTGACGGGAGATCAGGACCCTGGCCTTGTACCAGTCCTTGTTCTTGATGAAGGGGGTGAGGAAATGCTGGCCGTGCCAGAACGCGAAGATCGCCGGGATCTGCGGCTCGACGCGGTCATAGACGTTAGGCGGATCGAACGTGAATTTGTTGGTCCGCCAGACCAGACGCAGATATTCGGCCGCCAGGATTCCGACGGCACGCTGAACGAAGCTGCTCCGTAGCGTATTGCGAAGCAGCTTTTTCAACGCGCCGGTTCTTGATTCGGGTCGAGCAGCCGATGGAGATGGACGATGAAATAGCGCATCTGCGCGTTGTCGACCGTGCTCTGCGCCTTGGCTCGCCAGGCGGCGTGGGCGGTCGCATAGTTCGGATAGAGGCCGACGATCTCGACGTCGTCGAGGTTCTTGAAGGTGTTGTGCTCGAGATCGACGAGCTCGCCGCCGACGACGAGGTGGAGCAGTTGTTGCGGGGCACTATCTGGCATGGGTTCTGTTCCTAACGGGCTGCCCGGCAAAGCAGTGTTCGACAAGCACGAGAAAGCGCTTCACGGCAAGGGGCGGTTTCGAAAATGCGCGACAATGTTCGCATGACGATCGCGGCCCGCTGCCACCAGCACCCCGTGCGTGACTTCCCGGCGGTTATAGAGGATGGGATCTCCGGAGAGGTCGCTCATCCTACCATCCGCTTCCTGCACGATCAAATCGGCCGCCGCAAGGTCCCAATCATGGCTGTTGCCCCCCGCAAAAGCCGCATCCAGCGCGCCATGGGCGACCCGGCAGAGCCGCAGCGCGAGCGAACCGATTCGCGGATGCAGCTTGATCTCGCCCAGTGACGGCTTCAGGCGCTCAACCAGGGGCTTCGGGCCCGCGACACGCGAGAAGTCGAGCTCGGATCCAGCCGTCGCCCGTACCGGCGCGTCGTTGAGGGTCGTGCCATACCCCCGGGCCGCGAAGAAGAACTCGTCGCTGGTCGGCGCGAACACCGCGGCGAGGACGGGCGAGGCATCCTCGACCAGCGCGACGCTGACGCACCATTCGTCATGACCATTGAGGTAGTTGCGGGTGCCGTCGATGGGATCGACGATCCAGGTCAGCCGCCGCGACAGCCGCACCTCGTCGTCGGCGCTCTCCTCCGACAGCCAGCCATAGTCTGGCGTCGCTGCGCGCAGGCGCGCTTCGAGAAGGTCGTTGACGGCGATGTCGGCTTCCGAGACCGGTGAGGACACGCCCTTGGTCCACTTCCTCAGCTCGGTGCGGAACATCGACTGCGCGAGCGCGCCTGCCTCCCGCACCGTGTCTTGCAGTAGCGCCGCGTCACGCGCCAGGATGGTTTCGCCTGTTGAGTTCGCGTCAACGTCCGCCAAGCGTCAAACCCTCGATGCGCACCGTCGGCGCATTGACGCCGTAGCGGAACTCGAGATTGTTCGCCGGCTGCATCGACTTGAAGATCTCGAACAGATGGCCGGCGATCGTCACCTCGCTCACGGGATAAGTGAGTTCGCCGTTCTCGATCCAGAAGCCGGAGGCGCCGCGGCTGTAATCGCCGGTGACGCCGTTGACGCCCGAGCCGATCAAATCGGTGACGTAGAAACCCTGCTTGATGTCGGCGATCAGCTCGGCCGGCGTCGGCGTGCCGGGTTCGAGATGAAGATTGTAGGGCCCGGGCGACGGCGAGGAGGAGACGCCGCGATGGGCGTGGCCGGTGGTGGTGAGGCCGAGCTCACGCGCGGTGGCGCAGTCGAGCAGCCAGGTCGTCAGCACGCCTTCGTCGATCAGCGCGATCTTCTTCACGGCAACGCCTTCGGCGTCGAACGTCTGCGAGCGCAGGCCGCGTTTGCGCAAGGGATCGTCGATGATGCGGATGTTCTTGGCGAACAGCTGCTGGCCGAGCTTGTCCTTCAAAAAGCTGGTCTTGCGCGCGATCGAAGCGCCGTTGATGGCGCCGACGACGTGACCGACCAGCGAGCCCGCGACGCGCGGATCGAACACCACCGGCACCTTGCAGGTCTCGACCTTGCGCGGATTGGCGCGCGCCACGGTGCGCTCGCCCGCGGAACGGCCGACGATCTCCGGCGACAGCAGATCGGCACCATGCGGCGCCGAGGTGAAGTCGTAGTCGCGCTCCATGCCGGTGCCTTCGCCGACAATGGCGGTGGCCGAGATGCCCTGGCTGGAACGCAGATAAGAGCCGTGGAAGCCGGTAGAGGTGACGAGCACCATGCCGCCCATGCCGGCGGAGGCCGAGGCGCCGCCGGATTTGCTCACGCCCTTCACGCCGAGCGCCGCGGCCTCGGCTTCGAGCGCGCGGCGCTCGAGCTCCAAGGTCGCGGGCACGTCAGGGTCGAGCAGATCGAGATCGGGGAAATCGTGCGCGAGCAGCGCGGGATCGGCAAGGCCGACATATTTGTCGTCGGGCGCCACGCGTGCCATCGCAACCGCACGCTCGGCAAGCTTGGTCACGGCATCGCCGCTGGCGTCGTTGGTCGAGACCACCGCCTGGCGCCGGCCGACCAGCACGCGCAGGCCGACATCGTCGCCCTCGGACCGCTCGGATTCCTCGACGCGACCGTCGCGCACTTCGACGCCTTGCGAGACGCCGCGCACCGCGACCGCATCGGCCGCATCCGCGCCGGCGCGCTTCGCAGCCTCCACCAGCCGCTGCGCGAGATCGGAGAGCGCAGACTGGTCGAACAGGTCGCGACCGGCTGTGGACGAATCCTTGGGCGAAAGCGTCGAGCTTGGTGAAGGGTTCACAAACGAAATCCTGTTGGGGCGAGGTTCGGGACCGGAACCCACAGATGTGCCCTGATAGCGCGGACTTCAAGCATTTTCAGCCCACCAAAAGCTCAGATTCGCACCTTGCGCGCAACGTCTCGTCAATCATGCGCGCCAAGGTCTTGTCAATCATGCGCGACGGTGACGCTGGATTAACCAGCCTTTTTAAGCGGTTTCGGAAAGGCCCGCGCTAAGGTCCGCGCATCGACCGGGAACATAATCCCGGCGGGGAGAACTAAAGCCGTGAGGCGTCAAACAGCAACAAGCGGGGTCACTCCCGCCGGGTCGAGCCGCAGCCTGCGGCTCGACCCCCTTTCCCTTCCGGTCCGCTTCGATGCGCATGATCCGCGCGCCGACGGCTATGTCCGGCAGATCGAGCTTCATCGCGAACGTGTCGTGCTGCGCCGTGCCGTCCGCGGCATGCGGATGGCGATCAACGTCCGCGTCAGCGACTTCACCGGCGTCGCGCTGCGCGGCAACGACGAGGCCCAGACCCTCGTCCTCGTGCACCGCGATCCCTCGCTCTCCGTTCCGCTGCTGGTCAGCGCCGATGGCGACGAACTCGTTGAGGCCTGGGCGATCTGGAGCCAGCTGTTCGCGCTTCCGCAGCTCGACGAAGGCGCGCGCAAGCCCGCGCCGCGCCGTCGCCGCGCCAATGCGATCCGCGCCCGCCGTCCGAAATTTTTGATGCGCCGCCGCACCGGTGTCGCACGGGAGTTGTCGGTGCATCGCGATGAGCGCGAGATCATCGCGCGGAATTAAGCCGCCCGCATCACCGCGTCGGCCAGCAAACCCGCAAACAGCAGCAGCCCCGCATCCCTGTTCGAATAGAACAGGCGCTTGCAGAGTTCGCCGTCGCTGATATTAAGCCGCGCGATCTGCCACGCCAAATGCACGGCGAAGGCCATAAGTCCGAGCCAGGCCGGCCAGCGCGCGTCGCCTGACGCCAGCGCCACGCCGATCAGCATCACCGCAAGGCCGTAGAACAGGATCAGCGCCTGATGGGTATGGGCGCCGAACAGGCGCGCGGTGGACTTGATGCCGATCAGCGCGTCGTCCTCGGCGTCCTGATGCGCGTAGATCGTATCGTAGCCGATCACCCAGGAAATCGCGCCGGCATAGAGCACGAGCGCGGTGACGTCGATGCGCCCGAAGGTGACGGCAAAGCCCATCAAGGCGCCCCAGGAGAAGGCGAGCCCGAGCACGATCTGCGGCCACCATGTAATGCGCTTCATGAACGGGTAGACCGCGACAATCAGCAGTGAGGCAATGCCGGTCAGAATCGCGAAGCGGTTGAACTGCAGCAACACCACGAGCCCGATCAGCGCCTGCGCGACCATGAAGGCCAGCGCCTGCTTCGCGCTCACCTGCCCCGACGGCAGGGGCCGCGAGCGGGTGCGCTCGACCTTGTCGTCGAGATCGCGGTCGGTGATGTCGTTCCAGGTACAGCCCGCTCCGCGCATGACGAAGGCGCCGATGAAGAACAGGACGATGGTGAGCGGCAGGCGGCGGACGTCGTGCGCCATGCCGGCAGCGAGCGCCGCCGACCACCAGCACGGCATCAGCAGCAGCCAGGAGCCGATCGGACGATCGAAGCGGGAGAGCCGCAAGTAAGGCCGCGCCCATCGCGGCGCGCGCGTATCGACCCAGTTGCCGGTGGAATCGGCAACGCGGGCGGATGTGTCGCTCATCGGGTCAGGACGTTGCCGTTGAGTGTGTCGAAGGTGCTGCCGCCCTTCTTGCCGGCATTGGCCTCGGGCGCCGATCCCGAACCCAGCACTTCGCTCAATGACGGACCGGCCGGACCGCGCGGCTGGTTCTGCATCTGCTGCGCAACATTGCAGACCTTCGCCGCCATGGCCTCGGTGTTCTTGTGGCCGTCCTTCATCTGCGCGCCGACCTGCGCCGGAATCCCGCACTTCGAGGCGTTGGCCTCGATGTACTTGATCATCTTGGTCTCAGCCTGGCTGAAGTTGCGGATCAGCTTGCAGGCCTCGTCAGGCGGGGCGTGACGGTCGCTCGCGGCCTTGATCAGCTTGCCGCGCTTCTCGGCATCCTCGCGCAGAGGCATGAAGGCCTTCATGCAGTCCTCGCCGGGACCGCCTTGCGTCGGCGGGGCGGCACTGAAAGCGCCGGCGCCACCACCGACGGGCGCGGCGCCGTTCACGGGGAAGGACGATTGCGGCGCGCCGCCGACGGAGGCGGTCGGCGCGGAGCCATTCACGGGCGGGAACGCGGAACTGGTTGCGGCCTGGCCGGGCAGCGGCGCAGGGAAACCCTGCGCATAGGCACCCGCGGCGCCCATCGTGACCATGGCGGCAGTGATCGGAACCATCAAATGACGGATCATCAAGGCAGTCTCTCCGGCAGGAGCTCGCGGGATTCGGCGTCTTCCCAATTGAAGCGCAACCAGCGTGCTCGCGATTTTACGATTCCCGCCGGCCCTTAACAACCCGTCGAATAGGGCAAGAGCGCGGCGCGCCGACGCACCAATTTGGCAATATTTACCCCGAAAGTACTGCATTCGGTTAAGAACGGCGCCAAATTGGACCCTTGAACGATGCCCTCCCACGATTTCCGCGGCCCCCGCCTGTTCGTCGACGCCCCCCTTGCCCAGGACGGCAGGGTCGAGCTCGACCGCGACCAGAGCAATTATCTCGGCAATGTGCTGCGGCTTGCCGCCGGGGCCGAGGTTTTGGCGTTCAACGGGCGTGACGGCGAGTGGCAGGCCGCCATTGAAGGCCGCAAGCGCCCGGACGGCCTCGTCATCCTCCAGCAGACCCGGCCGCAGGACCGACTGCCCGATCTCGCCTACGTCTTCGCCCCGCTCAAGCATGCCCGGCTCGACTACATGGTGCAGAAGGCCATCGAGATGGGCGCCGCCACACTTCAGCCGGTCTTGACCCGGTTCACCCAGGCCTCCCGGGTCAATACCGAGCGGATGCGCGCCAATGTGGTCGAGGCGGCCGAGCAATGCGGCATTCTCAGCATCGCCACCGTTGCCGAGCCGGCGCCGCTGGAGCGTTTCCTCAGCCAGCGCGCCGCCGGCAGGCTGCTGATCTTCTGCGACGAGGCGGCGGAGGTCGAAAACCCCATTCAGAGCCTGCAAGGCGCACGCCCGGCGGAAGGCATCGACGTGCTGATCGGCCCCGAAGGCGGCTTTGCCGAGGAAGAGCGGGCGCTGCTGCTGCGGCAGCCGAAAATCCTGCGGCTGGCCCTGGGACCCCGGATCATGCGGGCCGACACCGCTGCAGTGGCCGCGCTGGCGCTGGTGCAGGCGGTGCTGGGCGATTGGGGTGGCAAGACGGCTTGATCTCGGCTTGATCCCGGAGGCCGACCCGTTAAGCGATTGATCCTTTGGAGGTCGAAACCGCTATCGGGCCATGCTAAGGCCTGCGCCAATTCACTTCCTTGCCCTGCCCGGTTCCGCCGGGACGATGGACTCGCTGCCATGACCACGACTGCCACCTCAAATGCTGCCGGCTCCGCCGCCTGGGCGGACACGCTGTTGCTGTCGTTCGCGCAGGCCGACTATGTCAGGGCCGAGCCCGCCATCCTGCAACCGGCCGAGCCGTTCCTGGACCTCTCCGGCGAGGACATCCGCAAGAGCCTGTACCTGACCACGGACCCGTCCGGCGAGGAGCTCTGCCTGCGCCCGGACCTGACCATTCCGGTAGCGCGCGACTATCTCGCCTCGGGCCGCGCCGGCCAGCCGGCCGGGTTCAGCTATCTTGGCCCGGTGTTTCGTTACCGCAGCGGCCAGGCTAGCGAATTTCTCCAGGCCGGCATCGAGTCGTTCGGCCGCCAGGATCGTGCCGCGGCGGATGCCGAGATGCTGGCGCTGGCGCTGGAAGCAACCGCCGCCTTCGGCGTCCGCGACGTCGAGATCCGTACCGGCGACGTGGCGCTGTTCAACGCGCTGCTCGATGCGCTCGACCTCTATCCGGTCTGGCGCCGCCGCCTGATCAAGGATTTCAACCGCAAGATCAGCCTGGAGCAGGATCTGGAGCGGCTGGCAGCCGCGACCACCGCGACGCGCAGCGAATATGAAGGCGTGCTCGCCGCGCTCGCCGGCTCCGACCGCAAGGCAGCGCTCGCCTTCGTCACCGATCTGATGTCGATCGCCGGCACCACCAATGTCGGCGGCCGCACCACGGCCGAGATCGCCGACCGCTTCCTCGAGCAGTCGACGCTGAAGGGCGGCGCGCTGCCGCGTGAGGCCATTGCCGTGCTCAAGCGCTTCCTCGGAATCTCCGGCAATCCCGACCACGCCGTCGCCGAGCTGCGCGCGCTCACCACTGACGCAAAGCTCGATCTCGCTGCTGCCATCGATCAGTTCGAGAGCCGGGTCGGCTTCATGGCGGCGCGCGGCATCGACGTGAAGCAGACGCGCTTCTCGACCGCGTTCGGACGCGGTCTCGACTACTACACCGGCTTCGAATTCGAAGTGCATCACAGGGGCAACGGCGCCGAGCCGCTGGTTGCCGGCGGCCGCTATGACGGGCTGATGACCCAGCTCGGGTCGCCCGACCCGATTCCGGCCGTCGGATTCTCCGTCTGGGTCGATGCGCTGACCCGGATCGGCCGCAAGGAGCTCAAATCATGAGCGCGCCATTCGTTCTGGCCGTTCCCTCCAAGGGCCGCCTTCAGGAGAACACTGAGGCCTTTTTCGCCCGCGCAGGCCTCAAGCTGTCGAAGGCCGGTGGCGCGCGCGACTATCGCGGCACGATCGCGGATCTCGACAATGTCGAGGTCGCCTATCTCTCGGCCAGCGAGATCGCCTCGCAATTGTCGCGCGGCGTGGCGCATCTCGGCGTCACAGGGGAAGATCTGGTGCGCGAGAACATCGCGGACGCCGACAAGCGCGTCGCGCTGATCGAGGGGCTTGGCTTCGGCTACGCCGACGTCGTCGTCGCGGTGCCGCAGGCGTGGATCGATGTCCGCACCATGGCCGACCTCGACGACGTCACCACCGGCTTCCGCGAGCAGCATCACATGCGGATGCGGGTCGCGACCAAGTTCATCAACCTCACCCGTACCTTTTTCTCGAGCCACGGCATCACCGATTACCGCATCGTCGAAAGCACCGGCGCGACCGAAGGCGCGCCGGCAGCCGGCGCCGCCGAGCTGATCGTCGACATCACCACGACAGGCGCGACGCTCGCTGCCAATGGCCTCCGAGTGCTCGACGACGGCGTGATCCTGCGCAGCCAGGCCAATCTGGTCGCCTCAAGGGACGCCGACTGGTCGCCGCAGGCGCGAGAGACCGCGCGAATCATCCTCGATCACATCGCGGCGCGGGCGCGGGCCAACAAGTACCGCGAGGTCCGCACCCGCTTCGGGCAGTGCGACGCAGCCCTGCTCGGCGAAGCCCACGACCGCTTCGGCGTCGAAGCGCCGTTCGGCGGCCCGACCTCGTCGGGGATGCTCACGCTGCACTGCCCGCCGGGCCAGCTCTATGCGCTCGCAAGCTTCCTCCGCGCGCATGGCGCCGAGACCGTCTCGGTGGTCTCGCTCGACTACGTGTTCGACCGGGAGAACCCGCTGTTTGCCAAGCTCGAGGCGTTCCTGCGGCAGTGAGCCCCAGGTCCGTTCAGCGTAGCGACAGGAAACGGCAGCTACCATATGCTGTTGAGATGACCTTGAACGCCTCTGGAACCTTGATCGATGACGCTGGGCTCTGACGTTTCCGGCATGACGACCACCGCGGCGAGCGCTGCCGCGAAGGGACTGTCGATTGTCGTCCCCGTCTACAACGAGGCGGCGGGCCTCGCCGCCCTGCACCAGCGCATCTGCGACATCGCGAAGACCTTGCGGCAGCGCTATCGCTTGGCTTGCGAGGTCGTCTATGTCGACGACGGCAGCGCGGACGCGACGCTGGCAATCGCCCGCTCACTGCCGGCCGACGCGGTCGACGTCCAGGTGGTGTCGCTGTCGCGCAATTTCGGCAAGGAGGCCGCGCTGATGGCCGGCCTCGACCATGCCCGGCTCGGCGCGGTGATGTTCATGGACGGCGACGGCCAGCATCCGCCGGCGCTGGTCGAGCAGCTGGTGCGGCACTGGATCGAGGACGGCTACGACGTCGTCTATACCGCCAAGGCGCATCGCGACAACGAGCCCTTCCTGCGGCGGCTCGCCGGGCGCGGCTTCTACGCGCTGATCAATTGGGGCGCGCGCCAGAAGATCCCTGAAGACGCCGGCGACTTCCGGCTGCTGTCACCGCGCGCCGTCGCAGCACTCAGGCAGCTGCCGGAGCGCAACCGCTTCTTCAAAGGCCTCGCGAGTTGGATCGGCTTCCGCCAGATCCGCGTCGATTACGAGCCCGCGCCGCGCACCCATGGCGTGACAACCTTCAGCGCCGCACGTCTGCTTGGTCTTTCGATCGAAGGAGTGACCTCGTTCTCGGTGGCGCCGCTGCGCTTCGCCAGCCTGCTCGGCGTGATCCTCGCCGGCGGCGCCTTCCTGTTTGGCCTGTCGATCCTCTGGGAGGTCTGGACCACCGGCAAGCAGGTGCCAGGCTATCCCTCGCTCGTGATCGGCCTGATGACCATCGGCGGCGTGCAGCTCATCATGATCGGCATCGTCGGCGAATATATCGGCAAGATCCTCTCCGAGCTGAAGGCGCGCCCGATCTACTTCGTTGCCGAGCACAGCGAAAAGCATTTCGAGTCCGACAAGGCCGACGCCTCGAAGAGGACGGCGGCCGAATGAGCGCGGCCGCGCCGCCGCGGCGGATATGGCTCTGCGCCGACGATTACGGCATCAGCCCAGGCGTCAATCGCGCCATCCGCGACCTGATCGAACGCGGCCGTCTCAACGCCACTTCCGTGATGATGGTGGGACCTGCCATCGAGCGCAGCGAGGTCGAGGAGCTTCAGGCTTCAGTGAAGACAAGCCCGCGCTGCGCGATCGGACTGCACGTGACGCTGTCGGCGCCATTCCGGCCGCTGACCATGCATTTCCGTCCGCTCGACGGCGACATGTTTCTCCCGTTTCCGAAACTGCTGCGCGCGGGCCTTGCGCGAAGGCTCGACCGCGAATTCTTTCGCAACGAGGTGAAGGCGCAGCTGGCAGCCTTCGCGAAAGCGTTCGGGCGCGCGCCTGACTTCGTCGACGGCCATCAGCATGTGCAGCTCTATCCGCAGGTGCGCGACGGCTTTGTCGACGCGGTCAGTGAAATCGCGCCAAAAGCCTGGGTGCGCCAGGGCGGCCGCGACCTGCCGCTTATGCAGCGGCTGGCCTCACCGAAAGCCATGGTGCTCGACATCCTCAGCGCGCAATTCCGCCGCCGCGCCGGCAGCGCGGGCCTCAGCTTCAATCCCGGCTTCGCCGGCGCCTACGACTTCACGCGAGCAAATGATTTTGGCGAGCTGATGCGGCAATTCCTGGAAGGCCTGCCGGACGGCGGCCTCGTGATGTGCCATCCCGGCTTCGTCGATGACGTCCTCGCTGGCCTCGACCCGATGACCGACGTGCGTGAACGCGAACACGCTTATTTCGTCAGTGACGCCTTTGCGCAGCTGCTGGCGGACCGCAACGTCACGCTGGGGTGACATTATGAACAATCGAGAACCGACTTTTCCAGAGCTGCCGGGTTGGCGTTTCATTCTGACGGAAACTTCCTTCGGTGTTTACCGGGCTGAGGGCTTCCACGAAGATGGTCGCTCTGTCAGCCGCATGGGACACGACCTCCCCCTCCTGATCAAGGAAACCGCGGAAGACGCGAGAAACCTGCCCAAGCGGCGAGGCAGCTTGTCGCATACCGAAATTTAATCCTGCCGGCACTGTTGGGGCCACAATGGAACCCTACATCTTCGTCGCGCTTGTTTTGCGCAAGGGAGACTGATCATGACGCCGCAGGAACGCCAGCTCGTCGACGACCTTTTCGACCGACTTTCGAAACTGGAAAATGCACCCCGCGATCCCGACGCGATCGCCGCGATCTCCGACGGCCTGCGCAAGGCGCCCGGCGCGATCTATGCGCTGGTGCAGACCGTGCTGTTGCAGGACGAGGCGCTGAAGCGCGCCCACGCCCGCATCCAGGAACTGGAGGCGGGGCAGGCGCCCGAGCAGGCGCAGTCCGGCGGCTTCCTGGATACCATGCGCGACACGCTGTTCGGCGGCGGTCCGTCGCGCGGCTCGGTTCCGAACGTGCCGCCGCGCGACTCGCGGCCGGTCTGGAACAGCGGCCAGGCAATGCAGCAGACCCAGCCCGGTTACGGCCAGCCGCCTTACGGTCCAGGTCAAGGTCCAGGTCAAGGTCCAGGTCAGGGCTATGGTGCCCCGCCCGTCGGCGGTGGCGGCGGCTCGTTCCTCGGCACGGCGGCGGCAGCCGCAGCCGGCGTCGTCGGCGGCTCACTGCTGCTCTCCAGCATTCGCGGCATGATGGGCGGATCGCACCAGCAGGCCTTCGGCGACACCAACGCCCTGGGCGACCGCAGCCCCTGGAGCGGTAGCGACCAGTCCGGCGGATCGCTCGCGCGCGATGCCGGTGTCGACGACATCGGCTCCAAAGGCGACCACGGCGACGCTTCCCGCCAGGGCTTCGCCGACCAGGCGTCAAACGACGACCGGAATTACAACGATCAGAACGACAATGACGACGACAACGTGGACGTCGCCGACGATAGCGACTTCGGCGGCGGCGACGATGGCGGCAGCGACTACGCCTGATGCTTCTTAATCCTTGCGCCAAGCGAAAGCGGCCGCCGATGAGGCGGCCGTTTTAGTTTCGAGCGCGATGCGCCTACATCACCACGACCCTGGTGCCGACATTGACGCGGCCGTAGAGGTCGATGACGTCCTCATTGCGCATGCGAATGCAGCCGGAGGAGACGTTGGTGCCGATGGTCCAGGGCTCGTTGGAGCCATGGATGCGGTAGAGCGTCGAGCCCAGATACATTGCGCGCGCGCCAAGCGGGTTTTCCGGGCCGCCCTCCATGTGCCGTGGCAGATCGGGGCGGCGCGCGATCATTTCCGCCGGCGGCGTCCAAGCCGGCCATTCGCGCTTGGCCGTGATCGACTTCACTCCAGACCAGGTGAAGCCGGGACGTCCGACGCCAATGCCGTAGCGCATCGCCTTGCCGTTGCCCTCGACGAGATAGAGGAACTTGTTCGGCGTATCGACCACCAGGGTGCCGACGCTTTCCGTGCCGCTATAGTCAACAAGTTGCTTCTCGAATCTCGGATCGAACTGACGCTGCCGCGGGTCGACCGCTTCCGGCTGCACGCCGGCTCCCTGCGGCTGAGGCTCGCCCATCGGCGGCAGACGGCGCTGGTCGTAATAACCCGGCTGCTGCTGATACATCGGCTGCTGCGGAGCGTAGGCCGGACCGCGGCCGGGCCCGTCGCCGAACATGAACTCGATGAAGCCGCCGCCCATGTTCGCATTGGAGGCGACGCGCACCGGTGCCGGCGGCACCTGCGGCTGGTAGAGCACCGCAGGCGGATCGTTCGGCACGGTGTTGTCGAAGGCGCTAGCGCTGGTCGCGCCGGCTACGAAGGTGCAAGCGCTGCCAAGCAGCGCGACAGACATTTTTTTGAACATCGACGTACTCTGTACTGTTTCGTCTAGTTACATTCGCCGTCGAACGCGTCTGGCTGATCCACGCTCGCGACGTGGTCAATAAAGAGCAAAAGCCGTTTTGTTTGGTAAACGGCCACGGCGTTTCGATTCACCACGTCGTCATTGGCGGTGCAATTTGGCGATCAGCGTTTATTTTCGATGAACGCTGCGCACCCATGGTTAATCGCCCGTTTGCACGCCGTCGCGCGCGGCCGCACGACAGTTCCGGCTGTGAACTTCGTGTTAAATCGCTTCTGCCTACAAAGACGCGTGAGTGAGGTGGGGGGAGTATCTATGGCTATTCACCGCAAACGTTTTCGTGTCGAAGAGGCTATTGTCGGCGAGATGCCCAGCCCCGAAATGATTGAGGAGGCTGCGCCGATGCATAGCGAGATCATGGCCGAGTTGCGTGCGATCCGCGCACAGATGGCGAAGGGCACTGTGCCCTTGTCCGGCAGCGCTGCCATGGCGGCGATCGACGCGTCCACCGCCCACGAGCTCTCCGAAGCTCGTACCATGCTCGATACTTACCGGGCGCAGATCGAGCAGTGCGAGAAGCTGAAGGTCGAGCTCGACCTCATCCACGACGCCATCGACCGTACCAAGCGCGAGATCGCGACGCTGCACGGCAAGAGCTTCGACGGCGGCGAAATGGCCAAGGTCAATGGCGAGCTCGGCGCGGTCGTCGGCGGCACCGAACAGGCGACCCAGCAGATCCTCGAAGCCGCCGAGTCGATCGATCAGGCGGCCAGCGCGATGTCCAAGGTGCAATCGGCCGATCAGCAGAAGCTGCTCGCCGACGACATCCAGGAACGCGTCATCTCGATCTTCGAAGCCTGCAACTTCCAGGACCTGACCGGCCAGCGCATCAGCAAGGTCATGACCACGATGAAGTTCATCGAGCAGCACATCAACTCCATGATGGAGATCTGGGGCGGGGTCGACGCGATCAAGTCCCATGTGCCCGCGCCGGCCGACACCCGCAGCGAGGACGAAAAACTCCTCAACGGCCCGAAGCTCGCCGGCGACGTCGGCCACGCCTCGCAGGACGACATCGACGCGCTGTTCGACTGAGCGGACGCGACACTCTGAAAAACAAAACGCCGGCGCAAGCCGGCGTTTTTTTGTTTGGGCCCCTTCCGCCACTGTCATCGTCCGCCTTGTGCGCAAATGCGCACCGGGGCGGACGATCCAGTAAACGCGGGCATCTCGGCTCAAGCACTGGCGGCGATTACTGGATGCCTCGCCTTCGCGTGGCATGACGACGAGCGGTGCCTACGCTCTCGGCGCGCAGCGGACGTAGACCATGTTGCCGTAGCGGGTGGCGGCGTCCTTGTCGATGAAGCGGGTGATGAGGACGCGGCCGTCGAAGGAGACGATCTCGCGGTCCTGCTCGCCGGGCGTCGGACCCGCCGGCCCGATATAGTTCTTGCCGCTGGGCGAGCCCTTCAGCCGCAGCTCCTGCGGCGTCGCCTGGTCCGCCAGATGCATGATCACACCGCCGGAGGAACCGGCGGTGATCACGTAGGGATTTTTGCACTGGGCCCGGGCGGCAGCCTCGGTGCGGGCGCGGTCGGCCGGGTTCTGGAACGAGGCGAGGCCCCAGCGGCCGACGACCTCGTCGGCGCGGATCGACGCGGGCATTTCCGGACCGGCGCCGGGCTCGGCCTCGGGCGGCGGTGAGGACGAAGAGAAGGACGGCAGGCTCATGCCGCCGCCGCAAGCGCCCAGCAGCAGCGCCAGGCAAGAGGCCGCCGCCAGATTGGCGACCGTGCGCGCGTGAGCTGAACTGATCATGGCATTCCCCCGAACAAGACCATGGCCGCACCCCACACGCAGCCAAGCGCAAAACCGCTGCCGGAGCAATGGCGTCCTTTTATACGCCGACGCTCCGAACAAGTTTCCAATGCCACCATCCTATATCCGCCTCACCAATCGCTTAACCACCTTTGCTTGACAGGATCGCGGCCAAGCCATATTCCCGGGCGGACTATTAGCACTCGGAAAGACCGATTGCTAAGCGCGCCGTTCGATCCTTGCAAGAGGGCGGACGGCAGCGCTGCCCCTCACCCACCTCCACTACTTCCGAAGCGAGCCTCCAAAGGGAAACGTCATGGCTAAATCCAAATTTCGTCCGCTGCATGACCGTGTCGTGGTCAAACGTATCGATGCCGAGGCAAAGACCAAGGGCGGCATCATCATTCCCGACACCGCCAAGGAAAAGCCGTCCCAGGGCGAAATCGTCGCCGTTGGCCCCGGCGGCCGCGACGAGGCTGGAAAGCTGATCCCGATCGACCTCAAGGTCGGCGACCGCGTGCTGTTCGGCAAGTGGTCGGGCACCGAGGTCAAGATCGACAACGAAGATCTCCTGATCATGAAAGAGTCCGACATCATGGGCGTGATGGCCTAAGGCCAGACGCCTGAACGGCCGCTGAATGCCATGCCCGGATCATCAGATCCGGGCATCCATCATTCCGCCGGGTTCTCACTTCGGATCCCGGAATTGATGCGACGAACACACAAGACACATCACGAAACAAGACCCATCACGAAGTAACAGGGATTGCAGAACATGGCTGCCAAGGACGTCAAGTTTTCCGGAGACGCGCGCGAACGCATGCTGCGCGGCGTCGACATTCTCGCCAACGCCGTCAAGGTGACGCTCGGTCCGAAGGGCCGCAACGTCCTCATCGAGAAGAGTTTTGGCGCGCCCCGCATCACCAAGGACGGCGTCACCGTCGCCAAGGAGATCGAGCTCGAAGACAAGTTCGAGAACATGGGCGCCCAGATGGTCCGTGAGGTCGCCTCCAAGACCAACGACCTCGCCGGCGACGGCACCACCACCGCGACCGTGCTGGCCCAGGCCATCGTGCGCGAAGGCGCCAAGTCGGTTGCTGCCGGCATGAACCCGATGGACCTCAAGCGCGGCATCGACGCCGCGGTTGCGGCCGTCGTCAAGGACATCGAGAAGCGCGCCAAGCCGGTCGCCGCTTCCTCCGAGGTCGCCCAAGTCGGCACCATCTCGGCCAACGGCGATGCTGCCATCGGCAAGATGATCGCGCAGGCGATGCAGAAGGTCGGCAACGAGGGCGTCATCACCGTCGAGGAGAACAAGTCGCTCGACACCGAGGTGGACATCGTCGAGGGCATGAAGTTCGACCGCGGCTATCTGTCGCCCTACTTCGTCACCAACCCCGAGAAGATGACCGCCGAGCTCGAGGACGCCTACATCCTCCTGCACGAGAAGAAGCTCTCCGGCCTGCAGGCCATGCTGCCCGTGCTGGAAGCCGTGGTGCAGTCGGGCAAGCCGCTCGTCATCATCGCCGAGGACGTCGAGGGCGAGGCGCTGGCCACCCTGGTGGTCAACCGCCTCCGTGGCGGCCTGAAGGTCGCCGCCGTCAAGGCGCCGGGCTTCGGTGATCGCCGCAAGGCCATGCTCGAGGACCTCGCGATCCTCACCGGCGGTCAGCTCATCTCCGAAGACCTCGGCATCAAGCTCGAGAGCGTCACGGTGAAGATGCTGGGTCGCGCGGGCAAGGTGGTGATCGACAAGGAGAACACCACGATCGTCAAGGGCGCCGGCAAGAAGCCGGAGATCGAGGCCCGCGTCGGCCAGATCAAGGCCCAGATCGAGGAGACCAGCTCGGACTACGACCGTGAGAAGCTCCAGGAGCGCCTCGCCAAGCTCGCCGGCGGCGTCGCGGTGATCCGCGTCGGCGGCGCGACCGAGATCGAGGTCAAGGAGAAGAAGGACCGCGTCGAGGACGCGCTCAACGCCACCCGCGCCGCGGTGCAGGAAGGCATCGTCCCCGGCGGCGGCGTCGCGCTGCTCCGCGCCAAGAAGGCGGTGGGCCGCCTCACCAACGCCAATGCGGACGTGCAGGCCGGCATCAACATCGTGTTGAAGGCGCTGGAAGCTCCGCTTCGCCAGATCGCCGAGAACGCGGGCGTGGAAGGCTCGATCGTCGTCGGCAAGATCCTGGAGAACAAGTCCGAGACCTTCGGCTTCGACGCCCAGACCGAGGACTATGTCGACATGGTCGCGAAGGGCATCATCGACCCCGCCAAGGTGGTGCGCACCGCGCTCCAGGACGCCGCCTCGATCGCCGGCCTGCTGGTGACGACCGAGGCCATGGTCGCCGAGTCCCCGAAGAAGGAAGCCGGGCCCGCCATGCCGGGCGGCGGCATGGGCGGCTTCTAGGGCCGATCCTCACCTGACAGTGTTGCGAAGGCCGCCTCCGGGCGGCCTTCTTTTTTGCCGATCATGGTCCATGCTTTCCAATTCAACCGGCGGCCAAAACCCACTACGGTGACGCGCCGATTCTAATGTTTGGGCATGATCTATCGGAACACACTTTTCCGGATCATGCCCCACTGCCCGAGGATTTCGTCGATGCGCGCGCTTCTGGTTTGCCCGACAGTTTTATTGGCGGCTCTGCTTGCAGTTTCGCCTGAGGTCGCATCCGCCCAGATGAAGCTGTCGCCGAAGGCCACGGCGCCCGGCGGCGCCGAGACGCGCTATTTCACCTCGATCGACGGGCTGATGGACGGCAATGCCGACGTGATCCTGAAGGAGACACGCCAGGGCAAGACCGTCACCGCAGCCGTGCTCGACGTCTGTTATCCCGTCGCGAAGAATTCCGACCGCAAGGACCGCTTCGTCGTCAATCTCCAGGTCGCGGGCCAGAACCTGACGGGCACGACGCAGAGCCTCGGCGCGAAGGCACCCGTCACCGTCAAGCTGCTGCGCAAGCAGGCCGGGGACACGTTCGAATTCCGCGGCCAGATCAGCATTGGCCAGGCCATGACCGAGGTCACCTCGCCCGACAATTCCGATCTCAGCGAGAAGGAGTTTCTGGACAACCAGACCTCCGACGACGGCATCACGCCGCAGCCGAAGGATTTCACCGACGTCTCGCCGGAAGCGATCGCGGTCAAGGTCAAGCTCGATACCGCGACCGATTTCCTGAAGAGCCTGAAGGGCCAGGACGTCGAGGTGACGCTGGCGAGCCTCAATGTCGGCTGCGACGCGCTGCGCGCCGGCGAGCAGACCATCAACATGTCGGTCGATCCGGAGCGCGCCGGCGCCCTGCTGGCGAAATTCAAGGCGATGCCCGGCGTCACCGCGGCGGGCTGGACCGCGGGCATCACCGAGATGGACCGCACCATCCGCATCCCCGCCGCCGATTGGCGCGACGGCGACAAGATCAATCGCGACAAGCTCGCATCAGCCGTCGCGGGCGTGCTGAGCAGGACGCTCGCGGCAAAGCCGGTCTCGCAAAGCTTCAACCCGGCGACCGGCAAGCTCAAGCTGGTCTTCAAGCGTCCGAACCTGGATTTCCCGGCACTCGAGCTCACCGACACGATCGAGGTCGCAGGGCTCGTCTCACCCGACAAGCCCGGCACGACCGACAAGCTCATGCTCTGGATCGGTAGCCCCGCGACCACGACCGCTGATGAGAGCAGCAGCGCCAAGCTCAATCTCTCGGACGAAGCCGCGGCCGACGAGGAAGGCGATCAGCCCGACGACAACGGCTCGGTCGAGGCGCTCGCCAAGGAGCTGAAAGGCCAGCGCTGGGACGCTGACAAGTCGGTGTGGAAGTGACGTAGCCACCTACTCTTGGTCATGGCCCGGCTTGACCGGGCAATCCAGTACGCCGAGACGGCTGTGGTTGCATCGATAGGCCGCCGCGTGCTGGATTCCCCGCTTGCCGCCTTCGCTAAAGCTTCGGCGCCCCTGGACCTGAACCCCGGCGAAGCCTTGGCGTAGCCGGGTCGCGGGGAATGACAGCGAGCGAAAAAGCTAGTTCCCGTTGACGCGAAAGCGCAGCGGCTTGGGGCCAAGAAGCGTGAGCACGTCGCCCTGGCGTTTCCAGGTCTCGACGCTGCCAAGCGCCGCGACGAGATCGTCGTCGGCCTGGACCCTTGCAGGCGGGCAGGAGCGGTCCTGGATCTGGCCGGGGACAAAGATCACGGTGTTGCCTGCGACCGAGAACTGGCCCTTGCCACCCTTGCACCAGAGCTCCAGCACGACTTCGCCGTTGTCGCCGATCTCGATGTTGGGTATCCGCTTCGAGCCCGGCTGCGGCAGCGCCTCCAGCGTCATCTCGGTGCCGAACGGAAAACCGTCCTCCGCACGCGCGAGCGTGGACATCGCGAGCATTGCAACCGCCGCACACACCATCTGCTTGAGCGAAACCATGAGACCTCTCGACCGACCTGATCTGCCGCACCTTCTATAAGACGATGGCGCCGTTGAGAAGGTTCGCCCCCGCGCGACGCAAAAATCCCCGCGGGGGCGAACCTCGCGGGGATTTGCGTCGAAGCCGGGCGTGGCCTGCTACTTCAGGACCATCGCCGTGAACGGATAGACATAGGCCTGCAACGTCACGAGCACACCGACGAGGCAGGCCAGCACGATCGAGTGCCAGAATACGAAGCGCAGGATCGTGCCCTCGTGGCCGTACCAATTGGTGGCTGTGGAGGCGACCACGATCGACTGCGCGTCGATCATCTTGCCCATCACGCCGCCGGAGGAGTTCGCCGCGCCCATCAGGATCGGCGACAGGCCGAGCTGCTCGGAGGTGATTTTCTGCAGGTTTCCGAACAGCACGTTGGAGGCTGTGTCCGACCCCGTCAGCGCCACGCCGAGCCAGCCGAGCAGCGTGCCGAAGAAGGGATAGAGCACGCCGGTTGCCGCGAAGGCGAGACCGAGCGTCGCGTCGACGCCGGAGAGCCGCGTCAGCGTGCCGATGGCGAGCATCGCCGAGATCGTGATCAGCGAGATCGCGCACAGCCGGATGGTGCGGCCGTACTGGATCGCGAGCTTGCCGGGCCCGACGCCCATCAGGAAGCCGGAGATGATCGCGGCCATCAGCATGCCCGTGCCGGTGAACGACAGATAGGTGAAGCCGAACACCGCGCTCTCTTTCGTCGGTCCTGGCGCGACCGGCGGCATCTTGTTGATCATCTGGTGCAGCTCGGGAACGGGATAGTTCCAGGTGAAGATCGAGTTCGCCCAGGTCTTGAAGGCGCCGTTGCCCCAGATCAGCATCACGACGCAGACGATGATCCAAGGCAACAGCGCGCTGAAGAGCTCGCTCTGCGTCAGCGGCGTCTTGTCCATCGGTTTTGCCGCGGCCATGGTGGCGGCCGATTCATCACGGCCGCGCAGCGCCGGCGACAGCCAGAGCTGCCTGGGCTGCCACACCTTCAGGAACAGGATCAGCGCGCCCATCGAGATCAGCGATGCGCCGATGTCGACGATCCAGGGATTGACGTAGTTCGAAATCACGAATTGCGGCACCGCGAACGACACGCCGGTGACCAGGATCGCCGGCCAGACGTCCTTCATGCCCTTCCAGCCCGCGAACGCCCACACCACCCAGAACGGCACGATCAGCGAGAAGAACGGCAATTGCCGGCCGACCATCGCGCCGAGGATGTAGGGATCGAGCCCGGTGACCGAGGCAAGGCCCTGGATCGGCGTGCCCAGCGCGCCATAGGCGACCGGCGCAGTGTTGGCGATAAGCGACAGGCCGGACGCCGCAAGCGGCGAGAAGCCGAGGCCGATCAGCACTGCGCCCGTGATCGCGACCGGCGTGCCGAAGCCCGAAGCGCCCTCGAAGAAGGCGCCGAACGAGAACGCGATCAGCAGCAATTGCAGCCGCCGGTCCTCGGTGACGCCGCCGACCGCGCGCTTGAGCAATTCGAAGCGTCCGGTGGTCACCGTCACCTGGTAGAGGAAGATGACGTTGAGAACGATCCAGCCGATCGGGAAGAAGCCGGTGACGATGCCCAGCACCGAGGCGCGGATCGACATGTTCGCCGGCATGGTGAAGACGAAGATCGTGATCAAATTGGCCACGATCACGGCGATGACGGCGGCAATATGAGCCTGGACACGACCGCTCGCGATCAGGACCAGCAGTGTGACGACAGGGATTGCCGCTGCGATCGTCGACAGCACAGGGCTGTGCATCGGGTCATAGACTTGATTCCACATGGTCTTCCTCCCCCACGCATGTTGTGCGGCAGGCGGCCCGCGTGGACAGCCGATCCTGCTTGACGCTGAAGCGATAACCCCCGAGCCGGACGCGAATTCCTCGCCAATGCAGCGGTTCCCGTCCGCTCACAAGCTCGCGAAATCCCGAAGGCCCCCACCCCGCGCCGTTAAGCCCCATGCTAGGGTTGCAAGCTGCGACAAGCCAACGCAAATTGCAGGACTTGCGACTTTAGTCTAAGCGCGCCCATTTCCGCCATCGTCTCAAGTCTTTGGCCCCCGGGCAATTGTGCACATCCCCTCAGGAGACTCAGCTCTGTGAAGAACATCAGCGCCACGCTCGCGATCGTCTGGCGAATCGCCGCCCCTTATTTCCGGTCGGAAGACAAATGGGCCGGCCGCGGCCTGCTCGCCGCCGTGGTCGCGATGGAGCTGGCGCTGGTCGCGATCGACGTCTTGGTAAACCAATGGCAGAACCGATTCTACAGCTCGCTGCAGGCAAGTGACTGGGATAGTTTCGTCAGGGAGATCTGGATCTTCATCGGCCTCGCCTCCACCTTCATCGCGCTGGCGGTCTACAAGCTGTACCTGAACCAGTGGCTCCAGATCCGTTGGCGGCAATGGCTGACCCGGCACTATCTGGGCGAATGGCTGCAAGGCGCCACCCATTACCGCATGCAGCTCAAGGGCGATGCGGCCGACAACCCGGACCAGCGCATCACCGAGGACGTCAAGAACTTCGTCGAGCAGACCCTAACCATCGGGCTCGGCCTGCTCTCGTCGATCGTGACGCTGTTCTCCTTCGTGATCATCCTCTGGGGGCTTTCGAACGCCGCGCCGTTGCACCTGTTCGGCACCGACCTCATGATCCCCGGCTATCTGTGCTGGGGCGCGATGATCTACGCGATCTTCGGCACAGCGTTGACGCACTGGATCGGCGCCCCGCTGGTCAATCTCAATTTCGAGCAGCAGCGCTTCGAGGCCGACTTCCGCTTCAACCTCGTCCGCGTCCGCGAAAATTCCGAGCAGATCGCACTGCTCAAGGGCGAAGGCGCCGAACGCGGTCGCCTGCTGGATCGCTTCGGCTTCGTGATCGGCAACTGGTACGCAATCATGAGCCGTACCAAGCGCCTCACCGCGTTCACCGCGAGCTATCAACAGGCCGCCGTGATCTTTCCCTACGTGCTGGTGGCGCCGGCCTTCTTCGCCAAGAAGATCCAGCTCGGCGACATGATGCAGACCGCCTCCGCCTTCTCCAGCGTGCAAGGCGCACTGTCGTTCTTCGTCACGGCGTACCGGTCGCTGGCGGAATGGCGCTCGATCGTCGCGCGCCTCGACGGCTTCGAGATGTCGGTCGATGCGGCCGCGAACCTGCCGCCGCACGAGCCGGCGATTGCCCTCAAGGCCGCCGGCGGCAGCCGCACTATCGCCCTTGAGCAGCTCTGCGTGAACCTGCCGAGCGGCACGCCGCTGGTCGCTGCCGACGCCTTCGCCATCCAGACGCCGGAGCGCGTGTTGGTGACCGGACCGTCAGGGTCCGGCAAGTCGACGCTGTTCCGGGCCATCGCCGGCATCTGGCCGTTCGGCACCGGCACCATCTTCGTCCCCGAAAAGGCGAAGCTGATGATGCTGCCGCAGCGCCCCTATTTCCCGGTCGGCGTGCTGCGCGACGCCGTGGTCTATCCGGCCGCGCCGGGCGCATTCGAAACCGCACGCGTCAGGGACGCGCTGATCGCGGTCGGGCTGCCCGACCTCGCCGAGCGACTCGATGAGGAAGGCCATTGGAACCGGATGCTGTCGCTCGGCGAGCAGCAGCGCCTCGGGCTCGCCCGCGCGCTGCTGCACGCGCCCGACTATCTGTTCCTCGACGAGGCCACCGCCTCGCTCGACGAGCCGTCCGAGGCCCGGCTGTACCGGCTGCTGACGGAAAAGCTGCCACTGGCCACCATCGTCTCGATCGGCCACCGCTCGACGCTCGACGCCTTCCACACCCGCAAGGTGACGATGGTGAAGAGCGGCGCGATCCACGTTCTCGGTAAAGGTGATGCGCCAGCCGAGAAGGAGCCGTCCGCGGCGCGCTGAAGCGCCAGCGGGCGCCGCGGAGCCCGGGGCCCTTCGTTGCGGTTCATCCTTCGAGACGCCCGCCTCTGGCGGGCCCTCAGGATGAGGTCTTGTCTCGCGGCGAAATCCTAACCCTCATGGCGAGGAGCGCCACCTTGTGGCGCGTCTCGCACCATGAAGTCCACGCCCTTTCGCAGACCCCACCCCAAAGCAAAAGGGCGGCAGGTTGCCCTGCCGCCCTCATCAAGTCGCTTCAGCAAGAAACTTACTTCAGATTGCTCATCGCCGTCAGGTCGAACGACAGCTTGGCAATGCCGGCCGCGCCGCACCAGTTGGAGCCAGCGCCGCCCGGATTGATCGCGGTGACGTTGGTGGTGCCGGTGGCGTTGAAGGCGCTGGTGAAGGCGTTGCAATCACCCTTGTTCAGGTCGGTGTCGGAGTAACGCAGGTCCAGCGTGAACACCTTGTAGGTGAAGCCGATGCCGATGTTCCAGGTGTTGTAGTCCTTGTAGGGAATGCCGTTGGCGAAAACGGTACCGGCACCGGTGCCGTAGAAGGCGTCCGAAGTACCGAACCACTGCCGGCCGAATTCACCCGACACATACATGCCCATGCCGGAGGCGCCGAAGGCCGTGCTGGGCGCCGTGTACTTGGCCGTCAACGAAGCGTAGTTGCCCCAGGCACCGGAGTTCAGGAAGTTCGGCGAGTAGTACTCGGTCGCACCGACCGTCCAGCTGTCGTTGATGGTGTAGTTCACCTTGCCGTAGACTTCGACGAAGCTGACGTCCTTCTTCATGACGTTGCCGTCGGCGAGGAAGATCGTGGTCGTGCTAACGCCGCAGACGTTGCCGCCGGGAATGCCGCCGGTGAGCACGTTGTCGGCGCAGCTGCCGCCCGGATACAGGTAGCCCCAGACACCGATGTCGAAGGCGAAGGCGCCGAAGGTCGGGCGGATACCGCCGTAGATATCGACTTCAGCAGCGGCGCGATTGGCGAAGGAGATGCTCTCCGCGGACACGCCGACGTAGAGCTGGAGGTCCTTGTTGATGTTGTAGCGCGGCTCGAAATAGGCCGCGACCGACGGCTTATGGTTCGACTGGGTGACGCCGCGGAAAATGTAGTCGCTCATGATGGCGCCGCCGAAGGCGATATCCCACGGGTCAAACGCAACCACCGGCGGGGCTTTCTTAGCCTTCACCGCCATGTCTGCCGCGAAAGCCGAGCCCGTCACCATTGCCAGCGCCGTTGCCAACAAAGCCACTTTTTTCATTTCGATCCCCATCACCAGTTCTAAGACCCCAGCCGGATCCCGGAAGCCCCCGGAACGCACGACCTGATTGTAAATTTCGTAACTGCGGCAATTTGGATGGGGTGACGTCAACCGTGAAGCAAAAAACGCGGGCATCTGCCGACTTTTTGGGCGTTCTGGCGATTCCGCGAAAGGTTGTCAGCCTGTGTGTCTTCTCCATCACATTATTTGCACTCCAAAGTGCAGAGGGAGGCCCGGATTCGTATGGGGACCACGGTACCGTGCTGTCCGCGCTACGAATCAGGCTGCCCCCGGACATGACGGCCTGCGGGAGTCGTCGCGCCGATGCAAAAAGGCCGCAGCGTCAGGGCTGCGGCCTTCCTGTTGTCGATCATGATCGTCGGACTGGATCCAGCGTTTGGCCTAACCTTGTCCCTCGGCCGACGTCGTTTCCGCAGAAGACGAAGGCATCGCCCAGCTTGTCTCGGCGGCAGGCTCGGGAACCGGAGCTGCCGGCGTTGACGGCTTCGGCGCGGGAGCTGCCTTCGCTTTCTTCGGTGCTGCTTTCTTCGCAGCCTTCTTGACTGCCTTCCTGGGGGCAGCCTGCTTAGCGGCCTTCTTGGCCGACTTCTTGGCGGCCTTCTTCGGCGCGGCCTTCTTCGCTGATTTCTTCGAGGCTTTCTTGGCCGATTTCTTCGCGGACTTCTTGGCTGCCTTCTTTGCGATCTTCTTCGCCGCTACCGCCTTCTTGGCCTTTTTGGCCTTCTTGCTTTTTTTCTTCTTCGCTTTCGCCATCGTGGTCCTCCTGTTGCCGCCGAACAATGGTCGATCGGGCGTCTTCAGCCGTCACCTCCGGACCAAAGCTCAGCCTTCGAAAGCTCAGCCTTGCGCGTTCAATGCCGGCCGTGACCCGCCCGTAGCCCAATCGAGAAGCTCAATCGTGTGTACGACCGGAACTGACGTGCCACTGGCAATCTGCACCATGCAGCCGATATTGCCTGCGGCAATCATGTCCGGCTTGACGCTCGCGATGTTGGCGACCTTGCGATCGCGCAACCGGCCCGCAAGCTCGGGCTGGAGAATGTTGTAGGTCCCCGCCGAACCGCAACACAAATGGCTCTCCGGCACATCTTTCACCACGAATCCATTCTTGGAAAGCAATTCTTTCGGAAGGTCCGTGATTTTCTGTCCGTGCTGCAACGAACACGCCGAGTGATAGGCGACGACGATGTTGTCCTGTCGCGCGATGGCCGCGAGTCCAAGGCCGGCGACGTATTCGGTGATGTCCTTGGCGAGCGCGGAGACCTTCGCCGCGTCGGCGGCAAACGCAGCGTCCTCGCGCAGCAGATAGCCGTAGTCCTTGATCACGGTGCCGCAGCCGGACGCCGTCACCAGGATGGCGTCGAGCCCATCGCCGGCCGCTTCCGTGCGCCACGCCGCGACGTTGGCGCGAGCCCGCGCCAATGCGTCCTGGTCGTTGCCGAGGTGATGGGTCAGCGCGCCGCAGCACTGCTCGTCCCTGACAAGGACGACCTCGATGCCGTGGCGCGTAAGGAGACTGATGGCGGCCTGGTTGATGCGCGGCGCCAGCACCTGCTGGGCGCAGCCCTGGAGAAGGGCGACCCGGCCGCGCTTCTTGCCGAGTGCTGCGAACACACTGCCGGCGGCGGGCCCCGGCGGCGGCAGCCGGTTCGGCGCCAGTGCCAGCATCGCCTTGAGGCGCTGGATCAGGCCGGGCGTCGCCGACGGCCGGGGCGTCGGCAGCAACACGGCCAGCGGGCGGGCCAGCCGCGCCAGCCACATGCTGGCGCGGAAACGCTGAGGGTCCGGCAGGACGAAGGCGAGCATCCGTCGCAGCAGCCGCTCGGCCAGCGGCCGCTTGTAACGCTGCTCGATCCTGACCCGGGCCTGATCGACCAGGTGCATGTAGTTCACCCCGGACGGACAGGTGGTCATGCAGGCAAGGCAGGACAGGCAGCGGTCGACATGCTTGACCACCTCAGCCGTCGGCGCCTGGTCCTTCTCCAGCATCTCCTTGATCAGATAGATGCGGCCGCGCGGGCTATCGAGCTCGTCGCCAAGCAGCACATAGGTCGGACAGGTTGCGGTGCAGAAGCCGCAATGGACGCAGGCGCGCAGGATCTTGTCGGCTTCCGCGATGTCGGGGTCGGCGAGCTGCGCCAGTGAGAATTCGGTCTTCATGCCGCAGCGCCCCGCGTCAGCCGGCCCCGGTTGAGGATGGTCTTCGGATCGAAACTGGCGCGGACCCGCTCGCTCAACGCGGCAATGCCAGCCGCCTGCGGATGGAACACGTCGACATCGCGCCTGATGTCCTCGGCCGCCCGGATCAGCGTGGCATGCCCTCCGACGGCATTCGCACGCTGACGCACGGAAGGCGCATGCGCGTCCGACTTCGGCGGCAACGCCGCCCAGATCAGTCCGCCGCCCCAATCGTAGATCACGTCGCCGCCGGTCTCGCGCGCCAGCAGCGTCCCGAGCGCTGCGCCTGACGCCGGCGGACAGACGATTCGCCAGACCGACCAGGCCCCCAACGCGCCGTCGGCCGCGAACGGCAGCACGTCGCGGATCGTGGCCCACAGCGTCGCGGACGCGATGTCCTCGACCAGCGTCGCGGTTCCGAACGGGGCCAGCAATTCGCGCAGCGAGCCGGCACGGTGGGCGGCGGAGGCGGTAATGCCTTCGAGCCGCAGCACGGTCAGCGCCTCGCCCTGGCCCGGGATATCGCCAAGCCCGTCGGTCCTGGTTCGGAACGCCGATTTCGGCAGGTGCGCGGCACCGGAGACGTCGAAGGGCGAGCCGAGCGCCGCGGTCATGGCCTTGTTGGCGGCCGCATCATCGAGCCCGCGCAGCAGCAGCGTTCGCTCGGCCTCCGGCTTCGGCATCACCTTCAGCGTGACCTCGGTCATGACCGACAGCGTGCCCCAGGAACCGGCGAGAAGCTTGCAGAGGTCGTAGCCGGTGACATTCTTCACCACCTTGCCACCGGTCTTGAAGCTGTCGCCGAAACCGGACACGGCATGCGCCCCGAGCAGATGGTCACGCGCCCCACCCGCCTTGATCCGGCGCGGGCCGGCCAGCCCGGCCGCGATCATGCCGCCGATGGTGCCTGATACCGGCATGCCGAGCAGCGGCGCGGTATTCATCGGCTCGAAGGCGAATTGCTGGTTCTTGGCATCGATCATCGACAGCACGTCGGCCAGCGGCGCACCGGCCTGGAGCGTGATGATTAGCTCGTTCGGCTCGTAGGACGTGACGGCATTCAGCGCGGAGACGTCGAGCACGGCGTTGGTCGCCATCGCGTGGCCAATGGCGCGCTTGCTGCCATGACCGATGATCTCGAGCGGCTGCTCGCTCGCGATCGCCGCGCGCACCACCTCTTCGACGTCTTTGGCGTCTCTGACCTTGAGCGTGTCCACGACTGAGCCGGTATCGAAGTTTGCAGCGGAAATCAAATTTGGCGCGTTGCAGCGAGGCGACGCTAGAACCGCGGAATGTCCGGAAACGCCACCTTCCCCGCATGCACATGCATGCGGCCGAGCTCGGCGCAGCGGTGCAAGGTCGGAAACACCTTTCCGGGGTTGAGCAGCCCTTGCGCGTCGAAGGCGCATTTCAGGCGCTGCTGCTGGTTGAGGTCGATCTCGGAAAACATCTCCGGCATCAGGTCGCGCTTCTCGATGCCGACGCCGTGCTCGCCGGTGAGCACGCCGCCGAACTCGACGCAGGCGCGCAGGATGTCGGCGCCGAAGGCTTCGGCGCGCTCGATCTCGCCGGGCTTGTTGGCGTCATAGAGGATCAGCGGATGCAGGTTGCCGTCGCCGGCATGGAACACGTTGGCGCAGCCGAGCTGGTATTTTTCCGATAGCTCGCGGATGCGCGCCAGCGCCTTCGGCAGCGCGCCGCGCGGGATGGTGCCGTCCATGCAGAGATAGTCCGGGGAGATGCGGCCGACGGCGGGAAACGCGGCTTTCCGGCCCGCCCAGAACAGATTGCGCTCGGCCTCCGAGGTCGAGATCTGGCAGGTGGTCGAGCCGCAAGCGTTCGCAATCGTCTCGACCCGCGTGATCAGCTCGTCGACCTCGATCTTGGGACCGTCGAGCTCGATGATGAGGAGCGCCTCGACATCAAGCGGATAGCCGGCATGGACGAAGGCCTCCGCGGCGTGGATCGCAGGCTTGTCCATCATCTCCATGCCACCGGGAATGATGCCGGCGCCGATGATGCGCGCCACGCATTCGCCGGCCGCCTCGACTTGCGCGAAGCCGACCATCAGCGCGCGCGCCGTCTCCGGCTTTTGCAGAATGCGCACCGTGATCTCGGTGATGACGCCGAGCAGCCCTTCGGAGCCGGTGATGACGCCCATCAGGTCGTAGCCGGGGGTCTCCGCCGACTTGCCGCCGATGCGCAAAATCTCGCCGCTCATCAGCACGATCTCGCAGCCGAGCACGTTGTTGGTTGTCATGCCGTATTTCAGGCAGTGCACGCCGCCGGAGTTCTCCGCGACATTGCCGCCGATCGAGCAGGCGATCTGCGACGACGGATCGGGCGCGTAGTAGAAGCCGGCATGGGCGACCGCCTGGCTGATCGCCAGATTGGTGACGCCGGGCTCGGTGACGACGGCCCGGTTGTCGAAATCGATCTCGCGGATGCGCTTGAACTTGCCGAGGCCCAGGAGCACGCCGTCTTCCAGCGGCAGCGCGCCTCCGGACAGCGAGGTGCCGGAGCCGCGCGGCACCACCTTGATGCCCTGCTCTGCACAATATTTCAGGACGAGCGAAACCTGCTCGGTCGTGTCGGGCAGCACCACGACCATCGGCGGCTGCCGATAGGCCGTCAACCCGTCGGATTCATAGGCCCGCATCTCCGCGGCGCTGTCGATCACGCCTTCGCCGGGTACGATTGCGCGCAATGCAGTCACGATCTCGGCGCGGCGCGCGAGCACGGCCTGGTCGCTCGCAGGCATCATGATGGCCATAACATTTCCTTCATGGCATATCCTTCCGGCTGGCGCCGCACGATCGATTTGTCGCGGCAAATCAACCACGTCCGCGGTGGTTTGGGTAGGCCATCCGAAAGTCGGATCGACGATCTTGCGCGAGTTCGCTCTGGGACAAGTAGGAAATCGTGAAACCTGTCATGGTTTGGCGGCTTGTCCAAGCCGAGCGGGCCTGCCAAAACCGGCAGGTCCGACGATTGCCGATCAGGCAAGTACTGACCATCCCCAGGGAAGAGACGAAGAGCACCCGATGACAAAACTGATTTTTGGCGCACTGACCATCCTCACCGCGATTGCCACCGCACCCGCCGCGATGGCGCAGGATGTCGCGGCCGGCAAGTCGTCGTTCAACAAATGCCTGGCCTGCCACGCGATCGGCGAAGGCGCCAAGAACAAGGTCGGCCCCGAGCTCAACGGCCTCGACGGCCGCAAGTCCGGCACCGCGCCGGACTACAATTACTCCGACGCGAACAAGAATTCCGGCATCACCTGGAACGAGGCGCTGTTCAAGGAATACATCAAGGATCCCAAGGCCAAGATCCCCGGCACCAAGATGGCGTTCGCCGGCATCAAGAACGAGACCGAGATCAACAATCTCTGGACCTATGTGTCGCAGTTCGACAAGGACGGGAAGATCAAGCAGTAAGCGCGTGAACGGCGGCGTCCTCGCCGCCAAATCCAGGTTATTTTCCTGAAAGAAGCCCCGCCGGCTATGAGCATTGCCATTGTACCACTATGTGGTACAATGCCTCAATCGGCGGGGCTTGTTGATGATCTCGAGTTTCCGTGACGAATGGCTGCACGCCTTCTTCGTTGACGACGTCAGATCAAGACGGATTCCCGCCGATATCGAGGACAGACTTTTTCGCAGACTTCAGATGCTCGACGACGCGACGTCGGATCAGGACCTTCGGGTGCCCCCTAGCAATCATTTCGAGAAGCTGCGCGGCAATCTGGCAGGACTGCATTCGATCCGCATCAACAGGCAATGCGGCTGGTCTTTCGATGGTCCAGCAGCCGGGGCGAGGCCGAAGAAGTCTATTTGGACGATCACAGCTACAGATAGGCAGACCGCATGCTGATGACCAAGCGCAAGCCTGCAACGGTCGGGCAAATTCTAACCGAAGAGTTCATGGATCCCTTTGGCCTGACCCAGGGAGCGCTCGCTGAGGCCATGGGTGTGCAGCGCAAGCACGTCAACGAGCTTTGTAACGATCGCCGGAACGTGACCGCGGCAACGGCGCTCATTCTCGCGCGCGTCTTTGGCAATAGTCCCGATTTCTGGCTGAACATTCAACGCCGCACAGATCTTTGGGAAGCAATGAATTCGCCGAGTGAGCGCAAGCGGATCGAGCGTGCCAGGCCTCTCGCGGAGAAGGCTGCTTAGCCGCTTACCGCCTTTACGGAAGCTATTTTCCCGATCAACATCTCGATCTCCGTCTTCACGAGATCCGGCACCGCGTTCTGCACCATGTGGCCGAGATCAGGCAGCACGATCAGCTTTGCATTTTGTACGGTCGCGGCGAACGGGCGCGCGTGAATGTTGGTCTTCACCGTCTTGTCCGGCTCGCCGGCGATGATCGTGACCGGCGCCGATATCTCGCCGTAGCGCGCAACCTGCGCGGCGACCGCTTCCTTCAGCGTCACCAGATCATAGGCGTTGGCGATGAACTCGCGCGGGCGCAGCAGCAGCGGCGTCGCGGAGTCCTGCACGAAACCATCCGGCATCATTTGCGGCAGGAAGACGTTGCGCGCGCCGGGCTCGCTCAGGAAATAGCCGAGCGGCAGGGTTATGGTGTAGGCGAGCAGCGGGCCGATCACGGGCGTTGCGATGATCTCGTTGTAGCGGCCGACGCCGCCGCGCCAAGGATGGGTGACGGGCGCGAGCATCACAAGGCCCGCGACGCGGCCGGGATGATCGAGTGCCAACCGCGCGCCGAGCGCGCCGCTCCAGGAATGCACGACGAAGACCGCGCGATCGATCCCGAGCTTGTCGAGCGCCTCATCGATCATCCGCGCCTGGACCTCCGGCGTCGAATCCTGCCGCCGCGCCCGCGTGCTCCAGCCATGGCCGGGACGGTCGATCAGGATGACGCGGTGGTTGTTGGCGAGGAGGTCGCCGAGCGGCCGCCGCATCGCTTCCAGGTTGGAGCTCGCGCCGTGCAGCATCACGATCGGCAGGCCCGGATCGCGAGGGCCGATATCGACGACGTGAAGCACAGCCCCATCGACCTCGATCATCCGGCCCAGCGGTGGAAAGGCGCGTTGCACGGCGAGGACGCCGGCCTGCGTGACCAGCGCCAGCAGCACCAGCGCCGTCACGACTGACATCACGATCATGGATGGAATCCGGGCGATGCAGGGCACAGGGCAGTTACGTGGCTTGCGGGCGGCAGTTTCGCCCGGGGAGACCCCGCGCTCCACTGAAATGCCGGGGCTGTGGATATGTGCATAATTCCTGCAGGAAAAAAGGCAACGAAATCAACGTTATTCCCCCGCAGCAGCAAGCTTCGAAACAGCTTCATGCAGTCGTCATCACGGCTTCCATATAATCGCCACGGTCGGTTCCGCCATTTAGACGCGGGTGGGCGCCGATCCTGCTCGCAACCCCTGGGGATGCGAGAAGGCCGGTAGGATTTGTCCTGATTTGAACCGGAGAATTTCAATGAGCTTCAGATCCAAAGACACTGCGATCGACGAGATCGTGGCAAGCTGCAACGGCGACCTGCGCGGTGCCGTGCGCGCGCTGCTGCTGATCAACGAGCACCTCGAGACGGAGCTTGCAAAGGCCTACGCCGCAGCGATCGATCGCGGCCTCGCCGAGCGCGGCGGCAGCGCTTTGCACTAGGTCGCTGTCGACCTAGTTTGTCCTGTCCTCGTCCTTTTCCTCGTCAGGCGTGAGTGCGGGACAGGCGCGGATCGTCGAACGGGCAAGCTTGGCGTCGGCTTTCGATTTGTACGGGCCGTCACCGAACCAGACGTCGCCGATGATGACGGGATTGCTGGTCACAATGTTGCATTTTCCGGTGGCGCGGTTGCCGACCACCCAGAACAGTCCGTCGGCGAGGCTCACCGTGCCCGACGCGAGCAGCAATATCCCTGCAAAGATCAAACGCTTCATGGCTGTGCTCCCGCCATGAAGGTAGGCCTGCGGCCGTGCCACCCATACCCCTTGTAACGCGCCGCGTGTCATCGTGGTTAACACGCCTGCGCCGCATTCGATCGAGCAATGATCGACTTGTCCGCTAAATATCGCGGCCTTCGACCTTCTCGGTCAGCGCCTTGACTTGGTCGGGGATCTTCTCGAGGTGCGGATTGACGGCGAGCGCCTTGCGGTAGGCCTCGAGCGCGCGCTTTTCGTCGCCGATCTCCTGCATGATCATGCCAAGGCCTGCGAGCGCGCCGAAATGGCGGGGCTCGCGGATCAGCACCTCGCGGATGTCGGCAAGCGAGCGGCCATAGTCGTTCTGCATGTAGTAGAGCGTCGCGCGCCGGTTCCAGGCCTCGATGTAGTCGGGCCTGAGCTTGACGACCGAATCCAGCAACTTGATCGCAACCTCGATCTTCTTTGCGTCGACCGCGGTCTTGGCCCGCGCCATCAACAGCGCCGCGGTGTCGCTCGGCGTCTGGATCCAGATCGCCCAGATCCGCGCCTCGACATGCTTGGCGCTGACCTCGTCGGGCGCAGCTTTCAGCGCGCCGAACAGGAAATCGAGATTCTTGGTGCGGTCGACCTTGGGCAGCTTGGCCGGCGCTTCCGGAAGTTTCTTCTGCTTGCCGGGCGGGGCCGGCGGATCAATCTGCTGCGCCAGCGCAGGAGCGAGGCCGGCGGCTCCCAGCACGAGGGCCAGACACAGGGTGCGCGCGAAGAGGAATCTCACTGCCATGGTCGAAGTGTAAACGCGTAAAGCCGCCCTTGCAAAGCAGGGCGGCGTCAAACTCGTGTGAGACCGTGGTCTTGCGGGGCGCGCGCTCGGGCGTCCGGCAGGGCGAAATCAGCCGCCCAGATCAGCCGCCCAAATCAGCCCTGGCGAGCCTTGAAGCGGCGCTGCACCTTGTTGATCACATAGACCCGGCCCTTGCGGCGGACCAGGCGGTTGGCGCGATGGCGACCGCGCAGCGATTTCAGCGAGTTACGGACCTTCATGGCAGAATCCTGAACGTTCGAAAGGCCGTGTTCGGCACTACCGTTTCGGCACGCGCGAATGAGGCAAAATGAGATTTTTCCCGCTGGCAGATCGACCGCCCGGGACGCGGCGGTTCTTAAGGCATGGGAGGACCGGATGTCAATGTTAACTGCCCCGTTCCTACCCAGCAAATTCTTGAAAACAACCCCATGCAAAGTAGAAGGAGCCGGATCGGCCCCAATCTGCATCCCCCACAACGCCTTGCCAAATTCGTTATATCATATAATCAAATCGGCAACCGTCGGGAGGAAACCAATGCCGAAGCTGAAGCTGCCCAATATCGACGACGTCGTCGCCATCGACATCCACACCCATGCCGAGGAGCCCTGCGGCACCCATCCCGACGACGGCTATGACGATTTCCAGGCGCAGATGGCCGACTATTTCAAGTCGCCGCACAAGCATCCGCCGACCGTGCCGGAAACCGCCGCCTACTATCGCTCCAAGAACATCGCCGCGGTGATCTTCCCGGTCGATGCCGAGCGCGAGACCGGCTTCCGCCGCTACAAGAATGAGGAGATGCTGGAGATCGCCTCCGACCATCTCGACGTCCTCATCCCCTTCGTCTCGATCGACCCGCACAAGGGCAAGCTCGGCGTGCGCGAGGCACGCAAGCTGATCGACGAATACGGGGTGCGCGGCTTCAAATTCCACCCGACCATGCAGGGCTTCTACGCCAACGACCGCATGGCCTATCCGCTCTATGAAGAAATCAACAATGGCGGCGCGATCGCGCTATTCCACACCGGCCAGACCGGAGTCGGCTCCGGCATGCCCGGCGGCATGGGGATGCGGCTGAAATTTTCCAACCCGATGTACATGGACGACGTCGCGGCTGACTTCCCCGACCTCAAGATCATCCTCGCCCACCCCTCCTTCCCCTGGCAGGAAGAGGCGCTGTCGGTCGCGACCCACAAGCCCAACGTCTATATCGACCTGTCCGGCTGGTCGCCGAAATATTTCCCGCCGATCCTGGTCCGTTACATCAACTCGATCCTGCAGGACAAGATGCTGTTCGGCTCGGACTGGCCGGTGATCACGCCGGACCGCTGGCTGTCGGATTTTGCCAAGATCGATATCCGCGACGAGATCCGGCCGAAGGTGCTCAAGGCCAACGCAAGGAAGATTCTGGGAATCTAGGCGCGTAAGTCATCAGCGCATCGAGGGCTTCGACGCTGTTATCGAAGCCCTCACGCTCAGGCGCTCAAGGCCTCAGACTTGCGCCAGGCCTCCATCGACGAAAGTGCCTCCGCTAGTAGACTACAGTCTCGCCCCTTTGGGACACAGGTTGGCCGATGCCCTCGTGCCGCTCTGCTCGTGGGGAGCCGGTGAATCTGATGGCCACGGTGTGCGATCAGTTCACGCTTGCGAGGAAGCCAGCCAAAATTGTCCGGCTTTGGCTCAGCGTCTCGATACGTTCGTCGATCAGGCCGACCTGCTGAGTGAGTATCTTTCGCAGTTCGTTGCACGGCGTGAAAGCCGGATCGTTGTTCTTCACGCAGGGGAGCAACCGCTGAATCGTTTCGAGCGTCATCCCGGCGCCGCCGAGCATCTTGATCCGCCGTACGGTTTCCTCTTCGGCCGGGCCATAGTCGCGATAGCCGGAGTTCGTCCGCTGCGGCGCAAGCAGTCCTTCACCTTCGTAGTAGCGCAGCATTCGGACGCTGACTCCCGTCCGCCGGGAAAGCTCACCAATCTTCACCTGAAAACCTCTTGACCCTGACAGCACTGTCAGAGCTTACAGCCTCTGCTCGTCCAAGTGAATGCCGCTTGCGAAGGGAGCAACGATGAAAGCCTACCATCTGAATGGCCATGCTGGTGCCGCTAGCCTTGTGCGGGCCGACGTCAGTCAACCGGAACCCGCCAACGGCGAGGTCCGCATCCGGGTCGAAGCCGCAAGCCTCAACTACCGCGACCTCCTGATCCTCGACCGCGCAGCCCAAGGCGAGCTCAACGGCCGCGTACCGCTCTGTGACGGTGCAGGCGTCGTTGATGCCATCGGCGCCGACGTCGTGCAATGGAAGGTGGGCGACCGCGTCGCCGCATCGTACTTTCGCGATTGGATCTCGGGGCCGTTCAAGGCCAGCTACATTCTGTCAGCTCTCGGCGGCAACACCTTGGATGGAATGCTGGCTGAGTATGTCGTGCTGCCGGCAACCGCACTGGTGTCCGTGCCGGCGCATTTGTCCTCGGTCGAGGCCGCGACCCTGCCCTGTGCCGGCGTCACGGCTTTCCATGGCCTCATCGCACGCGGCGGGATGGGCAAAGGCGATACGTTGCTGGTCCAGGGAACGGGTGGCGTCGCGCTGTTCGGCCTTCAGTTCGCAGTGGCGCTGGGCGCGCGCGCGATTGTGATATCCTCCTCTGACGAAAAACTCGCCCGCGCCAAGGCGCTGGGCGGCTCGATTCTCATCAACTACCGCGACACCCCTGACTGGGATGCCGCCCTGATGAAGGCGACGAATGGCTCAGGAGCCAGTCATGTCCTCGAACTCGGCGGTCCCGGCACCTATGACCGATCGCTGCGATCGGTCGCTTCGGGTGGCAAGATCGTTCAGATTGGCGTTTTGACGGGGTTCGGCCCCAAGCCCGACCTCGCGCGTCTTCAGTGGGAGAATGCCGACATCATCGGCGTCACCGTCGGATCGGTCGAACACTTTGCCGCGATGAATCGCTTCCTGACCGAACATGCGATCCACCCTATCGTCGATCGGATCTATGGCTTCGACGAGGCCCCCGAAGCATATGCGCACCTCCGAACCGGCTCACACTTCGGCAAGATCGTCATAAAATTTTAGAAGCCAACGGCCCAATTCGCGTTTCCGTCTTGGATCGATATAGCTGCGCCTAGTATAGTCCATGCGCCTGCAGCGATCCGGAGGACCGGTCAATTGAGCCTGAAAGCCGTTGTCTTCGATGCCTACGGAACGCTCTACGACATCCAGTCGGTCGCCGAGATCACCGAGGATGCGTTTCCGGGCTACGGCGAGATCATCACGCAGGTCTGGCGGATCAAGCAGCTCGAATACACCTGGTTGCGCTCGCTGATGCGACGCTATCAGGACTTTGCAGCCGTCACGCGCGATTCGCTTGCCTATACGCTGCGCGTGCTCGGGCTCGCTTACGAGAACGAGGCATTCGAGCGCGTCATCGAGAAGTACCTGCATCTCGATCTCTATCCGGATGCGACGGCAGCGCTCACGGCGCTGAAGCCGCGAAAACTCGCCATCCTCTCCAACGGCAGCCCGGACATGCTGAATGCGCTCGTGCGCAACTCCGGGCTCGACGCCCTGCTCGACGCCACCATCAGCGTCGATGCGAAGACTATCTTCAAGCCGAGCCCGGAGGCTTACATGCTCATCGGCGAGGTGCTCGGCACCGCGCCCGACGAGGTGCTGTTCGTCTCGTCCAATCCTTGGGACGTCGCGGGCGCAAAATCGTTCGGGCTGAACGTCGCCTGGATCGAACGGGTGACGCCCGAAGCGATGGCGCTGGCTTGCGTCGAGAACGAACTCGTGGCACCGCTGACGATGTTCAAGGCGATCCGCACCCAGATGGACGAGCTCGGGTTTGCGCCGGATCATCGTGTCCGCGCGCTCTCCGAGCTGCCCGGGATCATCCAAGGATGACCCGGGGATCGTCGCCCGCCCGTAGGTCTGGAATGAGCTGACTGGAATGAGCCTGGAATCCGTTCGCGATTTCTTCGCTGAAAAAGCCCCCGACATCACCGTCATCGAATCCCCGATCAGCTCCGCGACGGTGCCGCTGGCCGCCGAAGCCTATGGCGTCGAACCCGGAATGATCGCCAAGACGCTGTCGCTGCGGATCGGCGAGCGCGTGATCCTGATCGTCGCGGCCGGCACCTCGCGCATGGACAACAAGAAGGTGAAGGCTGCGTTCGGCGGCAAGCCGAAGATGCTGGGCCTGGAAGAGGTCGCCGACATCACCGGCCACGAGGTCGGCGGCGTCTGCCCGTTCGGACTGAAGTCGCCGCTGCCGGTCTATTGCGACGTGTCGCTGAAGGCGTTCGACGTGGTCGTGCCCGCCGCCGGCTCGACCCATAGCGCGGTGCGCATCACGCCGGACCGGATGGCCGAGCTGACCGGGGCTGAATGGGTCGATGTCTGCGAGATCAGGCCGTAAGGCAGCTGCGGGATGCCTGATGCATTCGCCGGTCAGGGAGGCTAGTGTATGGACCATGCCCGACGATAAGGTAAAACGACGGCTGACCACCGTGCTGTGCGCTGATGTGCACGGCTATTCTCGCCTCATGGAAGCAGACGAGGCGGGAACGCTGGAGACACTCCGCCGCTACCGCACGGCCATTGCGGGATTGGTGGAGCGCCATGACGGGCGGATCGTAAACACCTGGGGTGATGCTGTCATCGCCGAATTCGCCAGCGTCGTCGAAGGCGTGCAATGTGCGGTCGAGATTCAGCAGGAAATTTCCAACCGGGATTCGGACCCACCTCCCCCGATGCGTTTTCGCATCGGCATCAATCTCGGCGATGTGATGGTGGATGGTTCCGACCTTTATGGAGACGGGGTCAATATCGCGGCGCGTCTGCAAGAACTTGCCGAACCCGGTGGCATCGTGATCTCCAGCTCCGCCTATGATCAGGTGCACAACAAATTATCTGTTGGCTTCGACTGTCTCGGCCAGCGTCCAATGAAAAACATTGCTCCCGTGACCAGCTATCGTGTGACCATGAGCGGCCAAACCGCTCAAGCACGGAGCTTGCCGCCTGGCGAACGCCTGGCTTCTCAGGGCGCAGTTGCGGGCTCGGAAACTGACGCAGTACACCGCGACAGATACGAGTTATCCACGTGGATGCGCTTCGTTTCAGATGGGCTGGCGAAGCTGCCCCGCCCGCTTGCAGCGGCCCTCACGGTGTCGGCCTTTCTGATTCTGATCAATATTTTCACCGGCATGCACAAGATCTGGTTCCATTGGCCGGTCGCAGCTTTGCTCTTCGGCGCCATCATGCGGACGGCGCTCCGGCATCGACCTGAGTCGGACAGCAAGGGGGAGCGCTGAACGAGGCGGCACGACCGCATCTTCGCGCCTGCTGCTGCGCACGCTCCCGGATCATGCTCTCTAGGGTCTGTTGGGATTCATCGGGAGTTTATCACGGCTGCGGCCAGATGGATCATGGCTGCGAAGCTTTGATCGGTCTTATCTGCGCGCAACGGGATACGTTTGAATTCCTTGAGCTTGCAGAAGA
>NZ_JARWCR020000077.1:0-45353 GCF_029846695.2 Bradyrhizobium nivariense | reverse complement strand
GTGCTCCGAACAATTCATCGCTTGCCATCGTGGTCTCCTGCGAATCCGCCATCGCCAGAGAATCACACTGCGACGGCTTTCGGCTATAGTGCTCGATGAGCCGTCGAATAGATCACACCCTCTGAGGTGCGAGGTTGCGGTGCAAAGCACCGCAGAGCGAGCCTCGAAGGATGAACGGCCGAGATGCAGCCGGGCCGTCGCCCTTCGAGGGCCGCTGAAGAAGCGGCCACCTCAGCGTGACGGTGTTAGATCTACATTCAGACGCCAGAGCTGCAGACTCAAGCCCCCTACTCCCACGCCCACGTCGAGAAATCGTTCTCGTATTGCGGCACGTCCTTCCAGACGCCCTTCAGCTTCTTGTTGGTGATGGTGATCAGCTGCGGCTGGTACAAATAGCCGGAGACGGCGTCGGTTGCCAGCATGCGCTGGGCGTCGCCGAGGAGCTTGGCACGGGCAGCCTCGTCCGGCGTCGACACGATCTGCTTGTAGAGCGCGTTGAACGCTTCGTTGTTGTAGCCGAGATAGTAGTCCGGCTCGGTGATCTTGACGAGGTCGAACGGCTCGACATGGCTGACGATGGTGAGGTCGAAATTGTGCGGACCGTTGCCGGCGAACACCTGCGACAGCCATTGCGCCCATTCGACGTTCTCGATCTTGGCGATGATGCCGACCTTGGCAAGCTGGGCCGCAAGGATCTCGCCGCCCTGCCGCGCATAGGACGGCGGCGGCAGCTTGAGCGACAGCTCGAGCGGGGTGGTGATGCCGGCCTCGGCGAGCAGCTTCTTGGCCTTCTCGGGGTCGTAGGGGTTGATACCGGTGGTATCGACATAACCGAGCGCGCTCGGCACGTAGAAGCTGCCGATCGGCGTGCCGAAGCCGTCGACCGCGCCGTCGATCATCGCCTTGCGATCAATCGCCGCGAGGATGGCGCGACGCACGCGGACGTCATCGAGCGGCTTCTTGCGTTCGTTGATGGCGACGATGGTCTTGGCGCGGGAGCCGCCGACCAGCACGGTGAAGCGCGGATCGGCCTTGAACTGCGCGATGGTGCGCTGGGCCGCCACGCGTGGAAACGCGTCGACGTCGCCCGACAGCAGCGCCGCGGTCTGCGCGGACGGATCGGAGATGAAGCGGATCGTCACCTTCGAGAGCTTGATCGCGGCGGCGTTGCGGTAGTCCGCCCATTTGTTCAAGGTCATCGAGGAGCCCTTGGCCCAGGCGCCGAGCTGATAGGGTCCGGTGCCGACCGGCTGCGTGACATTGGTGGCAGCGCTCTTTGGTTCGACGATCGAGCCGCTCGCCTGTCCCAGCAAGAACGGCAGGTTCGGCTCGGAGTTCTTCAGGGTGATCACGACCGTGTCGGGATCGGGCGCGGCAACGGACTCGAAGCTCTGGAACAGGCTCTTGTCCTTGTTGGTGCTGGTGGCGACCGCATTGCGCTCGAACGAGAACTTCACCGCCGCGGAATCGAACGGCTCGCCATTGTGGAATTTGACGCCCTTGCGCAGCTTGAACGTATAGGTCTTCAGGTCGGGCGAAGCAGTCCAGCTCTCCGCCAGCAGGGGCGAAGTGGTGCCGTCCTCGTTGATCTTGGTCAGCGTCTCATAGATGTTGTAGAGCGCGACTTCTGCGATCGCGGCGGCGGCGGCGTTGGTGGGATCGAGCCCCGGCGGCTCCAGCGCCATTGCCATGACGACGCTGTCCTTCTTGCTCTGCGCCAACACCGGCAACGGTGCCGCGGCAAGCGCGGCGGCAAGTGCGACGATGGATAGTTTCCTGAACATGCGTAACTCCCCGGCCTTCTCTTGTCCCAACCTACGCTAATCCCGCCGCGGACGCTAACCTTCCACGGGCAATTGCGGCAACGCCATCACGGCCTCCGCCTTGTGGCAGGCGGCGAGATGCGTCTCGCCCACCCTGCGTAGCTCAGGCAGAACCTCGCGGCAATGCTGGTCGGCGAGCGCGCACCGCGACACATAAGGACACCCGGTCGCGGCCGCCGATTGCGAGGCGATTGCCTGGGCCCCGCGCCGGCGCCGGCCGCCGCCGGCGCGCGCCCGCGGCACGGCATCCAGCAGCGCTCGCGTATAGGGATGGGCGCAGCGCTCGAACAAATCCTCCGGCCGGCCCTGCTCGACGATCCGGCCGAGATACATCACCGCAACCTCGTCGCAGAGATAGTCGACGACGGCGAGGTCGTGGCTGATCAGGACGTAGCTCAGGCCGAACTGCTCCTGGAGATCCTGCATCAGGTTCAAGACCTGCGCCTGCACGGAGACGTCGAGCGCGGAGACCGGCTCGTCGGCGACGATCAGCTTCGGCTGGGTGATCAGCGCGCGCGCGATCGCGATGCGCTGGCGCTGGCCGCCGGAGAATTCGTGTGGATATTTCTCCATGTCGGCATCGCGCAGGCCCACCTGCCGCAGCACCGCGGAGACGCGCGTGCGAAAAACGGTGCGGTCGGCGCCCTCCAGCACGGTCAGCGGCTCGGCGACGATCCGCGCGATGGTCTGGCGCGGGTCGAGCGATCCGTAGGGATCCTGGAACACCATCTGGAAATCGCGGCGCGCGCGGCGCAGCTCGTCGGCGGAGATGCGGTTGAGATCGCGCCCGAGCAGCGCGACCTGTCCCGCTGTCGGACGCTCCAGCGCCATCACCACCCGCGCGAAGGTGGATTTACCAGAGCCGGATTCGCCGACGATGCCGAGGCTCTTGCCGGCATCGACCCGCACGCTGACACCATTGAGGGCGCGCACCTGCCCCGGCGGGCGGAACAGGCTTTCGCGCGGCAGCGTGTAGCGCTGCTCGAGATCCTTCACGTCGAGAAGAGGCGCGGTGCTCATGCGGACAACGCTCCGACGCGTTCGGCCATCGACACATCCGTCCGGATGCAGCGCACGACGTGGCCAGGTCCGACGTCCACCATCGGTGGAAGCGCGACCCGACACTGCTCGATCACGAGCGGACACCGATCGGCAAAGGTACAGCCGGACGGCAGATCGGCGAGCTCCGGCACTGTGCCCGATATCGTCGTCAGCCGCGTCCCCTTGCGTGCGCCGAGCTTCGGCCGGGCGCGGAACAGGCCCTGCGTGTAGGGATGGCCCATGCGGCGGAACACCTCGTCGGTCGGTCCGCTCTCGACGACGGTGCCGCCATACATCACCATCATGCGTTGCACGTTCTCGGCGATGACGCCGAGATCGTGCGAGATCAGGATCATCGACATGCCGCGCTCCTCGACGAGGTCGGCGATGAGGTCGAGGATCTGGCCCTGGATGGTGACGTCGAGCGCCGTGGTCGGCTCGTCCGCGATCAGCAGGTCGGGCTCGCAGGCGAGCGCCATCGCGATGGTGACGCGCTGGCGCTGGCCGCCGGAAAACTGGTGCGGATAGGCATCGACGCGCCTGGCCGGATCGGGCAGCCCGACACGATCGAGCAAGGCGATCGTCTCCTTGCGCGCCTGCGATGCCGAGTATTTCCTGTGACGCCGCAGCGGCTCGGCGACCTGGTCCCCGATCGTGTGCATCGGGTTGAGCGCGGTCATCGGCTCCTGGAAGATCATGCTGATCCGATTGCCGCGCAAGCCGCAATAATCCGCATCCGAAAGCCCAGAGAGCTCGTTACCATCAAGCTTGATGCTGCCCGAGACCACGGCGCTGTCCGGCAGCAGTCCCATCAGCGACAGTGCCGTCACCGACTTGCCGCAGCCGGATTCGCCGACGAGCCCGAGCGTCTCGCCGCGCTTCAGGACGAAGCTGACGCCGCGCACGGCCTGCGCCGGCCCGCGGCTGGTGTTGAGGCGCAGGCCGAGATTTTCGACCGCGATCAACGGCTTGGTTGCGGGATCAGCCATGGTCACCGCTCCCGCGCCAGTCTTGGATCGAACAGATCGCGCAGTCCGTCGCCCAGCAGATTGAGGCCGAGCACCGCAATCGCAATCGCAGCGCCCGGATAGACCGCGAGCATCGGCGACTGGAACAGCAGCGTCTGTGCGTCGTTCAGCATGCGGCCCCAGGAGGGCTGCGGCGGCTGCGTGCCGAGGCCGAGATAGGACAAGGCGGCCTCCGCAAGGATCGCGAGCGCGAACTGGATAGTCGCTTGCACGATCAGGATCGACAGGATGTTGGGCAGGACGTGCTCGATGGTGATGCGGAAAGACCCTTTCCCCGCGACGCGCGCGGCCAGCACGAATTCGCGCGCCCAGATCGCGTTGGCCGAGCCGCGCGTCAGCCGGGTCAGCGTCGGGATCTGGAAAATGCCGATGGCGACGATCGAGGTCACCATGCCGGGCCCGACGACCGCAGAGAGCATGATGGCGGAGAGCACGGCCGGAAAGGCGAAGGTGAAATCGGTGAAGCGCATGATGATCTCTTCGGTCCAGCCGCGCTTTGCCGATGCGACCAGGCCGAGGCAGACGCCGAAGGTGAGACCGATGCTCACGGCGATGATGCCGACCATGATGGTGGAGCGCGCCCCCGCGAGCAGCAGCGAGACGATGTCGCGGCCGAAGACGTCGGTGCCGAGCCAGTGCGCCGCCGAGGGCGGCCGGAGTTTTGACGCGATGTCGATCTCGTAGGGCGACCAGGGCGTCCACACCAGCGACAACAGGGCCGAGGCGAGAACCAGCAGGCTCATCGCGCCGCCGAGCACGAAGCTGCGATGACGCAGCGCGCGGCGCCAGAAGGTCCGGGCCGGCAGAGGGCGCGTTGCGGCCGGCGCGTCGACGAGGGTGGTCAGCGGCGCGCTCACAAATCGTGGACCTTGATGCGGGGATCGACGAAGGCATAGAGCACGTCGACCACGAAATTGACGATGACGACCATGGTCGCGAGCAGCATCACGCAGTTGCGCACCACGATCAGGTCGCGGTTGGCGATCGACTGGAAGATCAGGCGGCCGAGGCCGGGCAGATAGAACACGTTCTCGATCACGATGGTGCCGGCCAGCAGATTGGCGAATTGCAGCCCCATCACCGTCATCACCGGGATCATCGCGTTGCGCAGCACGTGGCTCCACAGCACCTCGCGCTTGCCGAGCCCCTTCGCGCGCGCCGTGCGGACGAAGTCTTCACGCAGCACTTCCAGCACGGCCGAGCGCGTGACGCGCGCGAGGATCGCGGCCTGCACCACCGCGAGCGAGACCGCCGGCAGCAGCAGCGACTTGATGCCGAGCCAGATGCCGTCCTCCCAGCCGGGAAAGCCGCCCGCGGACAGCCATTGCAGCCGCACCGAGAACAACAGCACCAGCAGGATCGCAAACCAGAAATTCGGCAGCGCGATGCCCACCTGCGTCAGCGACATCACGCCGACGTCACCGAGCTTGTTGTGGTTGGCGGCAGTGTAGATGCCAGCCGAAAGCGCCAGCGTCACCGTGATCAGCATCGACATGATCGCGAGCGGAATGGTCAGCACCAGCCGCTCCGCGATCAGGCTGGCTACCGGCGTGCCGTAGACATAGCTGTTGCCGAGGTCGCCGACGAGGAGACCCTTGATCCATTGCAAATAGCGAACCGCCAGCGGCTGGTCGAGCCCGAGCTTGACGGTGAGCGCACGCACCGCGTCGGCCGAGGCATCGGCGCCCATCAGCATCTGCGCGGCGTTGCCCGGAAGAGCATCCAGCACCAGGAAAATGATCACGGATGCGCCGACCAGCGTCGCCAGCAAGGTCAGCAGACGTCGGAGGACAAATACGCTCATGCGCTCACGAGCTCCGACGTCGTCCTGGCGAAGGCCAGGACCCCCGAGCGAGCGCTTCGCGCTCGTCGCGATAACCCCAGTGAGCGAATTGGCGAAGACTGGTCCTCCGGTACTGGCACCGTCCGCCACCGATAGATTCCGCGGTATGGGTCCTGGCTTTCGCCAGGACGACACCGGGGGGGTTGCGGGCGCCATGCCGCATTGGGACAAATACGCTCATGCGCGCTCGGATTCAGGGCTCATCCGCGGCACGATCAACATGTCCGGGCGCCGGAGGCAAGTCCTTTGCAAAGAACTCCTTTGCACACAAGTCCTTTGCATGCCCATCTCCTCGAGCCGGCCAGCGGGACAGGAGGTCATGCGAAGCCTCGAACAGCGCGCTCACGCGCAGCAAGTCCGCATCGCTGCGGAAGCGGCCGACGAGCTGAAGGGCGATCGGCAGGCCATCGCGGCCGAAGCCGCAGGGCAGACTGATCGCGGGGTGCCCGGTCATGTTGAACGGCATGGTCCAGGGGAACCAGTGCGGTCGGACGCTGTCAAAGTGCTTGCCGTCGATCTCGATGCTGCCGAACAGGTCCTGCTCGATCGGCAGCGCGGTGCGGGTGATGGTCGGCATCGCCAGCAGATGCCCACGCGCAAGCAGGGATTGCACCCGGCGGAACAACGCCGTGCGCGCGAACATCGCTTCCTGATAGGCGACGCCGCTGACGTCGGTGGCGAGCGCAAGCTGCTTGAGGAACGCCTCGCTCAGCGCATCCCCGTGCTCGGCCGCGAGTTTTGCAAAGCGCGTCCGCCAGACCGTGTGATTGATGGCGCGCCAGATCGGCTCGATGTCGAACCCCTCGCCGGAAAACTCCTCGAGTTCGACACCCAGGCCCGCCAGCCGGTCGAGGCTCGCCTTGAAGCCGGCCTCGACATCGGCAGAGACAGGGCGTCCGGGCGGCGACAGGCAGTACAGGATTTTCTGCCCACGCAGATCGCCGCGCGGAGCGGCCGTGCCGATGAAATCGGGCACGGGCACCCCGATCGACCAGGGATCACAGGCATCCTCGCCGGCCATCGCCTGCATCATCAGCGCGGTGTCGGCGACGGTTCGCGTCATCGGCGTGACATAGGTCTGGTTGCCGAAGACGTCCAGCGCCTGGCTATGCGGGATCACGCCGTTGCTCTGCTTCAGCCCGACCACGCCGTTGCAGGCGGCGGGAATTCGCGTCGAGCCGCCACCATCGGTCGCGATCGCAAGCGGCGCGATGCCGCTCGCCACCGCCACTGCCGCACCGCCGCTGGAGCCGCCCGACGACCGCTCCCTGCTCCAGGCATTGCGGGTGCGGCCGAACAGGGGCGAGTCGGTCAGGCATTTGCTGCCGAATTCGGGCGTTGTGGTCTTGCCGATCAGGATGGCACCTTGCGCACGCAGCCTTGCAACCGCGACGGCATCCTCGTTCGGAACGTTGTCCTTGTAGGGAACGGCGCCGAAAGTGGTCTTCACGCCCCTGGTGTTGACGATGTCCTTGACGGTGACGGGGATGCCGTGCAGCAGGCCGAGCGGCTCGCCGGCCAGCATCTTGCGCTCGGCCGCGCGCGCCTCTGCCATCGCCGCGTCGCCGCAGAGCGTGATGAAGCAGTTCAACTGGGGCTGGAGCGCCTCGGCGCGCGCGAGCACGGCGCTGACGAGCTCGACAGGGGAAATCTGCTTTTCGGCGAGGAGGCCGCGCAGTTCGGTCGCGGACAGCAGGCAGGGATCGCCGTTCATCGTCACATCACGCTCCGAAGCGGGCCGCCGTTGGCCCAAAGACATTGACAGCGAGAATGACAGTTTTGTTAACTCGCCGTCCAATACGATTTTGGTGATCAACCCATACGATTTCGGTATGCCAATGGATCTTCGCCGGCTCCGCTATTTCGTCGCCGTCGCCGAGGCGCGCAGCGTCGGCAAGGCCGCCGAGCGGCTGCGGATGGCGCAGCCGCCGCTTTCGGTCCAGATCCGCAAGCTCGAAGCCGAGATCGGCGCGCCGCTGTTCCGCCGCGGCACGCGCGGCATGGACCTGACCGAGGCGGGCCAGGCGCTGTTCGCGCGCGCCGGCGAGGCGCTGGCGCTCGCGGCCGACGGCGCCGAAGCCGCCCGCGCGGTTGCATCCGGGCGGCGCGGGCGAATCTCGGTCGGATACATGTTCGTGCTGGCAAATGCAGTGCTGCCGCGCCTGATCCCCGAGCTGCGGCGGTCCATTCCCGGCGTCGATCTCGATTTCGCCGAGCTCAGCGCCTCGACCCGCGAGGCGCGGCTGCTCGACCGCAGCGTCACGGTCGCGCTGTGCATGCCGGCGATCCATCATCCCGAGATCCAGGTGGCGCGGATCGGCGCGCAACCGTTCATGCTGGCGATGCCGATCCGCTCGCCGCTCGCCCGCCTGGGCTCGGTGCCGATGGCGCGGTTGCAAGGCCGCCCGCTGATCGCGCTGCCCCGTCCGGACCAGGACCCCGCCTCCTCCGCGGTCACGGCCTTGCTGCGGCGGCACCAAATCGTGATGCCGATCGCCGGCCGGGTCGAGACGGTGCATTCGGCAATGAGCCTGGTGCTGGCCGGTGAAGGCCTCGCCATCCTGCCCGCCTGCGCCCAGCTCGGGGCGCCGCGCGGCATCGTGTTCCGGCCGCTGCGGGATGCGACCGACTCGATCGACATCGCGGTGTGCTGGCGGCGGGACTCTCACAGCCCGCTGATCCGCACCTTCCTCAAATGCGCCGAGAAGGTCGTCGCGCCGCTGTGACGCGGCGCTACAAGCTCCAGGTGACCTCATGGCTCCACGGCGGATCGGCACCGGGACGGGTGCAGGTCAGGCCGGCGCAATTGGCGGCGAAGGACAGCGCACGGCGAAGCTCGTCTGCGCCGATGTCCTTCAGTTGGTGTCGGGCGAGACGCCCCTGCTTGTGCAGGGCGAACAACAACGCCGCCTGAAAACTGTCGCCCGCGCCGATGGTGTCGGCGACCGCGACCTTGGGCGCGGCGACCTCGATCTGCCCTGCCCCCGCATGCCACGCGATCGCGCCGTTGTTGCCGCGGGTGATGACGACAAGGCTCGCGCCCCGTGCAAGCAGCGTGTTCGCGCGCTGCTGATACGGCTCGTCGCCGAACAGGTAAGCAAAATCGACGTCCGACATCTTGATGAGATCGGCACAGCCGGCAAACTCGGTCATGCGCGCCAGATAGGCCGGCTTGTCCTTGACGAGGTTGGGCCGGCAGTTCGGATCAAAGGAGATTGTCGAGGACGCCCGTGCGTCCGCGATCAGGGCCCTGGTCTCGGTCGCGCCCTGGTCGTTGACGAGCGTGGTCGAGCCGACATGGACGGCCTCGACGGTCGCGAATGGAATGGTGCCGCGGCGATAGGTCCAGTTCCGCGTCGCGGTCTCGGCATCGTAGAACGCGTAGTGCGACTCGCCTGCGACGATGCGAACGAAGGCGAGCGTGGTCTGGTGATCGCTGCTTGTGGCGAGACCGAGTTCGACATTGGAGCCAGCGGCGTGGTCGGCGATCATGCGCCCGAACATGTCCGTCGAGATGCCACCGACGAAGCCTGTCGGCGCGCCCAGCCGCGCCATGCCGATTGCGACGTTGAGGCAGGAGCCGCCGACAGCCGGCATCACCGCCTCGCGGCCGTCGCCGCTCCGCGTCGGCACGAAATCGATCAGCGCATCGCCGCAGGAAATCAGCATCCGTTTCAACCTCTTGCGATGTCGCGCATCGCCGCGCGGCTGCCGCGATCGACCTCGCGCAGCAGCTTGTAGACTTCGCGCTTGCGGGCGTGAAAGGCGGCGATGTCGGGCGTGGTCGGCTCGCTCTTCCGTCCCAGCGCCGACATCTTTGCCATGGTCTCGCCGATCGAGGCATAGGCGCCGCCGGCGACCGCGCCGAGCATCGCGGCGCCCAGCAGCACCGGCTCCCTGGTCTGCGGCAGCGCCACGGTGAGACCAGTCGTATCGGCCATGATCTGCCGCACCAGCGGACTGCGGCTGGCACCGCCGCCCATGATCATGATGCTGGAATGGACGCCATGCGCGGCAAAGGCCTCGATCACCTCGGCAAGCCCATAGGCGAGCCCGCACAGGCCGGCGACGAACAGCCGTTCCATCGAAGCGATGTCGGTGTCGAGATCGAGGCCCGCGATCACCGCGCGCGTGTCAGGATCGGCGTAGGGCGAGCGGTTGCCGATGAACTCGGGCAGGACATGGACGTCGCGGGCCAGCAGCGCGGCGCGGCTGGCGCCGCCTGTGCGCGCGATGATGCGGCGCTCGAGGAATTCGATGAGGTCGAGGTCCTCGCTGCGCGCCGCCGCGCTCGCTTCGGCGTGGCCGGGATGCGATTTGAGAAGATGGTCGATCGCCGCGCCCGCAGCCGACTGTCCGCCCTCGTTGAGCCAGAAGTCCGGCACCATGCCGGAGTAATATGGACCCCATACGCCCGGCACGAAGCACGGCTCCTTGGTCGTCGCCATGATGCAGGCCGACGTTCCCATGATGTAGGCAAGGCGGTCGCCGACATCTGTCGCGCCGTCCGATTCATCGCGGCCGCCGATCGCGCCGATGCCGCCGGCATGCGCGTCGATCAGGGACGCACCGACCGGTGTGCCCGATGGCAGGCCGAGATCGGCCGCGGCAGTGCGGGTGAGACCCGCACCCAGGCGCGTACCGGGGGCGACGATCTCGGTGCCGATCCGGGCATATTTCTCGGCGACGAAATCCGATAGGCCGATCCGCTGGAAGAACGGCGCGCTCCAGCCGCCCCCATCGTGCGCGAGGTAGTTCCACTTGCAGGTGACCGTGCAGGTCGAGCGCTGCAGCGAGTCGGTCGCGCGCCAGGTCAGGTAATCCGCCAGATCGAAGAAATGACCGGCGGCATCGAAGCTCGCGCGCATGTGCCGCTTCAGCCACAGCAGTTTCGGCATCTCCATCTCGGGCGAGATCGAGCCACCGACATAGCGCAGCACGGCGTCACCGGTTTCGTTGATCAGCCGCGCCTCAGCAATGGCGCGGTGATCCATCCAGACGATGACGTTGCGCTGCCTGTCGCCGGAGGCGCTGACCGTGATCGGCTCGCCCCTGATATCGAGCACCACGAGCGAACAGGTGGCGTCGAAGCCGATGCCGCCGACGCTGTCGGGCGCGATGGCAGCTTCCGCCATCGCGGCGCGCACCGACGCCGTGCAAGCGTCCCAGATATCCTGGGACGACTGTTCGACGATGTCGCCGGCCTCGTGCCATATCCTGATCGGATGCCGCGCGATCGCCAGCAAGGTGCCGGCCTCGTCAAACACCCCTGCCCGCGTGCTCGTGGTCCCCACGTCGACGCCGATATACGCTCGCGGCATTGTCGCTCCTGGAAGCTCTCGTCAGTTTTGACGCAAGCCTACCAGCAAGTGTAGCCGCCATCCACCAGCACGATGCTGCCGGTCATCAGGCTCGCGGCCTCGGAAGCAAGGAACAGCACCACGGAGGCGATCTCCTCGACCTGCCCCATCCGCGCCATCGGGGTTCCACCGATCCAGGCGTCGTACATTCTCGGGTTACTCTTCACGAAGGCGTTGAGCGGCGTCTCGATATAGGTCGGCGCCACCGCGTTGACGCGGACGCCGCGGGCGCCCCATTCGGCGGCCAGCGATTTCGTGAGATGGTGCACCGCGGCCTTGGAGGCATTGTAAAAGCACTGCTCCTGCGGCTTGTTGACGATGAAACCCGACATCGAGCCGATATTGACGATAGCGCCGCTCTTGGCGTTGAGCATGTGCTTGCCGAACTCGCGGCAGCACCAGAAGGTGCCATTGAGATTGACGTCGATGACGTTGAGCCAGTGCTCGTCGGCCACGGTCTCCGCCGGCGTCTCGCTGCGCGCAATGCCGGCATTGTTGACGAGAATGTCGACATTGCCGTGGCGGGCGACGAGGTCGCTCGCGACCTCCGCCACGCGCTTGGTGTCGGTGACGTCCATGATCGCCGTCTCGGCGTCGAAGCCCTTCGCCTTCAGGCTGGCCTTCGCACTGTCGGCGACCTTGCTGTCACGATCGCCGATGACGACCCTGGCGCCGGCTTCAGCCAGCGCTTCGGCGCAGGCGAGCCCGATGCCCTGCCCGCCGCCGGTGATGAACGCCGTCTTGCCGTTCAGCTTGAATTTTTCCAGGTACATGTTGCTCTTTCCGTTTCTTGCCGTTTCTTGCCGTTTCTTGTCAGCCCCTGATAGCGTTGCCGCTCGCGTCGAAGCGATGGATGCGCGCGGGCTCCGGCACCAGCGACACATGGTCGCCGGCGTGCAGGCTCAATTCACCGATGTAGCGCGCCGTCAGCATGCCGAGCTGACCGGCATCGACATAAAGGAAGGTGTCGCTGCCGAGATGCTCGGCCACCGCGATCGTTCCCTGCCAGCCGCCGGCGCCGTCGCGCTCGATCTTGAGATGCTCCGGCCGTACGCCGATCGTTGCCGCGCCCTTCTGCAAGGCGTGCTCGCCGGTCACGAAGTTCATCTTGGGCGAGCCGATGAAACCGGCGACGAAGAGATTGGCCGGCTTCTCGTAGAGATCCAGCGGCGAGCCATATTGCTCGATCTTGCCGCCGTTGAGCACCACGATCTTGTCGGCCATGGTCATGGCCTCGACCTGGTCGTGGGTGACGTAGATCGCGGTGGTGCCGAGCTGCTTCTGGAGTCGCGTCACCTCGATGCGCATTTGCACGCGCAACGCCGCATCGAGGTTGGAGAGCGGCTCGTCGAACAGAAACGCCTTGGGCTCGCGGACGATGGCACGCCCGATCGCGACGCGCTGGCGCTGGCCGCCGGAGAGCTCGCGCGGCTTGCGGTCGAGATAAGGCGTGAGGTTCAGCGTCGCGGCGGCCGCCTCGACCTTGCGGTTGATCTCGTCCCTGGCCAGCCCCGCCATCTTCAGGCCGAAGCCGATATTGCCGCGCACGCTCATATGCGGATAGAGCGCATAGGACTGGAACACCATCGACAGCCCGCGCTTGGCCGGCGGCGTGTCGACCACGTTCTTGCCGTCGATCAGAATCTTGCCGCCGCTGACATCCTCGAGCCCGGCGATCAGTCGCAGCAGCGTGGTCTTGCCGCAGCCCGAGGGACCCACGAACACCACGAACGACCCGTCGGCGATCTCGAGGTCGGCGCCCTTGATGATGTGCACGGGGCCGAAGGATTTTTGCACGTCCTGAAGTGTGATCTGACCCATGATCCGGCAGCCCCTTTACTTCACCGCGCCGAAGGTGAGCCCGCGCACGAGCTGCTTCTGGCTGAACCAACCGAGGACGAGAATAGGCGCAATCGCCAGCGTCGAGGCCGCCGACAGCTTTGCCCAGAACAGCCCTTCCGGGCTCGAATAGGACGCGATGAACGTGGTGAGCGGCGCAGCGCTCGAGGTCGACAGATTGAGCGTCCAGAACGCCTCGTTCCAGGCGAGGATCAAATTGAGCAGCATGGTCGATGCGAGCCCCGGGATCGCCATCGGCGTCAGAACATAGACCAGCTCGCGGCCGATGGTGGCGCCGTCCATGCGCGCGGCTTCCAGGATGTCGCGTGGGATCTCCTTGAAATAGGTGAAGAGCATCCAGATCACGATCGGCAAATTTCCGAGGCACAGGATGAAGACGAGGCCGATGCGGGAATCGAGCAGGCCGAAGGACTTGTAGATCAGGTAGATCGGCACCAGCACGCCGACCGGCGGCATCATCTTGGTCGAGAGCATCCAGAGCAGGATGTCCTTGGTGCGCTTGGTCGGCGAGAACGCCATCGACCAGGCTGCGGGAATGGCGATCAAAAGCGCAATGAGCGTCGAGCCGCCGGCGATGATGATCGAGTTCAGCGCGTGGTGGAAATAGTCGCTGCGCTCCTGCACGGTCGCGTAGTTTTCCGTGGTCCAGTGGAAGAACAGGAAGGACGGCGGAATCGCGAAGGCCTCAAGTTCGGTCTTGAAGCTCGCCAGCACCATCCAGAGGATCGGAAAGAAGATCAGGAAGCCGAACAGCCAGGCGCCGATCGTCGATATCGTCACCTGCTTCGTCGTCGCCATTCGCGCCATGTCTCATGCCTCCAGGTTGCGGCCGACGATACGCACGAGGAAAAAGGCAACAATGTTGGCGATCACGACAGCGACGAGGCCGCCCGCCGAGGCGGTGCCGACATCGTACTGGATCAGTGCCTGCGAATAGATCAGGAAGGCGATGTTGGTGGTCGACAGTCCCGGGCCGCCGCCCGTGGTGACGTAAATCTCGGCAAAGACGGTGAGCAGGAAGATCGTCTCGATCAGGATCACCACCGTGATGGGACGCGCAAGGTGCGGCAGCGTGATGTAGATGAAGGTCGAGACCGCGCTGGCACCGTCCATTTCGGCGGCTTCCTTCTGCTCTTCGTCGAGCGACTGCATCGCAGTGAGCAAAATCAGCGTCGCAAACGGCAGCCATTGCCAGGACACGATCAGGATCACGGCGAGCAGCGGCACGTCGTTGAACCAGTCGATCGGCGTCAACCCGAACACCGAGGCGATCCAGGCGAACAGCCCGGACACCGGATGCATCAACAGGTTCTTCCAGACCAGCGCGCTCACCGTCGGCATGACGAAGAACGGCGCGATCACCATCAGCCGCACGATGTTGAGGCCGATCACGGGCTGGTCGAGCAGCAGCGCCAGCGGAATTCCGAGCAGGACGGTCAGCGCCAGCACCGAGCCGACCAGCACCAGCGTGTTCTGGAGCGACGCGAGGAACGCGGGATCGGTGAGAAAGTAGCGGAAATTTTCCAGCCCGATGAACGCTTCCGAGCCGGGATCGAGCAGGCTGTAATGCAGCGTCGAGAAATAGATCGTCAGCGCGAGCGGGACGATCATCCAGATGAACAGCAGCCCGACGGCCGGCGTCAGGAGCGACCGTGCGAGAAGCTGAGTCTGCCGGGTTGCCATTCTTGGCTTCTCCGCTTGCGGGAAGAAGGCGGCCATCCATCCGTAGCGGTGGATGGCCGCAAGTCTGAGCTCAGGAGGGGGAGCTCGGGTTCACTTGATGTAACCCGCGCGCTTCATCTCGCGCTCGGTTGCGGATTGCGCCGCGGTGAGTGCGGCATCGACCGTCATCGATCCCGCGAGCGCGGCCGAGAACTGCTGGCCCACCTGCGTGCCGATGCCCTGGAATTCGGGGATCGCGGCATATTGCACGCCGACATAGGGCACCGGCTTCACCGTCGGCTTGTTCGGATCGGCGGCATCGATCGAGGCCAGCGTCAGCTTGGCGAACGGGGCGACCTTCAGATAATCAGGGTTTTGGTAGAGCGAGGTTCGCGTGCCCGGCGGCACGTTGGCCCAGCCCTCCTTCGCAGCCACGACCTTGGTGTAGTCCTTGCTGGTGGCCCAGGCGATGAACTTCTCGGCGGCTTCCGACTTCTTCGAGCCGGCGGGGATTGCGAGACTCCAGGCCCACAGCCAGTTGGCGTTCTTGCCGAGCCCGGTGTTGGGCGCCATCGCAAAGCCGACCTTGTCGGCGACCTTGGAATCCTTCGGATTGGTGACGAAGGACGCCGCGACAGTGGCATCGATCCACATCGCGCACTTGCCGGCATTGAACAGCGCGAGGTTCTCGTTGAAGCCGTTCGAGCTCGCACCGGGAGGGCCGGCCTGCTTCATCAGGTCGACATAGGTCGACAGCGTCGCCTTCCATTCCGGGGTGTTGAACTGCGGCTGCCACTTCTCGTCGAACCAGCGCGCCCCATACGAATTGGCCATGGCGGAGAGAAACGCCATGTTCTCGCCCCAGCCGGCCTTGCCGCGCAGGCAGATCCCGTAGACGCCCGCACTCTTGTCGGTGAGCTTCTTGGCGGCATCGATCACGAAATCCCAGGTCGGCTTTTCCGGCATCTTGAGGCCGGCCTTGTCGAACAGGTCGGTGCGGTACATCACCATCGAGCTCTCGCCGTAGAACGGCGCGGCGTAGAGCTTGCCGTCGACGGAGACCGCATCCTTGATCTTGGGCAAGAGGTCGGCGACGTCGTAGTCGGCGCCGAGATTGGCAAGCGGCACCAGCCAGCCCTTCTTGGCCCAGATCGGCACCTCGTAGGTGCCGATGGTGAGGACGTCGAACTGGCCGCCCTTGGTGGCGATGTCGGTGGTGACGCGCTGGCGCAGCACGTTCTCCTCAAGCGTCACCCATTTGACCGATATGTCGGGATTCTTCTTGGTGAATTCGGCCGTCAGCCCCTGCATGCGGATCATGTCGCCGTTGTTCACGGTGGCGATCGTCAGGGTCGTTTCGGCCATCGCGGGGACGGCCAGAAGCAGGACAGACGCGCCGCAGACGGCGCCGAGCACGTGTTTCACGGTGACCTCCCTAAGTTCGCGCTTTTGGGCATATGCCCACGCGTTGGGCGTATGTTCAGCCGAGCGAGTGCTGTTGTCAAGCAGGCGCGCAGGCATTCCCGCAACTTATGAGTGCTGCGGTGCGATACCCTCCTCCCGTCATGCCCCGCCACCGGGTCTCGCCTTCGGCGAGCCCGATGACAGGCTCCGGCGGGGCATCCAGTACTCCGTGCCGCCTGTTGATTTGCCCCAAGCCTGCCCGCAGCGTACTGGATCGTCCGCCTTCGCGGACGATGACAGCGGTGTGTGTGGCGAGACTCCCGCCTCGCGGCCACGCAGAAACAGCGAACGGCCTCAGCGCTCCAGAATCGCCCTTGCGGTCGCCTCGTCCGTGATCAGCCCGTTGATCAACCGCCCGTTCAGCGCCGCCGCGATCGCCGGCACCTTGGCCGCACCGACCGCGGCGCCGATCGTCGTGGTCTTTGCCGGGACCTCCGGCGGAATGCTGGTCAGGCGCTTGTTGGTGCCGGCCTTCAGCAGGCGGCCCTTGGAATCGTAGGCCCAGCCGGTGATCTCGCCGATCGCCCCCTGCCGCATCATCTCGAACAGTTCATCGCGGGTGACGAAGCCGTCGACATGGACCTGCGCCTTCTGGTCCATCTGGCCGATGCCGACGAGACGCAAATCCGCCTTGGCCGCGACCGCCTTGACCTTCGCGATCGGCTCGATCCGGACCATCCTGTTGCGCTCGTCCTCCGACGACATCAGGAACGGCAGCGGCATCGGATAATGCCGCGCGCCGGTGCGGTCGGCGAGCCGGCCAACGGTATCGTAGAAGCTCGCAGAGCCGTCGGCGGAGATGTTGCCGACCAGCGAGACGATCTGGTGATTGGGCCGGTCGATCGGCGTGACGCGCTCGACCGCGGCACGCACCGCGCGTCCCGTCCCGAGCGCGACGATGACGGGTGTCTCGGAGCGCAGCGTCGCGTCGAGCAGGTTGGCGCAGCGTTCGGCAATGCCAGCGGTGGCCTGCGGCGCCGCGGGATCGGCCGGCACCACCTCGCAATGCGCAAGGTCGAAACGCTCCTTCAGACGCGCCGCCAATTCCATGCACGCGGCGATGGGATGTTCGAGCCGGAAGGTGATGAGCCGTTCGGCGAGACACAACGACACCAGCCGCTGCGCCGACGCGCGCGACACCTGGAGCATTTTCGCGATCTCGTCCTGGGTGTGACCGGCAATGAAATAGAGCCAGCCGGCGCGCGCGGCGTCATCGAGCCTGGACTTTTCGTTCTCGGCGGCCATGGCAGGCGTCAGGCGTCCTTCCAGAAATCGATCATGCGCGCGAAGACCCGGTCGGCCCCCGCACCGGACAATATAGCCTGCCCGTCGCGTCCGCGATAATGGCTGCCGCCGACAAATCCCCAGACGGTCATGCCGGCCGCCTTGCCCGCCTGCACGCCGCTCGCACTGTCCTCGATCACGAGGATGCGCGAAGGATCGGTTCGCATCTTCTCGGCGGCGTAAAGAAAAAGGTCTGGCGCCGGCTTGCCGCGCTCGACCATTTGCGCGGTATAGAGCCGGTCGCCGAAAAGCGGCGCGAGACCGGTGACATTCAGAGACAGTGCGACCCTGTCGAGATCGCTCGACGAGGCCACGCAATACGGCATCTTCAATCCGGACACCACGGCGTCTATACCGGGGATCGGCTGAAGCACCTCCCCAAACGTCGTCAGCACGTGCGACTTCAAGCGTGGCAGAAAGCCGTCCGGCACGACCTGCCCGAGATCCCGATAATGCTGCTCGACCGCCTTGGTGCTGCGTCCGAGAAAGAGCTCGAGCGCCTGCTCCAAGCTCAGCGCGATGCCGCATTCGGCCAGCACGTCGGACAGGCAGCGGCAGCTCAACAGCTCACTGTCGACCAGCACGCCGTCGCAGTCGAAGATGATCAGATCGGGTTTTGGCCGGCCCTGGTCCATCCAGCCATTCGATCATATACCCAACGCATGGGCAATAGCTCAGCATGCGGCACCCTCCGCAGGCATACCGCGGCGGCAAACCGTAGCCGGCTCCATGCCGGCTGCGCAGCGTCATCGCCGCTGATTATAAACGTCGATGCACACCGCCCCGAGCAGCACCAGCCCCTTGATGACCTGCTGATAGTCGATACCGATGCCGAGGATGGACATGCCGTTGTTCATCACACCCATGATCATGGCGCCGACCACGGCGCCGCCGACGCGGCCGACACCGCCATAGGCCGAGGCGCCGCCGATGAAGCAGGCGGCGATGACGTCGAGCTCGAAGCCGAGACCGGCCTTGGGCGTTGCGGTGTTGAGGCGCGCGGCGAAGACGAGGCCGGCGAGCGCGGCGAGCACGCCCATGTTGACGAAGGTGAGGAAGGTCAACTGTTCCGTCTTGATGCCCGACAGTTTTGCCGCTTTCGCGTTGCCGCCGACCGCGTAGACCTGCCGGCCAATGACGGTGCGGCGGGTGACGAAGCCGTAGAGCGCGATCAGCGCGGTCATGATCACCAGCACGTTCGGCAGACCGCGATGCGAGGCGATCAGATAGGTGAAATAGAGCACGGCGCAGGCCAGGAGAATGCTCTTGCCGAGGAAGAACGCGTAAGGCTCGACTTCGATGCCGTGCGACTGCTCGCGCGACCGGCCCTTGGCGCTGGCATAGACGAGGCCGAGCGCGAGCACGGCACCGATCAGCATGGACGTCGGATGCAGCGTGCCGGCCTCGGGCAGCATCTCCGGAATGAAGCCCGACGACAATTTCTGGAAGGTCAACGGGAACGGCCCGAGCGACTGGCCCTGCAACACCGCAAGCGCGAGTCCCTTGAACACCAGCATGCCGGCCAGCGTCACGATGAAGGACGGGATCTTGAAATAGGCCACCCAATAGCCCTGCGCCGCGCCGATCGCCGCGCCCAACAGCAGGCAGGCGATGAAGGCGAGCGTGTAGTCGATCTTGTAGGTCACCATCAGCACGGCGGCTACCGCGCCGACGAAGCCCGCGACCGAGCCGACCGAGAGGTCGATATGGCCGGTGACGATCACCAGCAGCATGCCGAGCGCCATGATGACGATGTAGCTGTTCTGGAGCACCAGATTGGTCAGGTTGAGCGGCTGCAGCAGCGTGCCGCCGGTCATGACCTGGAAGAACAGCATGATCGCGATCAGCGACATCAGCATGCCGTAGGTGCGCAAATTGTTCTTGATGAAGCTGCCGTGCCGAGCCTCCTCGGGCAGCGAAACCGTCTTGTCGGTCATGGCTGCGATCCTCCCATCTCCGCACCCGCAAGGGCGCTGCTTCCATAATTTCTGTCGTTGCGCATGATGGCGCGCATGATCTTTTCCTGCGTCGCATCAAGGCCCATGAACTCGCCGACGAAGGCGCCGTCGTTCATGACACAGATGCGGTCGCAGATGCCGAGTAGCTCGGGCATCTCCGAGGAGATCACCACCACGCCGCGACCGGCTTCCGCAAGCTCGTTGATGATACAGTAGATCTCGTATTTGGCACCGACGTCGATGCCCCGTGTCGGCTCGTCCAGGATCAGCACCTTGGGGTCGGTCATCAGCCATTTCGACAGCACGACCTTCTGCTGGTTGCCGCCGGAGAGCTGGCCGGTCTCCTGATAGACGTCGGAGCAGCGGATGCGCATCCGGTTGCGGTAGTCGCTGGCGACCTTCAGCTCGGCGATGTCGTCGATGACGCGACCCGGTGCGACCTGATCGAGGCTTGCGAGCGTGATGTTCTTGCGGACGTCGTCGGCGAGGATCAGCCCGAGCTGTTTGCGGTCTTCAGTGACATAGGCAAGGCCCGCGTCGATCGCGGCCGCGACGTTCGGCAGCGCGATCTCACTGCCCTCGAGGGCGATGCGGCCGCTGATGGTGGTGCCCCAGGACCGACCGAACAGGCTCATGGCGAATTCGGTGCGGCCGGCGCCCATCAATCCGGCAATGCCGACGACCTCGCCGCGTTTCACGCTGAAATCGACGTTCTTGATCACCTGCCGCTCGGGATGGATGGGGTGATAGACCGACCAGTTTTCGACGGTGAGGACGGGCTCGCCGATCTTTGCACTGCGCTCCGGAAAGCGGTGGGCGAGATCGCGGTTGACCATGCTGCGGATGATGCGGTCTTCCTGGATCGGCTCGGCGCGGCAATCGATGCCGTCGACGGTGCGGCCGTCGCGCAGCACAGTGATGTGGTCGGCGACGCGGGCGACCTCGTTCAGCTTGTGCGAGATCAGGATCGAGCCGATGCCCTGCTCGCGGAAGGCCATGAGACGTTCGAGCAGCGCCGCGCTGTCGGCCTCGTTGAGGCTGGCGGTCGGCTCGTCCAGGATCAGCATCCGCACCCGCTTTGAGAGCGCCTTCGCAATCTCGACGAGCTGTTGCTTGCCGACGCCGAGATCGGTGATCAGCGTGTCCGGCGATTCCTTGAGGCCGACCTGCGCGAGGAGGTCCCGCGTGCGCCGATACACCTCGTCGCGGTCGATCACCCCGAGCTTGGACGGCGGATGCGACAGAAAAATGTTCTCCGCGATCGACATCAGCGGGATCAGCGCCAGCTCCTGGTGAATGATGATGATGCCGAGCGCCTCGGAATCGTTGATGTCGCGGAAGCGGCGCTCCTCGCCATCAAAGATAATGGTGCCCTCGTAGCTGCCGGCCGGGTAGACGCCGCTGAGCACCTTCATCAGTGTGGACTTGCCGGCACCGTTCTCGCCGACGAGGGCGTGGATCTGCCCGGCGTCAACCGAGAAGTTGACGTCGCGCAGCGCCTGCACACCGGAAAAGCTCTTGCTGACGTTGCGCATCTCCAGCATTGCGGTCATCGTCGTTGTCCCTTGTTTAACCTCTCCCCGTCTTGCGGGGAGAGGTCGATCAGCGATCGGGTGAGGGTGTTTCCGTAACAACAGCTCTCACCACCTTTGTGGAGACCCCCCTCACCCCGCCCTCTCCCCGCAAGAGCGGGGCGAGGGAGAAGGAGAAGAAAAAAAGTCTTACTGGAACTGCGACTTCTTGTAGTAGCCGCTGTCGACCAGCAGCTTCTCCCAATTGTCCTTGTAGACCACGACCGGCTTGAGCAGATAGGACGGCACGGTCTTGGCGCCGTTTTCGTAGGTCTTGGTGTCGTTGACGGTGACCTGCTTGCCGGCAAGCGCAGCGTCGACCATGTCGGCGGTCACCTTGGCGAGATCGCGGGTGTCCTTGAAGATGGTCGAATACTGGTCGCCGCGCAGCATCGCCTTGATCGATGGCACCTCGGCATCCTGGCCCGAGATGACAGGCATCGGCTGGCCGGCGCTGCCATAACCGACGCCCTTGAGCGAGGAGATGATGCCGATCGACAGGCCGTCATACGGCGACAACACTGCGTTGACCTTCTTGTTGCCGTAGTAGGCGCTGAGCAGATTGTCCATGCGGGCCTGCGCGGTGGCGCCGTCCCAGCGCAAGGTCGCGACCTTGTCCATGCCCATCTGGCCGGAGGCGACCACGAGCTTGCCGCTGTCGATGTACGGCTTCAGCACGCTCATCGCGCCGTTGTAGAAGAAGTACGCGTTGTTGTCGTCGGGCGAGCCGCCGAACAGCTCGATGTTGAACGGACCCTTGCCATCCTTGAGGCCGAGGCCCTGCACGATCGACTCGGCCTGGAGCACGCCGACCTGGAAATTGTCGAAGGTCGCGTAATAGTCGACGTTCGGCGTGCCGCGGATCAGGCGGTCGTACGCGATGATGGTGATGCCCTTGGCCTTGGCCTGCTTGAGCACGTCGGAGAGCGTGGTGCCGTCGATCGCGGCGATCACCAGCGCCTTGGCGCCCTTGGTCACCATGTTCTCGACCTGCGAGAGCTGGTTCGGGATGTCGTCCTCGGCATATTGCAGGTCGGTGTTGTAGCCGCGATCCTTCAGCACCTTGACCATGTTGTTGCCGTCGTCGATCCAGCGCGCCGACGATTTGGTCGGCATCGCGATGCCGACTGTCGCTTTATCCTGCGCTGAGGCGGTGACGCCTGCGGCCATCGTCGCAGCGCCGGCCAGCGCCAGCGCGAGGAAGGTCGTCTTCAGTTTCAGCATGTTTCACTCCCTTGGGTGTCAGATTGTTGGTTCGTGTCGTCGAGAAATTTGGTCGTGTGTGGCTTCGAGCCTCCTATGCGAGCTTGACGTCGGGCTCCGCGCGACCGCGCGCGGATGCCTCCAACAGAAAGGTGCAGCCGGCTTGCGGATCGGCGGCGCGCGCCGCCGCGTCCATGTCCTGCCAGGCCGAGGTGACGAGAATGCGCGATAGATCAGACCCGACGAAAGCGGGGCAGCTCGCCTGTTTTGCCGGCACGCTCAGCGAGCGCAGGCGCTCGCCCTGCGGACTATAGACATCGATGCGGCTCGCGCCCCAGCATGCGTTCCAGATTTTTCCGTCGGCGTCGCACACCGAGCCGTCGAGGCCGCCGATTCCGGTGTGGCGCAGCAGCACCTCCGGCTCGCCGCGCGGCAGGCCGGTCGCGGGATTGAGCGGCACCGCGTAGAGCACCGCGCGCGCGGTGTCGGCGAAGTAGCCGGTGGCGCCATCAGGCGAGAAGCAGATCGAGTTGGGAATGCTGATGCTGGGGAACAGCAGAGAAATCTTGCCGTGATGGAACGCGTAGATCGCGCCTGCCCCTGCTTCCGCCTTGCGGCCCATGGTGCCGATCCAGAACGTGCCGGAGGGATGCACGCGGGCATCGTTGGAGCGGGTCGCGGGATTGTCGGCTTCGAGCGGACAGAGCAGCGTCAGCACACCGTCGGCGAGCTTGCGGATATAGAGGCCGTCTTCCGCGACGATCAACTGCCGCCCGGCATCGATCCGCCCGAGTGCGCTCGCCATCCGGCCGAGCGCATGGACGCGAATGCTGCCGCTGCCGAGCTGCGCCTCGAACAGGCGCCCCTCGCGGATGTCGAACCACCAGGCCGTGTCCGTGGTCACGTCATAGGTCGGCCCCTCGCCGAGATGGCAAGGATCGTCCGAAAGAACTGAGGTCGGCACCTGTTCCATCATGGCCTCCTCACCGCAAAGCGATAGACCGTGTGATGGCGATAGACTTGGCCGGGATCGAGGCGCGGGCTCGGAAAATCCGGCCGGTTCGGTGCGTCCGGCCAGATATGCGGCTCCAGGCACATGGCGTCCGACTGCCGGTAGAGCTTGCCGCCCTTGCCCGAAATCGTGCCGTCGAGATAGTTGCCGGAATAGACCTGCAGGCCGGGCTGATCGGTGAACAGCTCCATGATGCGCCCCGAGCGCGGCGCCTCCAGCCGCGCCGCGAGCGCAAGCTTGCCGTCACGCCCGAGGCAATAGGTGTGGTCGTAGCCCTTGCCATTGCGCAATTGCTGGTCGCTCTCGCGGATGCGCTCGCCGATGGGCCGCGGCTCGCGGAAGTCGAACGGCGTGCCGGCAACGCTGCGTGGTGGCTCCGGCAATGGAATGGCGGTGGGATCGATCGCGAGGAAATGCCCGGCGGCGACCGTCAGCTTGTGATCGAGAATGGGCGTGCCTGACGTCGCGCCTTCCAGATTGAAGAAGCTGTGGTTGGTCAAATTGACGATGGTCGGCCGGTCGGTCCGCGCCTCCATATGAAGCGACAGCTCGGTCGGGCCGGTGACGCGATAAGTCAGGCGGACATCGAGCCGGCCGGGATAGTTCTCTTCGCCGTGCGGGCTGACATAGGTCAGCGTGACCGCGGGCTCGGCGCCATCGTCGATCTCCGCAATCTCCCAGAGCTTGCGGTCGAAGCCGTCGAGGCCGCCATGCAGCGCGTTCGGACCGTTGTTGACGGGAAGCTGCACCGCCTCGCCGTCCAGCGAAAATTGTCCGTTGGCGATGCGGTTGGCGTAGCGGCCGACGGTGGCACCGAAGAATTTTCGTTCAGCGAGATAGCCGGCGAACGCATCGTGGCCGAGCACGACGTCGTCATGGCCGCCCCTGGCGTCCGGCGCGATCAGGGCCTGCAAGACTGCGCCATGGGTGATGATGCGCGCTTCGAACCCGCCCTCCCCGCGCAGCACGATGCGCTCCACATTGCGGCCGTCCGGCAACGTTCCGAAGACGTCTTTTTCTATTTTCGAGTGAGCCATGATCAATCCACAAACGGTTCGACGATCGTGCGCCTGCCGAGCAGGAAGGCGTCCGCAACGAGACGAAGCGGCGCCAAATCGACGTCGCTCGCGCCTGTTACGGCGAGGGTGACGAAGCGCCGGTACAACTCCCGATATTCCTCATCGGGCGCCTCGGCAACGGTCTTGCCGTCGATCGCCATGCGCCTGCCTCCGCCGGACAGCGTCAACCGGCCCTGGTCGGTTTCGACGAGGATATCCCAGCTCTGCGGCCCCGTCTGGCGGAAGTCGAACTCGGCGGTGACAGGCAGGCCGCCAATGTCGGTCAGCGTCAGGTTCGCGGCGATCGGCGCCTGGCAATTGGCGGGGAAGGCGAGCTCGGCCGCGGTGACGAACACCGGCTTCGGCAGGATCTTGGTCAGGATCGACAGCGCATTGATGCCGGGATCGAACACCCCGAGCCCGCCCGGCTCCCAGATCCAGGCCTGCCCGGGATGCCAGACGCGGACGTCCTCCTTCCAGCTGACGTGCACGGAGGTGATCCGCCGCGCGGCGAGCCACTCGCGCGCCGGCTCGACTGCGGGCGCATGGCGCGAATGCCAGGTCGCAAACAGCGTGCGCTTTGCCTCCGCCGCCATCGCGATCAGCGGATCGAGCTCGGCAACGCCGGTGCCGGGCGGCTTCTCCAGCATGACATGCTTGCCGGCAGCGAGCGCTGCAGCGGCCTGGGCACGGCGCACTTGAGGCGGCGTGCAGAGCGACACCGCGTCAATTTGCGGCCCCTTCTCCAGCAATTCCTCGATGGTGGCGAAATGCGGCACTCCCGGCAGCGAAGCGTTGCGGCTGGCAACGGCCGCCAGCCGCGCGCCCGCTACCGCTGCGATCGCGCCGACGTGCTGGTCCCGCGCGATCTTGCCGAAGCCGACGATGGCGATACGAAGTTCAGTCACGAGCTCTCTCCAGCATCCGCGGACGGCAGCGCCTCGGCCGGTGCAGTCTCGATCACCGTACCCTCATGGCGGCGCATGCCGTTGTGAATGACATAGACCATCGCCTCCGAGGCGGTCTGGGCATCGCCGGCCGCGATGGCATCGACGATCTTCTGATGCCAGAGCAGCACGGCGTCGCGGTCCTCCGGCTCGACCGGTGCGCTGAGCAGGAACGAGGCGCGCAAGGCTGCCTCGATGACGTGCCCGATCGAGCGCATGAACAGATTGCCGGACGCCCGCGCCACGGCGACATGAAGCGCGAGGTCGGCATCGGCGAAGCCGACGGAGTCGGAAGCTTCAAGCCGCATCCGCTCCATGCAGCGACGCAGCTCGGCGACGTCCTGCTCCGACCGCTGCGCCGCCGCCAGCACGGCCGCGCGCGGCTCGACCGCGAGGCGGATCTCGGCGAGGTCGTTGAGGAAGCGCTTGTCGATCCCGGCGTCCAGGTGCCAGGCCAGCACGTCGGCGTCGAACATGTTCCAGGCCGCGGGCTCGCGCACGACGGTTCCGACCCGCGCCTTGGTGGTGAGCAGGCCCTTGGCGACCAGCGTCTTTACGCTCTCGCGCAGCACCGGCCGTGACACGCCGAACATCGCGATCATCTCGGCATCGCCCGGCAGCCGCGTCCCTTCAGCGTAACGGCCGGCGATGATGTCGACGCCGATCGAGCGGGCCACCTCCGCGTGATTGGAGTGCGCCCGACGCGTCGGGATGACGACGATGCGCGAGGTCATGAGGCGGCTCCCACGCTCTTCGTCACCGGCCGGCGCGCGAGCGCGACCAGCCCTTGCTGCAAGGCGATGAAGGCGAACAGCAGCACGCCGGTCGCGATCTTGGTCCACCAGCTCGACAGCGTTCCGTCGAAATTGATGTAGGTCTGGATCATGCCCTGGATCAACACGCCGAGGAAGGTGCCGATCACCGAGCCCTGCCCGCCTGTGAGCAGCGTGCCGCCGATCACGACGGCCGCGATGGTGTCGAGCTCGACGCCGACGGCGGAGAGCGAGTATCCGGCGCTGGTATAGAACGAGAAGACGATGCCGGCGATGCCGGCGAGCAGGCTCGACAGCATGTAGATCTTCACCGTCATCTTGCCGACGGCAACGCCCATCAGGCTCGCGGTCGCCCGGCTGCCGCCGAGCGCATAGACGTTGGCGCCGAACCGGGTGAGCTGCAGCAGCAATGCGCCGCCGATCACGATCGTAAGCATGATGATCGCGACCGCCGTCAGCCGCCCACCGCCGGGTAGTCGCAGTGCGAAGTCCGACACGGTGGAATAGACCGGCGCGGTGATCGGCACCGATTCCGTCGAAAGCAGAAAACTCGCGCCACGGGCCAGGAACATGCCGGCGAGGGTCACGATGAAAGGCGGCAGATCGAAGGCGTGGATCACCGCGCCCATCGCCGCGCCGAAAGCCGCCGACAACACCAGGATGGCGACGAAGGCGACCAGGGGCGGCACGCCCCAGCGCTCGATCGCCAGCGCGACGAACACCGTGGTGAAGCCGATCACCGAGCCGACCGAGAGATCGATGCCGCCGGAGATGATGACGAAGGTCATGCCGGTCGCGACAATGCCGAGGAAGGCGTTGTCGGTGAGGAGGTTGCCGACCACGCGGGTGGAGGCGATGTTGGGGAATTGCACAGCGCAGAGCGCGAAGCCCAGGACGAGCACGATGGCCGTGATGAAGACGGGCGGCAGGCCTTTCATGCTTTCGTCCTCCGCAGCCGCGTCACGACACCGGCAACACCGGACAGCTTCGGCGATTGCAGCAGCAGCACGGCGAGCACCACCACCGCCTTGACCAGCAAATTGAACTCCGGCGGATAGCCCGACAGCAGAATGCCGGTGTTCATGGTCTGGATGATCAGCGCGCCTAACACAGCAAGAATTAGGCTGAATCGGCCGCCGAACAGCGAGGTACCGCCGATCACGACGGCCAGGATCGCATCGAGCTCGAGCCAGAGACCGGCATTGTTGGCGTCCGCGCCCATGATGTCGGCGGCCGCGATGACGCCGGCGAGGGCGGCGCAGACGCCGCACCAGACATAGACCGCCAAAATCATCGCGCGCGTGCCGACACCGGCGAGCTCACTCGCCCGCGCATTGCCGCCGGTTGCCTCGATCAGCAGCCCGAGTGCCGAGCCGCGCACCACCGCGCCGGTGAGGATCAGCATGCCCAGCGCAATCGCGACCGGCACCGGCAGGCCGAGAATAGAGCCATTGCCGAGCCAGACCAGATCCGGCGAGGAGAAGGTCACGATGCGCCCCTCGGTAATGAGCTGGGCGATGCCGCGTCCCGCCACCATCAGGATCAGGGTCGCGACGATCGGCTGCATGCCGAGCACCGCGACGAGAAATCCGTTCCACAATCCGCAGATCAGGCCTGCGCCGAGCGCAGCCGCCAGCACCACGGCCAGACTGTAGCTGTCGGCGAGGCTCGCCGCGATCGCGCCCGAGATCGCCATCACCGCACCGACCGACAGATCGATGCCGCGTGTTGCGATCACCAGCACCATGCCGAGCGAGAGCAGCGCCACCGGCGTGCCGCGATTAAGCACGTCGATCAGGCTGCCGAACAGCCGGCCGTCCTGAAGGCGCAGATCGAAGAATTGCGGCGACACCACGCGATCGACCGCCATGATGACGATCAGCGCGAGGATCTGGGCAAGGCCGCGGCGCGGCAACAGCGCTGTCATGCCCGGCCCTCATGCGCGACACTGGCGCCGTCGGCGGCGATGGCTGCGAGAATGCTGCCGACGTCGATGGCCTCGCCCGCGAGCTCCTCGACATGGGCGCGATCGCGCAGCACCACCACACGATCGGAATAGGTCACGATCTCGTCGAGCTCGGAGGAGATCACGAGCAGCGCAAGCCCGTCGTCGCAGAGATCGCGGATCAGGCGGATGATCTCGGCGTGCGCGCCGACGTCGATGCCGCGGGTCGGCTCGTCCAGCACGAGGAGTCGCGGCGAGGTCGCCAGCCACCGTGCCAGCAGCACCTTCTGCTGATTGCCGCCGGACAACAGGCCGACGGGACGCTCCGGATCGGGCGGACGGATGTCGAGCATCTTGACGTAGCGGCTTGCGATCTCGTCCTGCTCGCGTCGCGACAGCGGCCGATGCAAACCGCGCTTGGCCTGGAGCGCAAGCACGATGTTCTCGCGCACGGTGAGCTCGGCGACGATGCCGTCCGTTTTGCGCTCCTCCGGGCAATAGCCAAAGCCGTGACGCACGCCGTCGCGCGGCGACTGGAGCCGCACGGGCGCGCCTTCCACCCTCGCTTGTCCGCGATCGGCGCGCTCGGCGCCGAACACCAGCCGCGCCGTCTCGGTCCGGCCCGAGCCGAGCAGGCCGGCGAGACCGACGACCTCGCCATGCCGCAGCTCGAGATTGAACGGCGCGACATAGCCGGCCTTGCCGTAATTCTCGAAGCTGGCACAGACCTCGCGCGTCGTGTGCTCGCCTGCCGAGGCCCGCGCGCTCGTGGTCTCCGCAAGCTCGCGGCCGAGCATCATCCGGATCAATTCGAGCCGCGGCAGCGAGGCGGTCTCGCGCTCGCCGACAAGGCGGCCGTTGCGTAACACCGTGATGCGGTCGGAAATCTCATAGACCTGGTCGAGAAAATGGCTGACGAAGACGATGCCAATGCCGCGCTTGGCGAGCTGGCGCATGATGCGAAAGAGGATCTCGACCTCATGGCGGTCGAGGCTCGCGGTCGGCTCGTCCAGGATCAGTACGCGCGCCGAGAGATCGACGGCGCGCGCGATCGCGGTAACATGCTGCACGGCAACGGAATAGTTGCCGAGCGGCGCGGCCACGTCGATGTCGAGACCGAAATCCGCGAGCAGCGTCGTCGCGCGACGTCGCATCTCGCCTTCGCGCACGACGCCGAAGCGCATTGGCTGCCGGTCAAGGAACAGGTTCTGCGCCACCGAGAGATTCGGCAGCAAATTGACTTCCTGGTAGACGGTGGCAATGCCGGCCTGAAGCGCGGCCTTGGCCGAGCGCGGCGCAACCTCTTCGCCGCTGATCCTGACGATGCCGGCATCGCGCGGGAACACGCCGGTGATCACCTTGATCAGCGTGGACTTACCGGCGCCGTTCTCGCCGAGCAGCGCATGGATCTCGCCGGCGCGAAGCGTGAAGTCGACCTCCTGCAACGCACGCACAGCACCAAAACTCTTGCTGATCCCGCGCACCTCCAGCAGGGAAGCGGCAGGATCCGGGCTGTTCTCCATGGCCAATTCACTCCCACCGGCGTCCGCTGATGATGCGGACACCCAGCCTATCCGTTCCTGCAGCGGTTTCGAAGGGGCGCCGGACCACAAGGCGCGGTCCGGCGACGCACTCGCCTCAGTAACCGAGGCCCTTCTTGCTGTCGTAGATCTTCTGCGGATCATCGGTGGCGGTGTAGAGCTTGGAGTCGGTCTGGATCCATTTCGGCGGAACGGTGCCCTTGTCCTTGAAGGCCGCGATGGCATCGAGCGCGGGGCCCGCCATGTTCGGCGTCAGCTCGACAGTGGCATTGGCTTCGCCGGCGACCATCGCCTTGAAGATGTCGGGGACGGCATCGATCGAGACGGTGAGGATCTCCTTGCCGGGCTTGAAGCCGGCTTCCTTCATCGCCTGGATGGCGCCGACCATCATGTCGTCGTTGTGCGCATAGACCGCGCAGATCGACTTGCCGCCGCCTTCGGCCTTGATGAAGCTTTCCATCACTTCCTTGCCCTTGGCGCGGGTGAAGTCGCCGGTCTGGCTGCGCACCACCTTCAGGTTCGCATGCTTTGCGATGGCGGTGTCAAAACCCTTCTTGCGGTTGGCGGCCACGCTGGCGCCGACCGTGCCCTGCAATTCGACGACGTTGCAGGCCTTGCCGCCAACGGTCTTCGCCAGCCAGTCGCCGGCGACCTCGCCTTCATGCACGCTGTCGGAGGTCACGGCAGTGAGATAGAGTTCCTTGCCGGAGGGATCGATGTCGCGGTCGAGCAGCACGACCGGAATCTTGGCCTCCTTGGCTTCCTTCAGCACCGAGTCCCAGCCAGTCGAGACGACGGGCGCAAGGAAGATCGCATCAACGTTCTGCGCAATGAAGGAGCGGATCGCCTTGATCTGGTTCTCCTGCTTCTGCTGGGCGTCGGCAATCTTGAGATTGACCTTGCGCTTGGTGGCCTCCTGCTTGGAGACCGAGGTCTCGGCCGCGCGCCAGCCGGATTCCGATCCGATCTGCGAGAAGCCGATCGTGAGCTCGGCGGCGCTGGCCGGCAGCGCGAGCAGCAATGCGGTCGTGGCACTGGCCGCAAAGAGGGCTTTGAGGATCATCAGGCGTGTCTCCCAAGTGTTATCTCGGGTGCCTATTGGTAGCATGGCACCCGCAGGCCGACCTCTAGGGCGGCGGCAGGCACTATTTCACGGAAGATCGGTTCCGACTAGTCATATTATCTGACTATTTACGATGGCCGCGACAGTCGGCGAGAGGGCCATCGTATGACACGCCCAGCGCGATTTTGTTCCATAGATGCAACGGGGAGATGAAAAGAATGTGTGCGACTTGGCCGGCGCCACATCGTCATGGCCGGGCTTGTCCCGGCCATCCACGGCCTTGCCATGCGGGACAAAGAACGTGGATGCCCGGGCCTTCGCCTCGTCGAAGCGGCTTCGGCCGCGCAGGCGGGACAAGCCCGGGCATGACGACCTTCTGCAAATTTCGATTGTGCAATCGCCCGCTGTCGGCGGGGCAACGTGAGGAAAAGACGGCGCTAGATCAGCTTCCGCTGCGCCAGATTCTTCATCAACGCGCCGATGCCAAAAGTCCAGGGCTCGCACTCGTCGCTGGTGCGCATGCGGTTGACGAGCTTGCCGAGCTGCGGCGCTGAGATGGTGACGATATCGTCGCGCTTGTGGGTGAAGCCCTGTCCCGGCGCATCGCGGTCCTTGACGGGTGCGAACATCGTGCCGAGAAACAGCACGAATCCATCCGGGTATTGATGGACCTTGCCGATGGTCTGCTCGACCAGGTCGGTCGGATCGCGGCTGATCTTGCTGATCGAGGAGTGGCCGTCGAGAACGAAACCGTCCGCGCCCTTCACGTTCAGGCTGATGTCGAGCTTGCGCGCGTCGTCGAGCGTGAATGTATCGTCGAACAGGCGTAGCAGTGGGCCGATGGAGCACGAGGCGTTGTTGTCTTTGGCTTTCGACAACAGCAGCGCCGAACGTCCCTCGAAGTCGCGCAGATTGACGTCGTTGCCGAGCGCGCCGCCGACGATCTTGCCGCGGCTCGAGACGAACAGCACCAGCTCCGGCTCCGGGTTGTTCCAGGTCGATTTCGGATGCAGCCCGGCATCCATGCCGGTGCCGACCGAGGACAAGGTCGGCGCCTTGGTGAAGACCTCGGCATCGGGACCGATGCCGACTTCGAGATACTGGCTCCAGGCGTTCTGGTCGATCAGCACCTGCTTCAGATGCATCGCCTGATCCGAGCCCGGCTTGAGCTTGGAGAGATCATCGCCGATCAGCCGCGTCACCTCTTTGCGGATCGCTTCGGCCGAGGCCGGATTGCCCTTGGCGCGCTCCTCGATGACGCGCTCCAGCATCGAGATGGCGAAGGTGACGCCGGCGGCCTTCAGGGTCTGGAGATCGACCGGCGCGAGCAGCCATGGCTTTTTCGGATCGCGGTGATCGGGCGGCGTGTTGGCGACGATGGCCTCGAGATCGCCGATACGCTCGCCCTTGATTGCCGCAAGCGCTTTCGCCGGACTGTCCTCTTCGCAGAGCGTGCTGATGGTCGGAAACCTTGCGGTCACGTCGAACACACCATCGCCGCGCACGGCGACCACGGCCGGACCATTCGCCTGCGGCAGCCAGACGCGGCCGACGAGCGTTCCCCGCGTGCCGTCCTCGGGAAGAAGGTCGTGAACCGTCAATGTCGTCATGGGCGCGTCCTCGCTCCTTTCGGATCGGCCTCGCTCGCAGAGGCCGATCACGCTGGCGAAGACCAATAAACGTCTGGGACGGGAAGTCCAGAGCGGCAGCCTGCCGCGCTTCTATGCCCCCGCCCGCGCTTTTCGGGCCGCAATCTGCTGAAGCGCCCAGCGTGCGTTCTTGCGCACGTCGGGATCGGCGTCGTCCGCGATGACAGCCAGAAACGCCTCGCCGTCGGGATGGGCAATCTCGCCGAGCGCCGCGGCAGCTTCCTTGCGCAAATTGGCCTGATCGTGGTTGATGCAATTGCCGATCGGCCGCACCGCGCGCTCGATCTTCATTCTGCCGAGGCTGCGGATCACCTTCAGCCGCACCTGCCAGAACTCGTCGGCGAGGGAACCGATGAGCTGGTCGGCAGCAAGCGAGCCGTTGACGTTGAGGCCCAACGTTTCCGCCGCCATCTCGCGCACCATCCAGTCGGTATCCTTCAGCGCGCAGGTGATCGTCTCGGCCGCCGGCTTCAACTGCGAGAACGCCAACGCGCTCACCGCAGCACGGCGCACATGGGCGTCGGGATCGTTGATCAGCGCGGTCAGCGCCGGAATTGATTCCTCCAGCTTGAGGAACCCGATCACGCCGATCGCCTGCACCCGCACGGCGGCGTCCGTGTCCTGGAGCGCTTCCAGCGCCGGCTTCAACGTGTCCTTGCTGCGCAGCTCCTTCAGCGCACGTAGCGCGCCCATGCGGACGAAGGCGTGGGCGTGCTTGACCAGCGGCAGGATGATGTCGGCGCAGGCCGGATCCTTGAACTCGGCCATGCTGTCGGCCGCAGCGGCCGCCACGATTCGTTCGGGGTCGACGAGCAGCTTCACCAGCGCGCTGGCGGCCTCCGGCCCGTCGAACTCGCCAAGCGCCATCGCGACCTGCTGGCGTACGCCAGCATCGGGATCAGCCACCATGTTGGCAAGATGCGGGACGGCTGCGGGATCGCCGGAATGGCCGAGCCCGATGATGGCGACGCGGCGCTCCGCGGGATCGGCCGCCTGAAGCCGCTCGTCGGCATCTTCGAGATCGTCGTAGGATTCGAACGGGCTCGACATGACTACCTCAACAGATAGGGAATGTTGACGGTGACGGCGCCGGTCGGGCAATCCGCCTCGCAGGGCATGCAGTACCAGCATTCGTCATAGGCCATGTAGGCCTTGCCGGTCATGTCGCTGATGCGGAGCACGTCGAGCGGACAGACGTCGACGCACACCGTGCAGCCCTTGTCCGCGATGCATTTGGCGTCGTCGACGACCACCGGAACCGATGTCTGATAAGAAGCGAGAGGCATCGTATGTCTCCTGTTACTTGTGTGGCGTGTCAGGCTGTCGCGCGGATGCGCTGCTTGTCGTAGAGATCCTTCTCGTCGTCGGCGATCGGCACGACGTAGGGCTCCACGGCACGCTTTTCGCTGGTCATCTTGCCGTCCTGCTTGCTCAGCAGCGTGTGGCAGAACCAATTCTCGTTGTCCTTCTCCGGGAAATCCGTCCGCCAGTGATAGAGGCCCCAGCGGCTTTCCTCGCGGTAGAGCGAGGCATGCACGGCCATGTCGGCGCAGTCCATGATCGACTGTACTTCGAGGGCGCGGAGCAGTTCGTGCGCGTTGCGCGCGATCATGTGCTCCTGCATGTCTTGCCTCGCTTCGGCGAGCCGGCGCATGCCGAGCTCGTATTTGCGCGTGACTTTCGGCGGCTGGAGATAGTCATTGACGAGACGGCGGGTCTTGTACTCGATCTGGTTCGGCGGAATGCCGTCCTCGCGTTTGGTCGGCGCCATCACGCGGTCACGTTCTCTGGCGACATCGGCCGCGTCGAATTCCGCGAAGTCGTGATGGTCCGCGAATTCCATCGCGTCGACGCCGGCGACCGAACCGTTGGTGAAGGCGCCGAGCATATAGTTGTGCGGCACGCTCGCCATGTCGCCGGCGGCGTAAAGGCCGGGCACCGTGGTGCGGGCATTGTCGTCGACGAACACGCCGGAAGCGCTGTGACCCGAGCAGAAGCCGATCTCGGAGATATGCATCTCGATCGACTCGTTGCGGTAGTCGACGCCACGTCCCTGCTGGAACAGGCCGCGCGTCGGCCGCTCCACCTTGTGCAAGGTCGATTCGATTTCCTCGATGGTGTTCGGATGGAGATGCTTGAGCTGGAGGAACACCGGGCCCTTGCCGGACAACAGCTCATTGTAGAATTCCAGCATCATCTGGCCGGACCAGTAGTCGCATTCGATGAAGCGCGATCCCTCGTTGTTGGCGGTGAAGGCGCCGAAGGGACCGGCGACATAGGCGCAGGCCGGGCCGTTATAGTCCTTGATCAGCGGATTGATCTGGTAGCATTCCAGGTTCGCGAGCGCTGCACCGGCGTGATAGGCCATCGCATAGCCATCGCCGGAATTGGCGGCGTTCTCGTAAGTGCCGAACATGTAGCCGGAGGTCGGAAGACCGAGGCGACCGGCTGCCCCCATGCAGAGGATCACGGACTTCGCCTTGATCACCAGGATTTCGGCCGTGCGGGTGTTGACGCTGATCGCACCGGCAATGCGGCCGTCGGCGGACTTCAAAAGCCGCGTCGCCATGTAGCGGTTGGAGATCAGGATGCGGGCGCGGCGGAGCTGGCGATAGAGCGCCTTCTTCACGGTCTCGCCGTTCGGCATCGGCAGAACATAGCTGCCGATATGATGCACCTTCTTGACGGCGTAGTCGCCGTTCTCGTTCTTCAGGAAGCGAATGCCGAAACTGTCGAGCTCCTCGACGATCTTGTAACAGTTCTGCGCGTATTTATAGACCGCTTTCTGATCGACGATGCCGTCATTGGCGATGGTGATTTCCTTGGTGTACTGCTCGGGCGTCGCGTAGCCGGGGATGACGGCGTTGTTCAAGCCGTCCATGCCCATCGAGATCGCGCCGGAGCGCTTGACGTTGGCCTTTTCGAGCAGGACGACATTGGCCTTCGGATTCTTCAGCTTCGCCTTCAGCGCCGCCATCGGGCCGGCTGTGCCGCCGCCGATCACCAGCACGTCGCAGGAAACCTCCGAAAGTCCGTCGACGATCTGATCTAGTGCCATCGCTTGCTCCTGGTTCGCCGGCAGGTCCGGCGCCTTTGCATCAGATTTGTTCAGGTGGCTTTCCGGCGATAGCAATTAGTTGTCGCCGGGATGCGAATTGCGGGTCAGCGCTCGACGAAGGCCTTTTCGATCACGAAATGGCCGGGCCGGCTGTGATTGCCCTCGATAAAGCCTCGCGCGGAAACCATCGCGGGAAGCTCCTCCAGCATCGCCGGGCTGCCGCACAGCATGATGCGGTCGGTCTTGATATCGAGACCCGACTGCCCGATATCGTCGAAGAGCTGGTTCGATGCGATCAGGTCGGTGATGCGGCCGCGATTCCTGAACGGCTCGCGGGTGACGGTGGGATAGTAGACGAGCTTGTCGCGGATCAGCGGTCCGAAGAACTCGTGATTGCGCAGGCCTTCGACGAGGTGCTCGCCATAGGAGAGTTCGGAGACCTGGCGGCAGCCATGGGCGAGCACGATGGTCTCGTAATACTCGTAGACGTCGGGGTCCTTGATCAGGCTGGCGAACGGCGCGAGGCCCGTTCCGGTCGAGAGCAGCAACAGGCGCTTGCCGGGAATGAGATTGCCGGTGATCAGCGTGCCCGTCGCCTTGCGGCCGACCAGGATGACGTCGCCTTCCCTGATCCTCTGGAGCCGCGAGGTCAGCGGTCCGTCCTGCACCTTGATCGAGAAGAACTCGAGCGCTTCCTCGTGATTGGCGCTGGCCATGCTGTAGGCCCGCAGCAACGGCTTGCCCTCGACTTCCAGTCCGATCATCGCGAACTGGCCGTTCTGGAAGCGGAAGCCCGGATCGCGCGTCGCGGTGAAGCTGAACAGGGACTCGGTCCAGTGCCTGACCGACAAAACCGTTTCCTTCTGAAATGCGCTCATTGTCTTTCCTGACCTCGATTGCGCACAAGGTTTCGGAGAGACGGGAATCCGGCAACGCCGAACTGAAATTCCCGGTCGATTAGTTTCACATTTCGTGGGCGATGATCGAAGAGCAGGCAGCGAAGATCAGCGCGCCCCGCGCCTGCGCCTGGCAATTAGTTGCTATCGCGGTAGCGCTGCGACAACGTAGAGAAGGGTCGGGAATACGTCATGACCTTGGTGGGAGCGACCGTGGCAGATTACGAAGCAAGCGCCGACCTCGCGACGCTCCGCGTCCGCACCGCGCAGGACGGCGAACTGGACTTGTCCGCGGAGAAGCTCCGCCTCTCCTGCAAATGCGCCCACTGCACCCGCGCCCGCTTCGACGGCCGCTTCCCCGAGCGGTTTCCGGGGATCGCGATCACCGAGATCGGTGACCTCGGCTACGGGCTGAACATTTCGTTTTCGGATGGGCACAACCGGGGGATTTACCCGAAGCCGTATTTGTTGAGCTTGGCGGGGCGGTAAACCGACGCAGCCTTGAGATTGGCGCGACGGCGGCCACAAATTTCGCTGTCATTCCCCGCGAAGGCGGGGAATCCAGTACGCCGCGGCCCATCCGTATCCCATTGCCTTCTCTGGAATACTGGATCGCCCGCCTTCGCGGGCGATGACACCTGAGTAGGTGGCGCAGGCTCGCGCCGAACGCCCTCCCCCATCTGGCACGGACATTGCTGCTCTTTAGAACGATTTCAACGTTCCGGAGGCAGATGATGTTGCAGGCGGCCAATGTGGTTCGCGGGGCGGTTCCCCCGGCAGTCCGGCCTGCCGGCGGCTCCTCGCTGCTGCTCACCGAGAACCAGCAATGGATCGGCGGACCGCCGCCGTTGATGGACAAGCTCAGCCAGCGCGAGCGCGATCTGGTGCTGAAGCAGGGCCGCCGGAAAGTGCTCAACCGCGGCCAGACGCTGTTCAGCCAGGGCAGCAAGCATGACGGCATCTGGCTGATCGAGAGCGGCCGTATCCGGGTGTTCTACACCTCCCCGCTCGGCCGCGAGATCACGCTGGCTTACTGGCATGTCGGCAATTTCGTCGGCGGGCCGGAAGTATTCGAGGGCACCGTGCATCAATGGTGCGGCGTTGCATCCAGCAATTGCAGCGTGGTGCACCTGCCCGGAAAGGAGCTGCGGGCACTTGCCGCAGAGATCCCGAATCTCGCCATCGGCCTGATCGAAGGGCTCACTTTCAAGGGCAAGTGCTATTCGGCGCTGGCCCAGATGCTGGGAACGCGCTCGATCACACAGCGCCTTGCGCATCTCTTGCTGCATCTCGTCGAGCTTTACGGCGTCGATGACGCCGACGGCCGGGTAATCGCGGCCGCCTTCACCCATGCCGATATCGCCCACATGGTCGGCGCAACCAGGCAATGGGTCACGATCAGCCTGAAGCGCATGCAGGAGAAGAGAATCGTGCTGACTAGGCGCTCGCAGATCGTGGTCTGCCGGACCGACGTGCTGGAAGAGATGCGGGGGCAAGGATCTGACTAGGGGCCGATGCCCAGGCAAGCGGCTTTATAGTGCAGGACTGCCCAAGGAGTATGCAATCAGCTTTTCCCGGCAACTAATCGACTGCGGCGCTCATTCCGGATTTGCCCTCCCCACGCCCTCACCCAATCATGGCAACCACAGCACATCCAACCGAATGAGGATGAGAATGGTCCGCCGTCTTCCCACGCACTCGATCGCGATGTCGGTGACGTCGCTGGCGCTTCTCCTCGCGCAGCCGGCCTCGGCGGAAACCGTCACGCTCGGCATCGGAACGCAGGACACCACGACCAACACGGTCACGGCCGGCGTCGTCATTCGCCAGCTGCATCTCCTCGAAAAATACCTGCCGAAGGACGGCAAATACGCCAACATCAAGTTCGAGCTGGAGTGGCAGAATTTCACCTCCGGCCCGCCCGTCACCAACGCGATGATGGCAAACAAGCTGCAGATCGGCATGATGGGCGACTATCCGCTGATCGTGAACGGCTTCACTTTCGACAGCAATCCGGAGAGCAAGAGCCGGCTGATCGGCATCGCCGCCTACAGCCTGTCGGGCTCCGGCAACGGCATCGTCGTTCACAAGGATTCGCCCTACTACGATCTCGCCGATCTCAAGGGCAAGCTCGTCAGCGTGCCGTTCGGCTCGGCCGCGCACGGCATGGTGCTGAAGGCGATGCAGGACCGCGGCTACACATCCGATTTCTTCCAGCTCGTCAGCCAGAGCCCGGAGGTCGGCTCGACCAATCTCCAGGAGAAGAAGATCGACGCGCATGCCGACTTCGTTCCGTTCGCGGAGCTGCTGCCGTTCCGCGGTTTTGCGCGAAAGATCTTCGACGGCGTCGAGACCAATTTGCCGACCTTCCACGGCATCGTGGTCCGCACCGACTTCGCCGAGAAGTATCCTGAAGTCGTCACCGCCTATCTGAAGGCGGTAATCGCCGCCAATCAATGGCTGCGCGACGATCCCAAGCTCGCCGCCGAGAAGATCCAGGAGTGGACCGGCATCAGCAAGGAGGTCGTCTACATCTTCCTGGGGCCCAGCGGCAACATGACCACTGATCCCTCGATCAAGCCGGCGCTGATCGACGCCGCCACGGCCGACGTCAAGGTGCTGCAGAACCTCGGCCGCATGAAGGAGTTCGATCCGAAGAAATGGGTCGACGACAGCTACATCCGCAAGGCCTATGCCGAGATGAAGCTCGACTATGACGCGCGACTCGCCAGCGCCAGCAATTACGAGATCGCCGGCGAAGATTCCCTCTGCAAGAAACCGATCGCCGATCCGCGCAAGGCCGGCGAGGTCTGGGTCGACGATTCAGGCATTCTGCCCTTCGCATCGGCCGCCTGTACGCTCAGCGCCTATGCCGACTTCAAGGCCAAGGGCAAGAAGATCAACGTCGCCTACGTCTTCGATACCACCCGCGGCATCAAGCTGTTCGCCGACCAGGCTTTCTTCGCGGTCGGCAATGGCGAGGTTGCGCCGTTCCTGTTGAAGAAGGACGCCGAAGCCTATGCCGCCAAGATCAGCGGCAAGGTGCTCGGCTTCGACGACGCGGTGAAGGTGGCAGTCGGCGGAGGCAAGACGTGAGCAGTCCCGCCCTCCTCAGACATCCCGAGGACAGCATGCCGGCAGCAAATGCAATCGGCGAGGCCGGCCCCGTGCCCGCCACTCCGCCCGCGACGCCCCCCTCCTTCAGCACGCTCGTGCTGCGCTGGTGCCGGCTCAACCGGGACGGGCTCCGTGCGACCGCGATCGGCATCATCTCGCTGCTCGCTTTCCTGCTGGTCTGGCACCTGCTCACGACCTATCGCGTCGTATTCTTCGTGCGCTTCACCAACGTGCCCTCGCCGCTCGCGGTCTATGCCAGCTTCACCAAGGCGATCCACGATCCCCATTTCCTGATGCACGTCCTCTTGAGCTGTCGACGCATCTTTTTCGGCTTCTCGCTCGCGGCCATCGTCGCCGTGCCGCTCGGGCTGATCATGGGTCGCTTCAAGCTGATCCACGAGATCATCTTCCCCGTGGCCGAAGTGTTGCGGCCGATCCCGGCGATCGCCTGGGTGCCGATGGCGATCATGCTGTGGCCGACCAACGAGCAGAGCATCGTCTACATCACCTTCCTCGGCTCGTTCTTCCCGATCCTGGTCAACACGCTGCACGGCATGTCGCTGGTCGATCCCGTGCTGGTGCGCGCCGCGCAATGTCTCGGCGCGCGCGAACGCTCGATCTTCCGCGATGTGTATTTCCCGGCCTCGCTCCCGCACATCTTCACCGGCCTCACCGTCGGCATGGGCGTGGCATGGGTGTCGCTGATCGCCGCCGAGATGATCTCGGGGCAATACGGCATCGGCTATTTCACCTGGGAGGCCTATTCGCTGGTCCAGTATGCCGACATCGCGCTCGGCATGATCGCGATCGGCGTGCTCGGTCTCGGATCGAGCATGTTGATCCGGGGGGCCGGACAATTGGTGATGCCGTGGAGGCTGAAATGAGCGAGATCATGACCAAAGCACCGCAGGGCCATATCGAGGTCAGGAATTTCTCCCTCAGCTATGACAGCATCGAGGGGCCGGTCGAAGCCGTCACCGATACGCAGATCCATGTGAAGCCTGGCGAGTTCGTCTCGATCGTCGGCCCCTCGGGCTGCGGAAAGTCGACGCTGCTCAATGCGGTCGCGGGCTTCCTCAAGCCGACCACGGGTATCGTCACCGTCGACGGCGAGAAGGTGAACGGCCCCAGCGCCGAGCGCGGCATGGTGTTTCAGCAATATTCGCTGTTTCCCTGGAAGACCGTGCGGGAGAACGTCGAGTTCGGCCTGAAGATGCGCGGCATGCCGCGCTCACAGCGCGAGCGCGCCGCGCGGACGCTGCTCGGGCTCGCCGGGCTCGAGGCCTTCGAAAAGCATTATCCGGAAAAGCTTTCCGGTGGCATGAAGCAGCGTGTCGGCATCGTCCGCGCGCTCGCGACGGGACCAAAAGTGCTGCTGCTGGACGAGCCCTTCGGCGCCCTGGACGCGCAGACCCGGGTCATCATGCAGCAGATCCTCACCAACATGTGGCAGCGGCTGAAGATCTCGGTGCTGTTCGTCACCCACGACATCGACGAGGCGATCTTCCTCTCCGATCGCGTCTACTGCATGACCGCGCGCCCCGGCTCGATCAAGGCCGAGATTCCGATCCCGCTGGAGCGGCCGCGGCAGCAATCGATGATGATGTCGTCGGAATTTCTGGCGCTGCGCCGCGGACTGATGTCGCTGATCCGCGAGGAGAGCCTGAAGGCGATGGGCGGCGAGATCACCGACATGGGCCTGCAGGGGCTGAACATCGAGCTGCACGGGCATTCGCTCGCGGATGTGATTTAGCTTCTTCTCGACGCTTGCAGATGCAGACCCCTCATCCGCCTTGCCTCCGGCAAGGCACCTTCTCCCGCAAGGGGAGAAGGAAGAGGAGTTCGCGGCTACAGCCGCATCTCACTTGAACCAGTGCACCAGCGCGATGCTGATGCCGAGCAGCAGCAGCAGCGACAACGTCACGGCCGCCGTCACCCGCCCGCCGACATTCGCCAGCACGCGCACGTCGACACCCAGGCCCAGCGCCGCCATCGACACCACCGTGAGAAAACTGGTGATCTTCGTCACTGGGCCGACCACGGTGCCCGGCACGATTTCCAGCGAGCGCAATGTCGCCAGCGCAAGGAAGCCGAGGATGAACCACGGGACCAGGCGGAAGAAGCCGACATTGGTCTTCTTGGCGTCGCTGTGCCAGCGCGAGGCCGTCAGCGAGAGGCCGACGACGACCGGCCCGAGCATCAGCACGCGCATCAGCTTGACGAGCGTGCCGATCTGCGTCGAGACGAGCCCCGCCGGCACCGTCGCGGCCAGCACCTGCGGCACGGCATAGACGGTGAGGCCTGCGAGGATGCCGTACTGCGTGGCCGACAGCTGCAGCAGCGGAATCAGCAGCGGCAGGCCCAGCACCATCATGACGCCGAGGATCGCGGTGAAGGAGATCGAGGATGCGATCTCGTCATTGTTGGCGCCGATGATCGGCGCCACCGCCGCAATCGCCGAATTGCCGCAAATCGAGTTGCCGCAGGCAATCAGGATCGAGAGCCGCGTCGAGAGACCGAGCAGGCGGCTGATGCCGAAGGAGACGCAGAGCGCGATCACGACGACCGCGGCGATCGATGCCAACAGCGCGACGCCGGACGCCGCAATGGCAGCGAAGCTGATCGAGGCCCCCAGCAGCATGACGGCGACTTCGAGCAGCTGCTTGGCGCTGAAGGCGATGCCGGACTGCCAGCGCGGCGCGGGCTTCCAGAAGCTGCGCAGCGCCATCCCGAGCAGGATCGCCATCACCAGCGCCTCGACATAGGGATGCTCGAAGACGCCCAGTTCCGCCCGTTCGAGCAGGGCCGAAACGCCGGCCACGGCGATGCAGAGGAGGATGCCGGGAATCAGCGCGACGATACGGCTAGTGGCCGTGGTCGGCTTGGCGTCGGCCGGGCTGGATGCTTGATTCTGCGACACAAATCTCTCCCCGAGGAGAAAGATTTATACGCAGCGCTGCCCGATTGGGAAATAAGTTTTCGACATATCAGGGCCGAGGGAAGTTCTACGCTCAGCTCGGAATAATCCGGCTCAGAAGATCAGGCGCGCTTTAGAAGATCAGGCTCTTGGCCAGCGAGGCGACGCGGCTGAAGCCGTCGTAAACGCCCGGCTCGAAAAAGGCCGCACGCGCGAGCACGATGCCGGCGACCAGCGACCAGAACAGGCCGGTGCCAACCCGCAGCAGGAGCTTTGACCCGCGCGAGCGCGGCTGGGTGTCCGTTGCGGACACCAATTGCTCGCCGAAAGGCTCAAACCCGGTGCGTTCCATAGCAGTCAATCCATCAATTTCTGACCGAAATGTCGTCGTTTCGGCCCCAAACAGCAATGGAAGCGATTGGCTTTTTTGCCTCCCGGAGGGGAAACTCCTTCCGCCGGAGGGACCCGGAGCAATAGTTTTCTTCTTCCGGCCTGTTTGGGCACCGGCGCCCCCGGCTACAGCGCCAGACAGCGGCTGCGGATGCTCCGGCAATGCATGGACCCGCTCTTTCTGCCAGCGCAAGGAGCTGCTCGGGGTTGCAGCTACCGGCCGCGCCGCCGAGAGCTGACCTCGAAACCGGGTCTCCCCTCGGGGGCCGCCCACCCCTGGACACTAACATCCGCCAGCGCCTCGAATATAGCCGCTGTGCGTTCCAGCCGGGCGATCGTACGTGCGCCTTCGAGGGCAGCTACCAATGCGGCTGCGGTAGAAGATGCGCGCGCGGAAGTGAAACCGCACCCCCTAAAATGCTCCGCAACGATCTCGGTTGAATCAACAAATCCGCGCGCTACCCGTTTGGTCAGATCAGCGTCGAGTGCAGGAAGCTCATTCGCCAGATTTTGCATGAGACATCCATACTGGAAATCAGAGGCGACCATTTCGGCCGCGAACGTGCCGAAAATCTGATGAACAAAACTCAGGGCATCACCCGTCGTATTCGCCGAGATATCCCGCAATACAGCAATTCTACTCGTAACGTAATGATCGATTGCTTCTTCTGCGAGCTGTGCCTTACCGCGCGGAAAATGAAAATAGAACGATCCTTTAGGCGAGCCGCTTTCTTCAATGATCTGGTTCAATCCCGTCGCAGTGTAGCCTTGGATGCGAAACAGTCGCTCGGCAGTGGCAATCGCGCGATCGCGGGCGTCAGTCTTACGGGGCATCCCGTAAGCATACCACGCCTGGCTTGACACGGCTATGGTGATCGCCATACTATGGCGATCACCATAGTAAATGTGTCCCGCCGTATCACCGTTATCAAATCGTAAGCCAGAAGTTGCACAAAGGCATATGCCACTCTCCCAGATTGCTGCGCAGGAAATACTCAAATGAGCTCGAGCAACTTCGATTTCGGCAACTGTTCTAGCGAACAGGATCACTGAGATGGCCTCTAGAACCTGCTCGATGATGCTTTTAGGAGCTGCCATGTTCACAGCGATGTTCACTCGCGTTGTTTCCGGAGAGACTTCAAGCGATGCCATCTGGCACAATAAAATCCCTGTCGCTTTGAGTGAGCCCGCCGTTGATATCGATAAGGATCCGAACCTTCTGCACAAGTATGCGGAAAATGCGGGAACGAAAATCCACTACGTCACAATGGGATCCAATCAAAAACCGCTTATGGTGTTCGTGCACGGATTTCCCGACTTTTGGTATTCTTGGCGAAATCAGATCCAGGCATTTTCAGCAAATTATCAGGTGGTCGCTCTTGATCTGCGCGGGTACGATTTGAGCGATCGGCCAGAAGGTGTCGAGAACTATAAGTTTCCGGTTCTCCTTGATGACATCCGTGCCGTGATCAATGCAGAGGGAAACGGTCGCAAGGCCATCCTGATTGGGCACGACTGGGGCGCCGCTTTGTCGTGGCTATTCACCGGGCAAAATCCGGATCTGATCGAAAGACTTGTAGTCCTCAGCGTTCCTCATCCTGGCGCCATCACGAGGGAATTGCTCCCTTGGAACCATCCTATCGCGCAGGCTAAGGCCAGCGCCTACGCCACACGGTTCTTCGCTCAAGGCAAAGGCGACGATTTGACTGCGCAAGATTTGGCATACTGGGTTGTAGATCCTCAGGTTAAGAGCCGATACATCGAGGCTTTCGCGAAATCTTCCATCTTGTCCATGATGAGTTATTACAAAGCCAACTACGCGTTTTCTCAGCTTGCGCTCAATCTTTTCGATCCAACCATGAAGAAACTCTACGGTGCCGTGATCAAATGCCCGGTCTTGCATGTGCACGGAATCGAGGAGAGCCACGCTTTGCTAAGCACTATTGATTTGGAAAAGTCATGGATTGAAAATCCCGACAATCTCACGGTCAAAATCGTGCCTGGAGTTGGCCACTTCATTCAGCATGAAGTGCCGGACTACCTTAATCAGACGATTGCCTCCTGGTTGAAAGATTTAGGAAGCTGAGCCCGATCTTGCGGTGGCGGAGAGTCAATGGCCGCTGTTGTGAAGGTTTTCGGAGCGAGCGCGACGAGCCGTTTTGCGGGATTGTGATACGGTCATGAGGTATCGATCCTGATGACGGTTGTTGGGCCTGTGGGCCGATACCGTGGCGTGGCACCGCGCTCGAACACCTCGATGATGATCATGCGACCGCCGCAGCATGGACAAGTCGACTTGCTGCGATCGACGGCGGCACTGGTGGGCTGGCCTTCAGGTTTTGAAACGGCGAGCAGTTCGCGCGCTTGGGCGATGTTGGCCCCGCGCGCGCCGAGCATGACCGCATCATCGACGAAGCCGAGGCGCTCGGCGTGTTCGGCGTTCCCACCACGGTGTTCAACGGCGAGCTGTTCTGGGGCAGCGACCGCATCGACATGCTGATCGAGCGCATCGAGAAGCCCGAGACGATCGAGGCCGCGCTCGGCAGCCGCCATCGCAAGCCGGCGTAGGCTCTACATTATTTGAGCATGATCTTTTCGGAAAACCGCCGCGCACTTTTCCGGATCATGCTCTAGGGTCTGTTGAGATTCACTTGGAATGGATGACAGCGGTGGCGAGGTAGATCATCGCTGCGAAGCTGCCGTCTGTCTTGTCACATCGCATCGCTATGCGTTTGAATTCCTTCAGCTTGCCGAAGAAATTCCCGATCAGGTGACGCCATTTGTAAATGTCCTTGTCGATGTCGAGAGGCTGGGCGCGCCTTTGGTGCTGCGAGATGACGATCTTGGCCTTGCGTTCGTTCAGGTCTTCGATGATCCAGTTGGAATCAAA